>CAJFMB010000011.1 GCA_904390925.1 uncultured Subdoligranulum sp.
TATTGTGCAGAGCCTCTTTCTTGGCCTGGACAACGCGGTCCTTCTGAGATTTAATGTTAGGCATTCGTTCCACCTCCTTGGTTCCCCATAACAGTATTACATATGATACCATAGTCTGCCGAATGATGCAAGTGCTTTTTGCCAAAAAACGCGAAAGATTTTTAGACAATACGGCACTTTTGTTTTGTGCAGCATGGCTAAAGCCAACCCCCGGCGCATATCCATGGAATTGTGGGCGGGGCCCTGCCGGCCCCGCGGACAAGAACGTATGGGAAGGGGATGCGGGCAGGTGAAGCTTTTCTACCGGCTTGTGGCAGGGGCTGCGGCTGCGGTGTTGACAGCGGCATTTGGTCTTGCCTGCCTGCTGGCTGCTTCGCAGCTGCCGCCGGGCGGATGGCTGGATGCGGCGGCCGTCCTGCTGGTTCAGCCGGGGGCGCTTCCGCTGCTGGCGGAAAAGACCTCCCGGCCGGACGCAGCGCCGCTGCCCTCCATCACCACGGCGGGGGAAGCCCCTACGGCAACCGCCTCCCCGACGCCGTTGCCCACCCCCACCGCATCCCCCGGACAGCCCGACCCCACCCCCGCACCCGCCGTCTCTCCCGCCCCGGAAAAACCGGCCGATGCCGGCCTTGTGACGGTACAGTCCTTCCCCCAGGGCAGCGGCACCGGATATGTGACACTGCCGGCGGGCAGCATCAAAAACAGCACCCAGAATGCCGACGATGTCCTTGCCGAGGCGGCGGATGACGGGCTGCCCTTCTCGGTGGAGGTGGACAGCGACCAGCCCCAGGTGCTGATTCTGCACACCCACGCCACCGAGTGCTACCAGCCTTGGGAGGATCTCTGGTATGACCCGGACTTTTCCGCCCGGGATCTGGACACCAGCGTCAACATGTGCGCGGTGGGGACCCGGATGGCGGAGATCCTCAACCAGGCGGGCATCTGCACGCTGCACGACGAGACCTTGCACGATTCCCCCAGCTATACCGAAAGCTACAGCCGCAGCGCCCAGACCGCCCGGGCCTATCTGGAACAGTATCCCAGCATCAAGGTGATTCTGGATGTCCACCGGGACGCCATCGAGAGCAACGGCACTCGGATCAAACCGCTGACCACCATTGACGGGCAGGACACCGCCCAGGTCATGATCATCGCCGGCTGTGACAACGGCAGCACGGTGTCCCTGCCCGACTGGAAACAGAATCTGGCCTTTGCCGCTGCCTGGGAGACCGAAATGGAAACCCGCTATCCCGGGCTGACCCGGCCGGTATTGTGCGGGTACCGGTTTTACAATCAGGACATCACCACCGGCAGCCTGCTGATTGAAATCGGCGGCCACGCCAACACGCTAGCCGAAGCGGTTCGGGGCGGAGAATACGCAGCCAGGGCGCTGGCTGCATTGCTGGGGGGCCGAGTCTAGGGCAGGCACCCTTGCATCCGCCAATATGGATGTTTATAATATACAATGTACAATTATAGCCGCCTGGCGTGCTTTTCTGTGGGCGGCAGTTTTGAGAGGTACATTGTATGGATAAAAATTCAGCTGTGGCAATTTCCCCACGCGGTTTTTCAAAACGGCACCCGGCCCTCTGGCTGTGTCTGGCCTTTACTGGAATTTTTGCCCTGCTGGCCGGGGTGTGGATTGCCATTTTTGCGGCCAACGGCAAATCCTTCATCTGGTATGCCGACGGCATCAAGCAGCATTACCCGGCGCTGGTCTATTATGGGCGCTGGCTGCGGGAGGCCGCCCGTGGCTTGCTGACAGGAAACGCCATCCCCACCTGGGACATGAGCATCGGCCTTGGCGCGGATGTGGTGGGAACCCTCAGCTATTATGTGATGGGGGACCCGTTGAATCTGCTGGCGGCACTGGTGCCCAGTCAGTACGGAGAACTGCTGCTGGAAGGACTAATGCTTTTGCGCATCTACCTGGCCGGCCTGGCATTTCTCCCTTTCAGCCTGCACCATGGCAACAGCCGCTTCGGCACTTTGCTGGGGGCGGTGGCTTACGCCTTCTGCGCGTGGTCGGTCCAGACAGCCCTGACCGAGCCGCTGTTCATTATTCCGATGTACTGCTTCCCATTGGTGCTTCTGGGGGCGGACTATCTGTTTGAAGGACGCCGTCCCACCCTGTACATCGTTGCCATTGCGCTGTCGGCCTTGTCCAACTTTCTGTTCTTCTACATGATCGCCGTGCTGCTGGTGCTGTATGCGGTGGTGCAGTATTTCCGCCGGTACGGCGTCGGCCGGCTGCGCACCCTTTGGCCGTTGTTGGCAAAATTTGTCGGGTTCAGTCTGGCGGGCATTGCCATTGCCGCAGTGACCATGCTGCCCACCGTGATGGAAATGTTCGGCAGCGCAAGGTTTTCGCTGGACCGGCAGGTGACCAGTTACCCCTTCACCATGTACTGGAATCTGATCGCCAACCTGACCACCGCCGGCAAGGTGGACGAGTATTCCACCTACTGCGGGATCTCGGCAGTGGCGGTGTTGGCCGTGATGATTCTGTTTGCCCGCCGGCGGCAGAACACCGTGCTGAAAGCCGCCTGGCTGGTCTTTCTGGCCATGCTGATGACCCCCTGGGCGGGCAAGATCCTGAACGGCTTTTCTTACATGCAGAACCGCTGGGTGTGGGCCTTTGCCATGCTGGAAGCCTTTATTCTGGCACGGGTCTGCCCCGACATGACAAAGCTGACCGGCCGGGAAAAACTGACGCTGGCGGTCTTGATGACGCTGTACTGTGGGCTTGCCTTCTGGAACCGGGATGTCCGCAGTGAATGGTCACTGCTGGACACGGTGATCATGCTGTTGCTGGCAGTGTTTGTGCTCTGCGGGGATGCTGCCGGCCGCCGGGTCAACCGTGCAGTACTGCTGATTGGCTGCTGCCTGAGCATTGTGGCAAATCTGGGGTACCAGTACGGCGCCGATGAAAGCTCCACCCTGGTGGAATATGAGCCGAATGGGTATGCCTGGCAGGCAACAGTCCAGAACAATCCTGCCAACCTGCTGAAACAGCTGGATGATTCTTCCCTTTGGCGATATGATACCTCCATGAATGTCCTTGTCAACAGCGCCATGTTGATGGACCTGCATGGTGTCAGCTACTTTTTCAGCCTGAACAACGGCTATCTTTCCCAGTGGATGGCCGAGATGGGCTACAATACACCGGAAGAATACAACTTTGTGGGCTTGCATGGCCGCAGTGTGCTGGACGATCTTTTGGGGGTCAAGTATTTCCTGGCAGGCACCGACAGCACCGGAACCCTGCCCCACGGGTATGAAAAACAGCCGTCGCTTGCCATGGATGTGGCGGGCGTGAATGTGGGAGCCTATCCCAGCGAGGATGCGTTGCCCATCGGTTACACCAGCGCTGTGCGCCTGAACCGTGACAGCTATGAGGCATTGACTCCGGTGCAGCGGCAGGATGCGCTGCTCAGCGGCGTTCTGCTGGAGGATGGTGACGGGGAAGACCTGCCGTCGGCGGACACCACCGGGGATGTGGTCTTCCCCGAGGCGGAAGTCACGCTGAACGGCGTGGAAAAGCTGGATGACAACACCTACTATTCTCCCAAGGACGGGGGCAGCATTGTGTTTACCGTAGCAAATCCGGTGCCGGACGCCGAGACCTATCTGGTGGTGGAGGGCATGGATTATGTTGCCACCAACCCGATGGATGCCATGACGGCCGAGGAACTGGCGGCCCTTTCGCCCGCAGACCGGCTTGCCATGCACAAGCAGTATGCCAACTTCTGGTGCAAGGAGAAAGTCTATCTGAATCTGGTGTCGGATATCGGCAACGGCCGTATTGATTACGCCATGCGCAACAACCAGTATTATTGCGGCCGCCACGATTTTGCCTACAACTTCGGCTACACCGAGCAGGGCCTGACCACGCTGACGGTGGTGCTGCCCTACGCCGGGTACTACACTTTTGACCGGATCGACCTGGAGTGCCAGACCTTCGCCACCGTGTCGGCCAGATCGGAAGTGCTTTCGTCGGAAGGTCTGCAGAACACCGTTTTGGGGACCAACAGCCTGACCGGGGAGATCACGGTCAGCAAACCAAAGGTGCTGGTCATTCAGATCCCGTATTCTTCCGGATGGAGCGCTCAGGTGGACGGACAGCCGACAAAGCTGCTGCGGGCAAACACCGCCTTCCTGGGCCTGGAACTGGAGCCGGGCAGCCACACCATCACCTTGCAGTATCGCACGCCGGGACTGACGGCAGGCCTTGTCATCAGTCTGGTGGGAATCCTGGCATTTGTTGCAATCGTGGTATGGTATCGCCGGCGCGGGACCCGGGCTGCCCGATCGGAGGTCCCGGTGCTGGAATACGGCCGTGCGGGCTGACCGTCAAAAATGTGCATTTTGTCTGAGGATCAGTTGCAGGAAGGCAAAAAACGGGGTATAATGAAAAAATACCGGGCGCAGGGCACTGCTTTTTGGCAGAATCCCGCCCGCCAGACTTTGAGGAGTGGACAACATGGAAAGAACCGAGATCGTATCGCTGTACCGCCAGACCCCGGCGGACGGCACTGTCGTGACTGTCTGCGGCTGGGCCAAGACGGTACGCGACTCGAAAAAGATCGGCTTTATCTCGCTGACCGACGGCAGCTGCTACAAGCCGGTGCAGGTGGTGTTTGAGGCCGACAAGCTGGCCAATTACGCCGAGGTTGCCAAGAGCGGTTTGTACACCAGCTTTGAGGTCACCGGCCGTCTGGTGCTGACCCCCGACGCCAAGCAGCCCTTTGAGATCAATGCCGACAGCATTACTGTCCTGGGCCCCTGCGGTCCGGAATATCCGCTGCAGAAAAAGCGCATGAGCGTGGAGTACCTGCGTACCATGCCCCATCTGCGTCCCCGCACCAACACCTTCAATGCCGCTTTCCGTGTCCGCGGCGAGGCTGCCTTTGCACTGCACAGCTTCTTCCACGAAAACGGCTTTACCTATGTGCATACCCCGCTGTTCACCGGTTCCGACTGTGAGGGCGCCGGCGAGATGTTCCAGGTGACCACGCTGGATCTGGCCAATGTCCCCAAGACCGAGGACGGCAAGGTGGATTATTCCAAGGACTTCTTCAAGAAGCCAGTCAACCTGACGGTGTCCGGCCAGCTGGAGGCCGAGGCCATGGCCATGGCGCTGGGCAAGGTGTACACCTTCGGACCCACCTTCCGCGCCGAGGAAAGCTATACCCCCCGCCATGCCGCCGAGTTCTGGATGATTGAGCCGGAGATGGCCTTTGCCGACCTGAACACCTACATGGACACTGCCGAGGCGATGACCAAGTATGTCATCCGGCACCTGCTCAAGACCTGCCCCGACGAGCTGGCCTTCTTCAACCAGTTCATGGACAAGGGCCTGATCGAGCGCCTGCAGCTGGTGGAAAGCAGCGACTTCGGCCGCATCAGCTACACCGATGCTGTCGAGATCCTGAAAAAGAACAATGACAAGTTCCAGTACAAGGTCGAGTGGGGTACCGACATCCAGACCGAGCACGAGCGCTACCTGACCGAGCAGATCTTCCACAAGCCGGTGTTTGTCACCGACTACCCCAAGGAGATCAAGAGCTTCTATATGCGCATGAACGACGACGGCAAGACGGTGGCCGCAGCGGATATGCTGGTGCCGGGCATCGGCGAGCTGATCGGCGGCAGCCAGCGTGAGGAGCGCCTGGATGTTCTGACCGCCCGCATGGACGAGCTGGGCATGCGCCGCAGCGACTACGAGTGGTACCTGGATCTGCGTCGGTTCGGCAGCGTCAAGCATGCCGGCTACGGTCTGGGCTTTGAGCGGCTGATCATGTACGTGACCGGCATTGCCAACATCCGCGACGTGCTGCCCTTCCCGCGCACCTGCGGCGGCTTCTGATGCCGGCCCTTGCAGAAAAACTGCTGCCATGGTTTGAAGTAAATCGTAGGGTCCTGCCGTTTCGGCAGGACCCTACGCCGTATCATATCTGGATCAGCGAGATCATGCTGCAGCAGACACGGATGACGGCCGCTGTGCCGTATTACCAGCGCTTTGTGACCGAGCTACCTGACCCTGCCGCCCTGGCTGCCTGCGATCCTGACCGGTTGCGCAAGCTGTGGCAGGGGCTGGGCTATTACAGCCGGGCCGCCAATCTGCAAAAAGCGGCCAAAATCCTCTGCGAGCAGTACGGCGGTGCACTGCCGGCCAGTTTTGACGAACTGCGGGCATTGCCCGGCATCGGGGATTACACGGCCGGGGCCATTGCCAGCATCGGGTTCGGGTTGCCGGTGCCGGCGGTGGACGGCAATGTGCTGCGGGTCTTTGCCCGGCTGTACAATGACGATTCCGACGTGACCCTCCCCGAGACCAAACGGCTGTTTACCGCCCGGGTGGTGCAGCAGCTGCCCGCCGACCGGCCCGGGGACTTCAACCAGGCGCTGATGGAGCTGGGGGCGCTGGTCTGCCTGCCCAACGGCGCACCGCAGTGTGACAGCTGCCCGGTGGCGTCGCTCTGCCTGGGAAGGGCTGCCGGACGGGCGGAACAACTGCCGGTCAAGCCCGCCAAAAAGCCCAAGCCGGTGCTGCCGCTGACTGCGGTGGTCCTGCGCGGGCCGCAGGGCGTCCTGTTACAAAAACGCCCCGACAGGGGCCTGCTGGCAAAACTCTGGCAGCCGCTTCTGTGGGAGGGGACACTTTCCCGACAGGAAGTTGCCGACCGGCTGGAACAGCTGGGGTTGCCTGCCTCCCGCCTGGAACCGCTGGGCGAGGCAAAACACATCTTTACCCACAAAGTCTGGCAGATGCAGGGCTGGCTGGCCGAGACGGAAGCCGACACGCTGCCCGGGCGCTGCGTCTGGGCCACAACGGAGGAACTGGAAACTGTCTACTCGGTCCCCAGTGCCTTCTCAGCTTTCCGGCAGGCTATGGCCGGCGGAAACAAATAAATTCGACATTGCAAAAATGGAAACGCCATCATGACGACCCGCGGAAGGACACGGGCGGCATGGGGCGTTTGTTGCACCCGGAACCGGAAAAACCGGGAGCATCCTGCAACAAAAACGAACAGGCAAAGCCCACTGGCTTTGCCTGTTCGTTTTCCAATCGGATGATATGTTTTGGCAGGGATTTATTTCCGGCGCAGGGCGGGAACAAAGCGGCCGAGCAGCAGCATGGCCATGTGCCACACATCCCGGAAGTTGATGGCAATGATGATGGCGGTGGGGATGATACACAGCCAGAAGGACTGTTCCGGGAAGAAATAGAGCAGACCGATTTCCACCAGGACCAGAGCCAGGTTCAGCCCCATCCAGCCGGGACGGAAGTCGATCTCCAGCAGGCCGCGGGTGGAGTAGGTACGCAGCACAAAGACCAGGGCCAGCGACAGGAAGCTGGCCACTGTCACGCCCACCGGGCCGATCCAGAGGATGAAGAAGTAGTTGAGGATCACATTCAGCACAGCGCCGGCCAGCATGGTGTACAGCGAGCTGAAACTGCGCTTGAACACCACATAGACGCTGTTGGTGAACTGGTTCAGACAGGTGCACATTGAGCTGAGCACCAGAAACGGCACAAACTGCCAGGCATCAAAGTAGCTTTGCTGGAAAATGTTCATCAGCGGGCGGCAGAGCCAGACAATGCCCGCCGCACAGCAGAACAGCACGCTGCCGTAGACCCGGAACACCTTGGAGAAGAAGGCCTCCCGGTCGGTTTCCTCGCTGACGGCGGAAAGCTGCCAGGCTTCGTAGAAGATCTGACCCAGTATCGTCAATATCTGGGGCAGGAAGTACCCGGTGGAAAGCAGACCGGCCCATTCGTTGCCGGTGCGTCCGTCCATGCCCTCACACATGCCCTGCACAAAGAACATGTCGGAGGCATTGATGACCCAGAAACTGATGGAGGCCGGAATCATCGGCACGCAGTATTTCAGCATGTCCTTCCACAGGCTCAGGCTGAACTTTTTGAAATGGAAGAACCGGTAACAGCCGCCGACAAAAAAGACAAACAGGGTGGACAGGGCATCGCTCACCGCCATGGCCAGCAGATAACCCACAGCGCCCAGATGCATGACGTTGAGGAAAACCACATAACCGCCCAGCAGTTCGGCCATGGTCAGTACGCCGTCCACCGCCACCAGCCGGTTGAGCATCCGCGACCGGATGAACTGGGTGCACAGGGTGCGCAGACAGCTCATCAAGACGCACAGGTACAGAAGCAGCAGATAATCGCCTGCATTGGGGATCAGCGCCACCAGCGGCCAGCATAGCACCATCGCCATAAATCCGGTGCCGATGGTGGCCAGACCGTTCATGAACACCGAGCTCTTGTCCTGGGTCTTATCCAGGCCAAAGCGGATCACCGCATAGCTTACGCCCAGGCTGACCACCGGGATCAGCAGATTGGCCACCTGCTGCATCAGCTTGGTGACGCCCATCACGTCGGGACCGTCCAGCACGTAGCTCAGGTAGGGCTGGCTGATCAGGCTCAGCAGCTTGGAACTGAAATTGCTGATGGCAAACAGCAGGGTGTTGTTCATCAGCGTCGAATAACGTTTGTTGTCGGGCAAAACAGTACCTCCCTTGGTGCGGGCAGCGCCGCACAGATTCCGGGTATTCGGTTTGTTCAGCGGCCGGAAGGAGCGCGCAGCATGGCGCGCCGGGCCTTGTAGTCAGGCAGACAGCGGGCAACCTCCGCCCAGAAAGCGGGGGAGTGGTCGGGGTGCAGCAGGTGGCACAGCTCGTGTACCGCCACATATTCCCGGGCGGCGGGCGGCATCCCCCACAGCCGCAGCGCAAAACACAGCGTATGGGTGTGCAGGCTGCAGCTGCCCCAGCGGGTGTGCATATCCCGTACCCGGACGGCCGGCATGGGTCCCGGGCAGCGGGGTGCAAAGGCCGGCCACCAATAGGCCACCAAATCCCGCATTCCCGCCAGTGCCTCAGCTTTGTCGGGGGTGGGCATCCGGGCTTCCGCCTCCCGGCGGGCGGCCATCCGCTGACGGGCGTGGTCCACCCAGCCGGCATGGGATGCCACAAAGGCATCCACCTCGCCCAGCGGTGTCCGCATGGGGGCGGATACCGCCACGCTGCCGTCCAGCCGGACCCGCAGATTCAGGTTTTTGACCCGGCGTCGGGTCAGCGTGAAGGTCACGCCGCCTGCTTTACGCTGCTGCAATGTCCGGTCCCTCCTCTGCCACTCTGTCCCGGCCGGGATTCCGCCGGACAAATACATTGTCTATTATATACGCAATTGCCTCAAACCGCAACGCAGCGGCAGGTGAAATGTTTGTAGCCAGCTGTCAAAAAAAGCCGCCGGTCCCGGGGGACCGGCGGCTGCCGTATACAATTTTACCGGATCAGTCCAGCTTGCCGTACTGGCTGTCATCCACCGGCTCCAGCCATTCGTTGCGGGTCTCCACACCGGGAACCTCCACCGCCAGATGGGCAAACCAGCTGTCTTTGGCGGCGCCGTGCCAGTGCTTCACCCCGGCGGGGATCACCACCACATCGCCGGCATGCAGCTGGCAGGCAGGCTGACCCCACTCCTGATACCAGCCCCGGCCGCCGGTGACCAGCAGAATCTGGCCGCCGCCCTCCTTGGCATGATGAACGTGCCAGTTGTTGCGGCAGCCCGGCTCAAAGGTCACGTTGCCGATGGTCACTCCCTCGGTGGTCAGCATATTCAGATAGGAGGTACCGATGAAGGATTTCGCGTAGGCGGTATTCTCGCCGCCGCGGGGGAAAATTTCATGCTCGATGGTATTTGCCATACAAAATCCGCTCCTTTGCCCTGTCAGTCACTGCTGATACCAACTGTTGGTATCTGTATTGTACCGCGGGCCGGAGGCAAAGTAAAATACCTGTTTTGCAGTTCTGGCGATACCTTCCGGGCATAAAATGGCGGCTGTCATAGGCCACGGCTCAGATACTGCTGCAAAGCCGGCAGGGTGGTCTTGGCCTCCTCGCGGCCCTCGTTCACAAGGGCCAGCAGTTTGGTGCGGTCCTTTTCCATCCGGTCCACCGTCACCGGCCGCTGCGGGCGGACCACAAAGATGCGGCCCTCCGCTTCCAGACGGTCGATCTGGTCCATCAGGGCATTGTAGCGCAGATCCTGGGCCAGCAGCGCTGCCAGAAACCGGGGATGCGCCGCATAGAAGTCGCTGAACAGATCCACCATCCGCTGGCTGGTCATGGGCTTGCGGTAGCCTTTCTCCCGGGTGGTTACCACCACAATGCGGCGGTAACCCTGTTTCAGCGCCCAGTCCAGCGGGATGGGGCAGGAGCAGCCGCCGTCCAGGTAGGCTTTGCCGTCAATCTTCACCGGCCAGCTCACCAGCGGCATGGAGGCCGAGGCGATCACGGCACGGGTAAAGTCGCTGCAATGTCCCTTTTCAAAAAAGGCGGGCTGTCCGGTGTCCACACTGGTGGCCACCACAAACAGCTGCTGCGGGCTGGCGGCATAGGTGGCGGCGTCAAAGGGTTCGCGGCCGGTCAACCCGTTGATGATGAAATCCAGCCCGAACAGTCCCTTGTTGCGAAACAGCGCCAGCGGTCCGGCATAGCGGGGGTCCTTGCGGTAATGCAGATTGATCCGGGCGCTGCGTCCCGGCTGCCGGGCCAGATAGTTGACCGCATTCAGCCCGCCGGCCGACACGGCGGCCACCACGGGAAAATAAAGGTTGTGCTCCATCCATACATCCAGCACGCCGCTGGTAAAGACGCCGCGCAGCGCACCGCCCTCCAGAAGCAGTACGCTGTCCGCAGGCATTTCAAAATCGGACATATCCGACACCTCCTGACAAAAGCGGGAAACACCCGTACGGTCCATTGTATTCCACCTTTTCCAAAATGGCAAAGACATCATTGGGTCAAGTGTTCAAAAATAGCCATTTCTGCCGGCAAAAGCCGGACAAATGTTTCCGAAAACAAGGAAAACAGAAAACGCCCCGCCGCTTCCCATCAGGAAAACGGCAGGGCGCTGCAAATGCAATGGTATGGGCGTCCGGCGGCGGTTACGGCCGGGCCTTGCTGGCCTGTTCGGCCTCCCAGCGGCTGACCAGTACCGAGGATACCGACTCCAACGCCTGGCGGGCATCGTTCAGGCGGGTGGTGTCGTCGGGGGTCATCTTTTCCGGGGTCTTGTGTTTCATGGCCCGTTCCAGCTGGCGTTCGGCCTCCTTGATGCGGTTTTTCTCCTCCCGCTCCCAGGACTTGCCCAGCTTGCTGCCCAAAGCCGAATGCACCCGGTAGGCGGCTGCCTGGGCGGCGTTGATCGCCTCAAACGCGGCCTTTCGGGTCTGATCCTGCCCGGCATACATCGCTGCGTCGTGCATGGCGCGGCGGATCTCCTCCTCGCTCAGGTTGGAGCTGCCGGTGATGGTGATGCCCTGTTCCTTGCCGGTGTCCAGATCCCGGGCACTGACCTTGACAATGCCGTTGGCGTCGATGTCAAAGGTAACCTCGATCTGGGGTACGCCGGCCCAGGCACGCTTGATGCCCCGCAGCGTGAAATTGCCCAGCAGCTTGTTGTCCCGGGCGAACTCCCGCTCGCCCTGCAACACCTTGATCTCGACGGTGCTCTGGAAGGGGGCGGCGGTGGTGAAAATCTTGGAAAACCGGGTGGGAATGGCCGAGTTGCGGCTGATCAGATGGGTGGCCACCCCGCCCACCGTCTCAATGGACAGGGTCAGCGGGGTCACGTCCAGAAGCAGCAGATCCTGCCCGCCGGTCATGACCTCTCCGCCCAGACGCCCGCCCTGGACGGCGGCGCCCAGCGCCACGCATTCGTCGGGGTTCAGGCTCTTGGAAGGTTCCAGGTCGATCATCCGCATGACCTTGGCCTGCACGGCGGGAATCCGGGTGGACCCGCCCACCAGCAGCACCTGGTCCAGGTCGTTGGCGGCCAGCCCCGCATCGCCCAGGGCGTTTTTCACCGGCAGTGCGGTGCGCTCCACCAGGTCAGCGGTCATGGCGTCGAACTCCGCCCGGGTCAGGGTGGCCTCCAGATGCAGCGGGCCGTTGGGACCTGTGGCAATGAAAGGCAGGTGAATCTCGGCAGAACGGGTGGAGGACAGCTCCTTCTTGACCTTTTCCGCTTCCTCCCGGATACGCTGCATCGCCACCATGTCACAGGAAAGATCGATGCCGTACTGCCCGGCAAACTGTTTCAGCAGCCAGTCGGCAATGCGGGCGTCAAAGTCGTCGCCGCCCAGATGGTTGTCGCCGCAGGTGGCCAGCACCTGCACCACGCCGTCGCCGATCTGGATCAGCGACACGTCAAAGGTACCGCCGCCCAGGTCGTAGACCATCACCTTCTGGGCACGGCCATTGTCCAGGCCGTAGGCCAGCGCTGCGGCGGTGGGTTCGTTGATGATGCGCCGGACATTCAGCCCGGCAATGCGCCCGGCATCCTTGGTGGCCTGGCGCTGGGCATCGTTGAAGTAGGCCGGCACCGTGATGACGGCCTCGGTGACCGGTTCGCCCAGGTAGGCTTCCGCGTCGGATTTGAGTTTTTGCAGGATCTGGGCGCTGATTTCCTGGGGAGAATACTGCCGCCCGTCAATGGTGATGCGGGTATCCTCGCCCATTTTGCGCTTGATGCTGCTGATGGTGCGCCTTGCGTTGGTGACGGCCTGGCGCTTGGCAGGTTCCCCCACCAGGCGTTCCCCGTTGTCGGTGAATGCCACAATCGACGGGGTGGTCCGCTGGCCTTCCGCGTTGGGAATCACCACCGGCTTGCCGCCCTCGATGACCGCGACACAGCTGTTTGTCGTGCCCAGGTCGATTCCAATGATTTTGCTCATAAGAATGGATGTCCTTTCCAAAAAGCAAGAGTGGAGCGGCCAACACCCGCATAATCATGGAGAACCACTCTGCGTTTTTATTGTAGCGCGCCGACATACAGAAGTTGTTGCGAAATCGTAAACTATCTTTGAAAACCATGCCACAAAATGTTGAAGCTTCTCCCGGCGAATTGCACAAACTACCCCAAACAGTTGACGATGCCCGCTGCAGATGCTATGATTTAGAGGTATAAATCGCCGTCAGGCGGAAAGAAGGAGATTCCCATGGCACGCACAGTGACGGTCACCCGCAAAACCCGGGAAACGGACATTACCCTGACCCTGAACCTGGACGGGACCGGCAAGGCTGAGCTGGACACCGGCATCGGCTTTTTCGATCACATGCTGGACGGATTTGCCCGCCACGGACTGTTTGATCTGTCGGTCTGCTGCAAGGGGGACCTGCAGGTGGACTGCCACCACACCATCGAGGATGTGGGCATTGTGCTGGGCACCGCCATCCGCCAGGCGCTGGGGGACAAACAGGGCATTGCCCGCTTCGGCAGCTGCCTGCTGCCCATGGACGAAACCCTGGCCATGTGTGCGGTGGATCTGGGCGGGCGGCCCTATTTTGTCTATGACGCCGCCTTTGCCGGACAGAGCTGCGGCGGCATGGACACCCAGATGGCCCGGGAGTTTTTCTACGCCGTCAGCTATTCCGCGGCGATGAACCTGCACCTGAAGGTGCTTTACGGCGAAAACGATCACCACAAGCTGGAAGCCATGTTCAAGGCCTTTGCCAAGGCTCTGGACGCGGCCTCCCGCCCCGATCCCCGCATTCAGGGGGTGCTGTCCACCAAGGGTACGCTGTGACCCTTGCCCAGGAGCGCCGGCGGGTTGCCCTGCCGGCGGATTCCGGTTTCCTGTTTCCCCCGCAGGGCGCGGCTCTGCATTTCGCATACAAACCCGTTACCCACCGGCCGGGTCAGGCCGGATAGAGAGGAGTGTCGAAAGTTATGTATCAGGAAATGATGGATACCATCGGCTTTGTCAGCCAGTACGACCCCGAGCTGGGCGCTGCCATGAACCGTGAACTTGGCCGCCAGCGCCAGAACATTGAGCTGATCGCCAGCGAGAACATTGTCTCGCCCGCGGTCATGGCTGCCATGGGCAGCGTGCTCACCAACAAGTACGCCGAGGGCTACCCGGCACACCGCTATTACGGCGGCTGCCAGTTCGTGGACGAGGTGGAAAACCTGGCCATCCAGCGTGCCTGCCAGCTGTTCGGCGCCAAGTACGCCAATGTGCAGCCCCATTCCGGCGCACAGGCCAACCTGGCGGTCTACTTTGCCCTGCTCAACCTGGGCGATACCGTCATGGGCATGGACCTGTCCCAGGGCGGCCATCTGACCCACGGCTCTCCCGCCAACATGAGCGGCAAAAACTACAACTTTGTCGCCTACGGTGTGGACGAGAACGGCTTCATCGACTACAAGGCCCTGGCCAAGCAGATCGCCAAGGTCCGGCCCAAGCTGCTGGTGGCAGGTGCTTCCGCCTATCCCCGCGCCATCGACTTTGAAAAGCTGGCCGAGATCGCCCACGGCTACGGCGCCATGCTGATGGTGGATATGGCCCACATTGCCGGCCTGGTTGCCGGCGGCCAGCACCAGAACCCGGTGCCCTACGCCGATGTGGTCACCACCACCACCCACAAAACGCTGCGCGGACCCCGCGGCGGCCTGATCCTGACCAACAATGAGTATCTGGCCAAGCGCATCAATTCGGCCATCTTCCCGGGCACCCAGGGCGGCCCGCTGGAGCATGTCATCGCTGCCAAGGCAGTCTGCTTCGGCGAGGCACTCAAGCCCGAGTTCAAGGACTACGCCAAGAAGATCGTGGACAACGCCCAGGCACTGTCCGCAGCGCTGCTGGCCCGCGGCGTCAAGCTGGTATCCGGCGGCACCGACAACCACCTGATGCTGATTGACCTGCTGGACGAGGAGTGCACCGGCAAGGAGCTGGAGCACAACCTGGACGAGGTGCACATCACCGCCAACAAGAACACCGTCCCCGGCGAGAAGCGCGCACCCCGGCGGTCACCACCCGCGGTATGGGCCCCGAGGAGATGAAGGTCATCGCTGACTGCATCGCCGACTGCATCTTCGACTTCGAGGACAAGAAGTCGGAGGTTGCCGCCCGCGTGGAGGAACTGACCAAGAAGTTCCCGCTGTACCAGTAATACACAATCTTAAAAAGCCAATATCAGGATGCCCGGAGCGTCAGCCCAGACGGTTGATGCCCCGGGCATTTTTTGGTTTGTCCGGATTTTTCCGCACATGCGGCGGGTGCAGTGCATAAGCTGGACATGAGGGCAGGGGGTTCCGGCCGGGCAGATCCGCCCGCCGCCCGCCCTTTTGGTGAAAGGAGTGACTTCCATGCCCAGCAATGCAACGCCCGCCTACTGGGGCAAACTGTTGGAGAGCGGGTCCCGCGGGCCGGATGTGGCGCTGGTCCAGACCTGGCTCAACGCCGCCCGGCACCGCTGGCCGGTGATCCGCCCGGTGGTGGTGGATGGCCGGTACGGCACCGCCACCGCCACCGCCGTCAAGACCTTCCAGCAGCTGGCCGGTCTGCGCAGTGACGGCACCGTCGGCCCGGTCACCTGGGATGCACTGTATGCCGCTGCCCAGTCGGGTGGGGCAGTGTCGGGGTATCCCGGCATCCGGCTGCAGCAGGGGACCGAGGGGGCCGCGGTCCAGAGTGCCCAGCAGAAACTGCAGGCACTGGTCCCCGGCCTGACCGCCGACGGACAGTACGGCACCAAAACCCGGGAGGCTGTCCGCGCCTTCCAGACTGTGGAAGGCCTGACGCCCGACGGCATCATCGGGCCCGAAACCTGGGCCAGTCTGTTTGGTCTCTGACCGGCGGCAAAAAGACCCGGGCACCGCATGAAACATGCGGTGCCCGGGTCTTGATGTTTGTCAGCGCTTTGCCGGCAGATGCTTCAAAATCCATTGGCCCACCCAGGCCGCCGCAAAGGCGCCTGCCAGACAAAGGACCAGCCCGGCAGCCCACAGTGCCGGCCCGGCCTGCGCTGCCTGCAAACGGGGGATCAGCACCAGCGTGATACCCACATGGTGGACCAGATACACCCCGTAGCAGAGCCGTGCGGCCCGGTGCGCCGCCGCAGCCGCCACGCCGCGCAGCAGCTGACCCAGCGCAAAGGCAGGCCAGAACAGTCCCAGCGCCGCCGCACTGGTGGTGTAATAGTCAGGCAGGCCTGCCGCGGCGGCTACCCCGGCCAGACAGACAAGCTCTGCCGACACTCCCCAGGGCAGTGCCCGGGGACAGGAGTCCGGGGCCGCCATCCACCGCCCGAACAGGGTGCCAAGGGCAAAGGCAGGCAGCTGCCCGCAGACGGTGTGATAGACATCCACCGTGGCGGGCAGCACAAAGGGGACAGCCGCCCACAAAAGTGCCGGAACCAGCACCGCCAGCACCCGTCCGGCCCGGCTGCGGCGGGCCAGCAGCAACAGCGGAAACAGACAGTAGAGCAGGATCTGACAGCCCAGATACCATTCGCCGATCTTGTAGAAGGTGGGGGTCCAGGCCTGCAGGTAGCCGTCCAGACCGGCCGCCGAGAAGATCAGTCGCCAGGGGGCCACTCCGGCGTTATTGTGATGCAGCACATCGCTGTACAGAAACAGCGGAAAGAAAAACAGCCAGAACAGCGGGTAGATGGCCAGAAACCGGCTTTTGGCATATTCCGGCAGATGCCAGGGGGTTCTGGCATATTTCAGTCCCAGGCAGGCCCCCGACAGGGCAGTCATCCAGAACACCGCCACCTGCACCAGCGCCGCGCAGAATGTGGTGGTAAAAAATCCGGGGGAGAACACCCCCGCCGATGTGGTCTCGACGCCGAAATGATAGACCACAATCCAGAGAATCGCCGCCAGACGGATGCCGTCCAGTCCCGGCAAGGTCTTTCGCTGCAAAGGACCACCCCACGTGTTGAAGTTCCGCCCAGCCCCGCAGGACCGGGAATTGCCCCTATTATAGCACATCCCATCCGGGCACGGGTGACAAAATCGTCACGCAAAATTTACATCTGTAAACTGTGCGATGCCACGCCAAATATTGGATGCGGACCCGACAAAGTGAAAAATGTTCTATCTTTCGTAACAATTTCATGGTATTCTATGGCAAATTCAGAATGCCGGTCATTCCGGCAGGAAAGGAACCCGCATGCGCAATCTGTTGGAACTGCTGGATGCCGCGGCCGGGCGCCGGCCGGACGCCCCTGCTTTCTGTGACGAGACCTGCAGCCTGACCTGGGCCCGGGTGAAGGCCGGGGTGGACGCTGTCGGCACCGCGTTGGCAGCACACCGGGTGCAGCACCGCCCGGTGGCCCTTTATCTGGACCGGAGTGCCGCCTGTCCGGTGGCCATGTTGGGCGTCCTGGCGGCGGGCGGATTCTATACCGTACTGGATACCTCCCAGCCCGCCGAGCGCATCGGCCGGATTCTGCAGCGGCTGCAGCCGGCGGTGATTCTGGCCGACAAAGCCAATCTGGACGCCGCCAGGGCGCTGAATGCCGCGCCGGTGCTGGAATATGAACAGGCCGCCGCCACGGCGCCTGACCCGGCATTGCTGGCTGCGCTGCGGGCCCAGGCCATTGACACTGACCTGGCGTATGTGCTTTTCACTTCGGGGTCCACCGGTGAGCCCAAGGGCGTGGCGATCACCCACCGCAATGTGCTGGCTTACAGCGAATGGGCGGTGCGGACCTTCGGCTTTACGCAGGATACCGTGTTCGGGGGACAGACACCGTTTTACTTTTCCATGTCGGTCACCGACCTGTTCAGCACCTTGCGGGCGGCGGCCCGGCTGGAGATCCTGCCCAGACGGTTGTTTTCCTTCCCGGTGCCGCTGCTGGAATACCTCACCGCCCGCGGGGTCAATACCCTCTACTGGGTGCCGACGGCGCTGGGGATTGTCTCCAGCTGGAAGGCGCTGGACTACACCGCCCTGCCGCCGCTGACCACCATCCTGTTTGCCGGCGAGGTCATGCCCACCCCCTGCATGAATTACTGGCGTCAGCATTATCCCCGGGCAACCTTTGCCAACCTGTATGGGCCCACCGAGACCACCGACATCTGCGCATTTTACCGGGTGGACCGGCCGTTTGCCGACAATGAACCGCTGCCCATCGGCCGCCCCTGTGAAAACTGCGGCATCCTGCTATTGAAGGACGGCCGGGCGGCCGCCCCTGGCGAGGAAGGGGAGCTTTGCGCCCGGGGCAGCTTTGTGGCGGCGGGCTACTATGCCATGCCGGACAAGACTGCCGAGCGGTTTGTGCAAAACCCGCTGCAGCCTAACTACCCGGAAACCATCTACCGCACCGGCGACCTGGCCAGACTGGGACCGGACGGGCTTTTGCACTACTGCGGGCGGATGGACAGCCAGATCAAGCATCTGGGCTACCGCATCGAGCCGGGGGAGGTGGAGACCGCTGCCCAGAGCCTGCCGGGGGTGGAAGCTGCCGTCTGCCTGTATGACGCCGACCGGGCGCGGCTGGTGCTTTTCTATCAGTCCCGCCGCAAGCTGGACGAGCCGCTGCGGCAGCACCTGGCCGAGGCACTGCCCGCCTACATGCGCCCGGCGGTGCTCTGCCGGCTGCGCAGCATCCCCACCAATGCCAACGGAAAGCTGGATCGCACTGCCCTGAAAGCGCAGCTGGCACAGCTGAAATGATTCGGTTATTGCTTTTACAAAAAAGGAGAATCTGTATGCACACCAATGAAGAAATCCTGAAGGTCCTGGCCGAGATCAAGCCCGGCCTGCATCCCGCTGCCGACGACGAACTGATCAAAACCGGGCTGCTGGACTCGGTGGAGGTCATGCAGCTGGTCATGGCGCTGGGGGAGGAGTTTGACGTGGAGATCACCCCCGCCGACCTGCGGGAGGAAAACTTCCACACGATCGCTGCTCTCTGCGCCATGGTCAACCGTCTGGAAGAAGAGTGATTGTGACAGATGGGAAACGGCAGGACACCGCTTCCCGCAGATGAAGGGCAGGTGCAAGCATGTCCTATACCTCCTTCGGTTATCTGTTTCTTTTCCTGCCGCTGGTCTGGGTGCTGTGGGCGGTGCTGCCCCGGCGCGGCCGCCCGGCGGTTCTGCTGGCGGCCAGTCTGCTCTTTTACTGGATCAGCTCCGGCCGCTACCTGATCTGGATGCTGGCGGCGGCTGCCGTCACTTGGCTGACCGGGCTGCTGCTGGGCCGGCTGGATACTTTGTCCGCCACCACCCGGCCGGAACTTTCCCCCGCCGGACGCAAAACCTTCAAAAAACAGCTGACAGGCGCCAAACGTCTGGCGGTTGGGGGCGGCGCAGCGGTTCTGCTGGGGGTCTTTCTCTGGCTGAAATACTGGCCCTTTGCGGCCCGCAGCATTGCCGCCCTGCTGGACCGGATGCCGGGCGCCCTTTCGCTGACGGTGCCATCCTATGTGCTGCCGCTGGGCATCAGCTTTGTCACGCTGATGGCGGTGGGGTATCTGGTGGATGTCTACCGGGGCAGCTGCCGCCCGGCGGCCCATTACTGGCAGGTGCTTTCCTTCCTCTGCTTCTGGCCCCATGTGGTGGAAGGTCCCTTCGACCGGTGGGACAGCCTGTCCGGGCCGCTTCTGGACCCGCCCCGGCCCTCCTACAAAAATCTCACCTTCGGGGTGCAGCGCGTGGTCTGGGGCCTCTTCAAAAAAATGGTCATCGCCGACCGGGCCAACATGTATGTCAAGGCGGTCTTTGATGACTATACCCAGTATTCCGGCCTGGCAGTGGTGGTGGGAACCTTGCTGTACACCTTGCAGCTGTACGCCGAGTTTTCCGGCTGCATGGACATTGTGCTGGGCTCGGCCGAGTGCTTCGGCATTCCGCTGGCCGAAAACTTCCGTCAGCCCTTTTTCTCCCGCACGGTGGGGGAGTTCTGGCGCCGCTGGCACATCACGCTGGGTGCCTGGCTGCGGGAATACCTGTTCCAGCCGCTGATTCTTTCCGGCCCCTGGAAGTCGCTGGGCAAGTTCTGCCGCACCCGGTTGGGCGCAGCGGCGGGCCGCAGCCTGCCGGTCTGGGCGGCGCTGGGGGTCACCTGGGTGGCCATCGGCTGGTGGCACGGCGCCGGGTGGCTGTATCTGGTCTACGGACTGTACTACTTCTTCTGGCAGCTGCTGGGGGAAATCTTCGAGCCGATTTTCACCGCCCGGATTCCCCGCCTTGCCGAGCTGCGCAGCCGCCGCTGGTACCGGCTGTTTCAGGTGCTGCGCACCTGCCTGCTGGTGCTGGGCGGTATGCTGATCTTCCGGGCCAACGGAACCAAGGCTGCCATTGCCATGTTCCGCAGCCTGACGGTACCCTATGCGGGCTCACTGCTGATCCAGCTGGATGCCCGGGATCTGGCTGTGCTGGCGGTGGGCGCTGTACTGCTGCTGGCGGTGGATCTTCTGCATGAAAAGGGCATTGCCATCCGTCAGCGTCTGGCCGCGGCGCCGCTGGTTCTGCGCTGGGCCGTCTACATTGCCGGGGTGCTGGCCATCCTGATCTTCGGCGCCTACGGGGACAATTACGACCCTGCCGGCTTCATCTATGCACAGTTCTGACAAGGAGGCCGGATTCATGAAAGCTTTGAAGGGCCCGGCCCTGCGCATTGTGGCCTTCTGTCTGGCACTGCTGGTCTGTGTACTGCTGACCGGCAATTATCTGATGCCCCATTCCAACCGGTATCTGGAAGGCTATACCGCCGGTGGCATTCTGGGCGAGGATTTTGACACCATTGATGTGCTGGTACTGGGGGACTCCAACGCTGCCCAGGGCATTGCCCCCATGAAATGGTACCAGGACTGGGGCATCACCGGTTATACCTATGGTGCGGCCTGGTTTTCGGTGTTCAATGCCTATTACCGGCTCAAGGACATCTATTCCGAGCAAACACCCCGGGTGGTGGTGCTCTGCACCGATATTGTCTACAGCAAGCGGGGCAGCGAGACCTATTTTGACAGCGCGGTGAATAACATTTCCGGTGAGTTGTTCCCGCTGCTGCGCTACCATGACAACTGGAAGGAGCTCAACGCCGAAAATCTGCTCCAGCCCCACGATTACAGCTGGCGCGACCCCAACAAGGGCTTTATGCCGCTGACCGGCGTGGCGGGCTACGGCGGCGGGGACTATATGTATGACCAGGGCAGGCAGGCCATTCCGCTGCTGACCGAGCTGTATCTCGACCGGATTGTCCGTCTGTGCGAGGACAAGGGCAGCCAGCTGTTGCTGATCACGGTGCCGGCGGCCACCAGCTGGAACCACAGCCGGCACAACGGCATCCAGGCCTATGCCGACGCCCGGGGCCTGACCTACATTGACTACAACCTGGATCCGGCGGGCATGCTGGGTCTCGACTGGGCCACCGATACCCCCGACAGCGGCAGCCACCTGAATGTGCTGGGGGCAATCAAGCTGACCGATGTGCTGGGCGAATACCTGACCCAGAACTATGACCTGCCCGACCACCGGGGCAAAGCCGGGTTTGAACACTGGGACGACGATGCCCGGACCTGGACCGATACCATGGACAAGGCGATCCCCAACGCCATGCAGGCCGCGGGACTGACCCAGTAGGGCAAACCTGCCGGTTTTTTGCCCGGATGCCCTTGCGAACAGAAAACCGGCGTGGTATAATAACCGCTGTAGAGGTGTAAAGCGGCAAATTTCGCACACCCTTGCCGCAGGACGCTGTCCCGCGGTGTAATCTGAACGGGAGGACCTGGCATGGCACGGAAGCATCGTTTCCTGAAGATGGCCGTTCTGGCGGCAGCTGCGGGCGTGGCACTTTACTGGCTGCGCAGCCGCAAGCAGGAGCACGAGCATACCAAGGGCCCGGCGGCTGACTTCGATGCAGTTGCTGAGGCCCCGAAACCTGCGCCTGCCTGCGACATCGAAACGCCGGTGCAGCCCGCACCGGCCCCTGAAACGCCCGCCGAACCGGCGGAGCAACCGGCTGAACCTGCCCCCGTGCAAGTGGAGGCGGCACCGGCCGCGCAGCCTGAACCTGCCCCCAAGGCCCCGGTCTACCGGCCGGTCCGGCCCCAGGAGGGCGGCCCCAACCTGAACCCTGTGGAACACCACAGCCCTGCCCCGCCGGTGGTGGACGGCAAGGTGGACGTGACAAAAATTGCCGCGCCCGAGGATTTCGCAGATTGGGACGATCTTGGCTGCCGGGGATAAATAGGCATCATTGCAGGCGCAGCTTTGTACCAACGTGCAAAGCGCGTCTGCTTTTTTATTTTAATCCAGACAGGTCCCGGTACCCGAAGCGCCGGTCTGACCTTGTAAAATATGCCTGTCAGAGGCAAGACAAGAGGGGAAGAAACATGAATCTCGACGTATCCACCTTTACGCCGGCCGAGCGCAGCACTCTGCAGCTGCGCCTGCTCTACGAGAAAGCCGGCTACCGCAAATACCGCATGGCCCGGTTTGAGGAGTATTCGCTCTATCAGCAGTACGAAAGCTTCCTGCCCGACGCCCAGGTGGTCACTTTCACCGATCTGGACGGCAAACTGCGGGCCATCCGCCCCGACGTGACGCTGTCCATTGCCAAAAATGCCCAGCCTGCGCCCGGCAGCTGCAAGAAGTATTTCTATACCGAGCAGGTCTGCCGTCCCAGCCGGGAAAGCCACGTTTTTACCGAGATCAGCCAGATGGGGCTGGAATGCCTGGGGGCGGTCGGCGGCGCTGAGCAGGCCGAGGTAGTCCGCCTGGCGGTGCACAGCCTCAACGCCCTTTCCGGCAGCAATGTGCTGGAACTGGGCCACATGGGCTTTGTCACCGCATGGCTGGACGGCGTGGGGGTGGCAAAGACCGACCGTCCCGCCCTCATCGCCATGCTGCAGCAGAAAAATCCCCACGGCCTGCGCGACGCAGCCAAGACAGCCGGCCTGAGCGACGCCGACGCAAAGGAGCTGACGGACTTTCTGGGGCTGCACGGGCCTCTGTCCGCTACCCTTTCTGCCGCCCGCAAGCGCTGCCGCTTTGCCGGACAGCGGGATGCCCTGGAGGAGCTGACCGCCCTGCAGAACGACCTGGGCGAGGATGCCCGCGGTGTCTGCCTGGACCTGAGCCTGGCCGGCGACATGGAGTACTACAACGGCCTGGTCTTTACCGGCTACCTGTCGGGCGCGGCCCGTGCGGTGCTCAAGGGCGGCCAGTATGATCTGCTGATCCGCCGCTTTACCCCCGGGGCAAGGGCCATCGGCTTTGCCCTCTATCTGGACGAGCTGGACCGTCTGTCCGCACCGCTGCCCCCGGTCCGTGTGGGGGAGAGCGGCACCTGGCTGAACATCGCGCTGCCCAAGGGCCGCCTGGGCGACAAGGCGTACGCTCTGCTGGCCGGTGCGGGCTACGGCGCCGGCGACTACACCGACAGCCGCAAACTGGTGGTGGAAAACCCCGACGCCAAGGTCCGGTATTTCCTGGTCAAGCCCAGCGACGTTGCCATTTATGTAGAGCACGGCGCAGCGGATGTGGGCCTGGTGGGCAAGGACATCCTGGCCGAGAGCAATGCCGATGTCTATGAGCTTCTGGACACCGGAATGGGCCGCTGCCGGATGTGCGTGGCGGGTCCCAAGACCTTTGTGGATGACGAAAGCCGGGCACTGCGGGTGGCCACCAAGTTTGAAAACATTGCCCGCGCCCACTACGAGGGGACCGGACGGGAGATTGACATCATCAAGCTGAACGGCTCCATCGAGCTGGCCCCGATCCTGGGCCTGTCCGACGTGATCGTGGATATTGTCGAGACCGGCACCACCCTGCGGGAGAACGACCTGACGGTGCTGGAGGAGTTCATGCCCATCTCGGCACGACTGATTGCCAACAAGGCAAGCTATAAATTCAAGCAGAGCGCCATCACCGCTTTGCAGAATGCCATGAAGGAGGCGCTGGCAAAATGATCCGTATTATTCCCTTTGATACCCTGAAGCCCGAGGAGATTCTCAACCGCGATATCCGTGCCGAGGCCGACGTGGAGGCCACCGTGGACGCCATCATTGCCGATGTGCGTGCCCGGGGTGATGACGCCCTGCGGGACTACGCCCGCAAGTTTGACCATGCCGAGATCGGAGATCTGCGGGTCAGCCAGGCTGAGATCGACGAGGCCTTTGCCTCGGTGGAGCCGGAGTTCGTCCGCACCCTGCAGATGGCTGCCGACAACATCCGCGCCTTCCATCAGCAGCAGGTCCACAAGGACATTTTGTTTGAGCGGGCGCCCGGCGTGCTGCTGGGCCAGAAGTACACCCCCATCGAAAAAGCCGGCGTCTATGTGCCCGGCGGCACCGCAGCCTACCCCTCCACCGTGCTGATGGATGTGATTCCCGCCAAGGTGGCCGGCGTCAAGCAGATCGTCATGACCACCCCCACCGGCCCGGACGGCAAGGTGAACCCCGCCATCCTGGCGGCGGCCGTCACCGCCGGCATCGACCTGATTTTCAAGACCGGCGGTGCCCAGGCGGTGGCCGCTCTGGCCTACGGCACCCAGAGCATCCCTGCCGTGGACAAGATCGTCGGCCCCGGCAACATCTTTGTGGCCACCGCCAAGCGCAAGGTGTTCGGCAAGGTGGGCATTGATATGATCGCCGGCCCCTCCGAGATCCTGGTCCTGGCCGACGGCAAGAGCAACCCCGCCTGGGTGGCGGCTGACCTGCTCAGCCAGGCCGAGCACGACAAGCTGGCCAGCCCGGTGCTGGTCACCGACAGCATGGAACTGGCCGAGAAGGTCCAGGCCGAGCTGGAACGCCAGATCCCCCAGCTGCCCCGTGAAGCCATTGCCCGGGCCAGTGTGGACACCAACGGCAAGATCGTGGTGGCGGCCAACCTGGACCTGGCCATCGACGCGGTGAACATCATCGCCCCCGAGCACCTGGAAATCTGCCTGGACGATCCCTTTGCCGTGCTCAGCCGCATCAAGAATGCCGGCAGCATCTTCATGGGCCGCAACGTGCCGGAGGCACTGGGCGATTACTTCGCGGGCCCCAACCACACGCTGCCCACCAGCGGCACCGCCCGCTTCTCCAGCCCGCTGAGCGTGGATGATTTTGTCAAAAAGTCCAGTTTTATCTATTACACCCGGGACGCCCTGGGCCAGGTGAAGGACCGTATTGCCGACTTTGCCGAGCACGAGGGCCTGCACGCCCACGCCAAGAGCGTGACCATCCGGTTTGAGGAGGATGGACAATGAGCCGCTACTTTACTGCGGAGCTGTCCGCGCTGGAACCCTATACCCCCGGCGAGCAGCCCCAGAACCGGAAATACATCAAACTGAACACCAACGAGAGTCCCTATCCGCCGGCACCCGGTGTTGCCGGTGCGGTGGCCGGGGCGGCAGCCCGGCTGGCGCTCTATCCCGACCCGGAAAGCGGTACCCTGATCCGGGCGGCGGCCGACTGGTTCGGCGTGGAGCCGGAGAACATCCTCTGCGGCAACGGCAGCGACGAAAACCTGATGCTGGCCATCCGCGCCTTCTGCGGCAAGGACCGGCCGCTGGCCTTCGCCGATGTGACCTACGGCTTTTACCCGGTCTGGTGCCAGCTGTTCGGCATTCCCCAGGTGGTGCTGCCGCTGAAGGAGGATTTCACCATCGACCCTGCTGACTACTACGGGCTGGACAAGTCCCAGGGAGTGGGGGCCATCGTCATTGCCAACCCCAACGCCCCCACCGGCCTGGCACTGCCCGCCGCGGCACTGGCCGAGATTGCCCGCCGCAACCCGGACGCCATTGTCATTGTGGACGAGGCTTATGTGGATTTCGGCGGCGAGAGCTGTGTCTCCTTTGTGCAGAAGGCTGACCCGGCCAACCTGATGGTGGTGCAGACCTTCTCCAAGTCCCGCAGCCTGGCGGGCGGCCGGCTGGGCCTCTGCATTGCCCCGGCGGAGCTGATCTCCGACCTGAAACGGGTCAAGTACAGCATGAACCCCTACAACATCAACCGCATGACCGAGGCCGCCGGCATCGCCGCCCTGGCCGACCGGGCGTACTTTGAGAAAAACTGTGCCGCCATCCGTGCCACCCGGGCCGACACCACCGCAAAACTGCGGCAGATGGGTTTCACGGTGCTGGAATCCAGCACCAACTTTGTCTTTGCCTCCACCGCCCGGATGCCCGGCGGGGAACTTTACCGCCGTCTGAAGGAGGCCGGGGTGCTGGTGCGGCACTTTGATACCCCGCGGCTGCAAAACTGGCTGCGCATCACCATCGGCTCCCCCGAACAGATGCAGGGCCTGTTTGATGCGCTGAATCAGATTCTGGAATAACCTTGCGTCCGCTGCCGGTGGAAGTCCTGCCGGCGATACCGTTTGCAGGCGCGCGGACAGCGCGCAGAAATACAGGGGAGGGAACAACCATGATCGCCATTGTGGATTACGGAGTGGGCAACCTGTTCAGTCTGGCTTCCAGCCTGAAAAGTCTGGGCCTGAACGCGGAAACCACCCGCGACGTGGACAAAATCTGCGCTGCCACCCACATCATTCTGCCCGGCGTGGGCGCTTTTGCCGACGCCATGGACAAGCTGACCGCCACCGGGCTGGTGCCGGTCATCCGGGAAGAATGCAAAAAGAAGCCGCTGCTGGGCATCTGCCTGGGCATGCAGCTGTTGTTTGACAAAAGCTATGAGTACGGCGAACATCAGGGCCTGGGCCTGGTGCCCGGCGAGGTCTGTCCGCTGGCCGATGACCTGAAAAATCCGGCTTTGAAGGTCCCCCACATCGGCTGGAACGCCATGGACATTGTCCCCGGCCGGGAGGATGACCCGCTGTTCCGCTACGTCAAGTCCGGCGAGTACGTCTACTTCGTGCACAGCTTCTATGCCAAAAACTGCGCCCCCTACACGCTGGCCACCAGCGAGTACAGTATTCCTGTCACCGGTGCGGTGCGCAACGGGCTGGTCTACGGCACCCAGTTCCACCCCGAAAAGTCCGGCGATACCGGCCTGCGGCTGCTGAAAGCCTTTGCGGAACTGGGCTGAGCCGCCGATACCATGGAAAAACCTAGAGAGGGAAGGGAAGATCATGAAACTGTTTCCCGCCATTGACCTGCGCGGCGGCAAGGCCGTGCGGCTGTATCAGGGCGACTATGACCAGATGACGGTCTACAACGACGATCCCGCCGCCCAGGCCCGGGCCTTCCGGGACGCGGGCGCCAGATACCTGCATGTGGTGGATCTGGACGGCGCCAAGGACGACGACACCGCCAACCTGCCCGCGGTGGCCTCCATTGCGGCCCAGGGCGGACTTTACATCGAGGTGGGCGGCGGCATCCGGGACGAGGCCCGCATCCGCCGTTATCTGGATATGGGGGTTGGCCGCTGCATTCTCGGCACCATTGCGGTGCGGGATTTTACCTTCACTGCCCGCATGGCCCGGACCTACGGCGACCGCATTGTGGTTGGCGTGGACATGAAGGACGGCTTTGTGGCGGTGGCCGGCTGGCGGGAGGTCACCCCGGAGCCGGGCATCGACTTCTGCCGCCGCCTGGCGGACGCCGGAGTCAGGGCCATCATTGCCACCGACATCTCCCGGGACGGTACCATGCAGGGCACCAACCTGGATCTCTACCGGCAGCTGCTGCAGATTCCCGGTGTGGAGGTCACCGCTTCCGGCGGTATTGCCGCCATGACAGAACTGGATGCCCTGGTTGCCATGGGCTGTCATGCGGCGATTCTGGGCAAGTCGGTCTATACCGGAGCCATTGACCTGGCCGAGGCGGTCCGCCGCTTCCCCCAAGAATGAAAGGAGCGCGCCATGATTACCAAACGCATCATTCCCTGCCTGGACGTGAAGGATGGCCGGGTGGTCAAGGGAGTCAATTTTGAAGGTCTGCGGGATCTGGCCGATCCGGTGGAGATGGCCCGCTGGTACAACCAGTCCGGTGCTGACGAGCTGGTATTCTACGACATCACCGCCAGCGTCGAGGGCCGCAACCTGTTCACCGACATTCTGCGCCGGGTCGCCGCCGAAATTTTTATCCCGCTGACGGTGGGCGGCGGCATCCGTACCCTGGAGGACTTTGACCGGGTGCTCAAGTGCGGCGCCGACAAGGTCAGTGTCAACTCCGGCGCTATCGCCAACCCGAATATCATCCCGGCGGCCGCCCAGAAATACGGCGACCAGTGTGTGGTCCTCTCCGCCGACATCAAGCGGGTGGACGGAAAATTCATGCTGTTTGCCAAGGGCGGCCGGGAAAACACCGGCATCGATGCGCTGGACTGGCTGGAGCAGGGGGTCAAAAACGGCGCTGGCGAACTGGTGGTCAACTCCATCGACACCGACGGCGTCAAAAACGGCTTTGATCTGGAACTGCTGGACGCGGTGGCCAAGCGCTGCCCGGTGCCCATCATCGCCTCCGGCGGTGCCGGCTGCATGGAGGACTTCCTGACCCTGTTCCAGGGCCACCCCGGGGTGGATGCAGGCCTGGCCGCCAGCATCTTCCACACCCGGCAGGTGGACATCCGGGACCTGAAACGGTATCTGCGGGCCAACGGGGTTGAAATGCGAATCTGACAAAAATTTTCCCGGGTCCCCCGTTGCAAAATGTACAATTACAAGGTAAACTAATAAGTATCTTATTCTCTTTTGCAGCATTTGCTGTGGGGGAATGGGATGCGTTTCTGAGAAGGAGAGCATACCATGCAATATCCTGAAACCCAATCGACCCTCAAATTTGACGCCCACGGCCTGATTCCTGCCATTGTGCAGGATCACTACACCCGTGAGGTGCTGACCCTGGCCTACATGAATGCCGAGACCCTGGCTTTGACCATTGCCGAAGGCCGCACCGTCTTTTACAGCCGCAGCCGCCAGGAGATCTGGCGCAAGGGCGAGACCAGCGGCAATGTGCAGCATGTGGTTTCCATCACCGCCGACTGCGACAAGGACGCCCTGGTGGTGGAGGTGGTCAAGGATGGCCCCGCCTGCCATACCGGCGCCGAGAGCTGCTTCTTCCATCCGGTCTATGTGTCGGAGGAGCTCAAGCAGTTCACCTGGCAGGGCCTGTACGAGCTGATCGAAGGCCGCAAGACCAACCCCAAGGAGGGCAGCTACACCAGCTACCTGTTCGACAAGGGCCTGGAAAAGATCCTGAAAAAGGTCGGCGAGGAGAGCACCGAGGTTGTCATTGCAGGCATGAAGCAGGACAAAGCCGAGACCATTTTCGAGATCAGTGACCTGGCCTACCATGTGCTGGTGCTGATGATTGAACTGGGCATCTCGGTGGAGGATATCACCCGCGAACTGGAGAAACGGCACGTCATTGATCACAAAGTGAAGCAGGAGAGGATGCAGTAATGGCAGGCGAATACATGCTCAGCTCGGTGCATGTGCACTCGAAGCTGTGTGACGGAAAGAATACCCTGGAGGAGCTGGCGGTCACCGCCTGGCACATGGGGCTGAAAACGCTGGGCTTTACCGGCCACAGCCATACCCCCTGCGACCTGGAATACTGCATGAGCCCCAGCCGCACCGCCCGCTACAAGGGCGATATTGCCAAGCTGAAAAAGCAGTATGAGGGCAAGCTGGATATCCTGTACGGGTTGGAATGGGATCTGTTTTCTGACGATGACCCGTCGAAATACGATTACTGGATCGGTTCGGCCCACTATATCCATGGACCCAAGACCGGCAAATATTACGAGATCGACTGGCGGGAAAGCGACCTGGCCGACTGCATCAACACCGAGTTTGACGGGGATGGGCTGGCCGCTGTGGAGGCCTATTTTGACAATGTCAAAAAGCTGGCCTCCATGCGCCCCACGATCCTGGGCCATTTTGACCTGATCAAGAAGATCAACAAGGGCAACAAGTTCTTTGACGAGGACGCACCCCGCTACCACAAGGCGGCCAGTGATGCACTGGCTGCGGCTGCCCGCAACCGCTGTGTACTGGAGATCAACACCAGCGGCGTGGCCCGCGGCTTCCGGGAGGATTTCTTCCCCTCCCAGGCCATCCTGCAGGAGTGGCTGGCCCTCAGCGGCAATGTGGTCATCACGGCGGATGCCCATGCCGCCGACAAGCTGACCTTCGGCTTTGAGGAGGCTGCCGCCCAGCTGAAAGCCTTGGGCTATTCCAAGGTCCAGGTCCTGGGCAAGAATGGCTTCACCCCCTGTGAGCTGTAAGGCTGTGGACAGATTGACTGAATGAAAAAAGAACCGGGTGCATTGCGCCCGGTTCTTTTTTGCTGCAAACTCTTACGGTAAAACTTATTCGGAATCACTGGATGTACTAGATTCCGGAACTTCGGTCTCGGACGGGGCCTGCTGGTTATTTCCTGCATCCGTTGCCGTGCCGTCGGATAGATCTACCCACTGGACAGTATAATCCACACCCATTTCGGAACCAATATTTTTGACATAATCTTCCAGAAGAGATTTGGCTCGTTGCTGCGCTTCTGCCAATAGAGCGGTATCGTTTCGGGCATTGTCTTCCAACTGTTCCTGGGCCTGTGCAAAGGCTTCCGTTTGATCTTCGGCGGTCACGTCGGCGGAGTCTTTGTCCACAATAAAGGAATCCTCATTCAGAGAAGCGGAGTCCACCTTGGAGCTCAATACAGTGGCTTCCGGAATGGTGATGGTCACATCTGTGCCATCTATTTCAAAGGAAACCTTGGATGCATCAATGCCCAACTGTACGACGCCGCTGTATTCGATCCAGAACTTTTTGTCCTTGGTCATCCACAAAAAGCTTTCGGCGTCCTCCTGAAAGTACTTTGCCACATTGTGATAATAACAATCCATTGTTGCCAGCTCACAGATATTTTGCATCTGCGAGGTCTGAAGCTCCATTTCCGGGGGCTGATCAGCAGCATTGCCGCAGGCAGAACCGCATCCGGCAAAAATCAGAGCAGACAGCAAAATGCTGATGCTTCTTTTGTTCATGGTGTGCACCCCCTTTACGCGAATGTAACGTTGTATTCCGCATCTGCCTGCTTGACAAAGGGGTCAACCAGAGCAAGTACGGCATTTTCGGCATTTTGGCGTGCCAATTCCAGAATCTGATCCTGATTCTGGCTTTCTGCCTGGACATCCGCCTCACATGCCTTATAGGCCTGCTCGGAAACGGTGGAGGTGTTGGCACTGTCATCAAAGAAAATGTAGTCCATAGAGGCAATATCCACGATGACATCGGTCAAACGGACTTCTGGCAGGGAAATGATAACCTGTTTATTTTCCTGATCCACATCAATCGTGATGGCAGAAAAATCAATGCCGGCTTTTACTTTGGCTTCGTAGGAAACATAATAATCGACTTTTTCTGGATCTTCCGGGTCGCATACCTCGGCAATGCCATTGTAGACAGAAGTGGAAGTTGATAAATCGCTGAGATTGATGATCTTTTCCAGGGTTGGCACGGTAATGACCTCAGGCGGCTTCGGAGATGCAGGAACAAGAATGTGCCCGACGCCAATTCCGACAGCGGTCACAAGAAGGACTGCTGCAAGAATCCATATGAATTTGTGTTTCAAAATTCCAATTGGGACGATTGGTTTTTGCTTGGTTTTCAAAGATAATTTCCCCTTTCAATAATCAGTGAGATGGTATCATGCCTTAACAGTCCATGCAAAAATCGCGTATGTGATATATGAATACAGCTATCAATAAAAAATGGTAATTAAATTGTTTCCTTATTATAGCATAAAGCAAAAATAGATAGATACAGCAACTTCCTGTATTTTCATTGATATTCTTGTCGGATTTGCCAGATTGACAGCCATCTACTACAAGCGTAGAATGAAAGCATGGAGATATTCTACAAACGTAGAATATATAGGCATTCTGACTCCATCCATGGAGGTGATCCCATGACTTCCCTGACCAACTGGATGCTGGCCTTTGCCGCCCAGGGCATTCCGCTGGGTATGGTGATCCTGTTGCTGTTGGCAATGACCCGCCACTTACGCCGCCGGTACGGAACACGCTGGTTATGCCAGCTGTGGCTGATACTGACAGCGCTTTTGCTTCTGCCGCTGCGGCTGGTACTGCCCGGCGTCCCGGCCGCCCGGGAAATTATCCCGGCCGCCTGGTCCCAGGTGCAGACCGCTGTGATGGAATCAGAAATGCCGGATACCCTGACGGCGGTGTCCGGCAATGTTGCGGCAACCCTTCAGCAGATCGCCGGTACAAGCCCTGCCGACGCCGGGTCAGGGCACATCATCTTGTCGCAGCTGTCCTTGCTGGAAATTCTGGCGGTCCTGTGGCTGACTGGTGTGGCGACTGTGCTGGCCTGGCAGACGATTGCTTGGTTTGCCTGGCGCCGCCGTGCGGTGAACGGGGCAGCTTCTGCCGGGGCAGACTGGCAGGAGGCCGGACGGCAGGCAATGCAAGCGGTGCAACTGCGCCGGATGCCGCCGCTGCTGGCAAGCAATGCGGTACGGGGCCCGTTGACGGCTGGGGTCCTGCGGCCGGTGTTGCTGGTGCCGGGAAAGGTGCCTGCGCCTGCCGATGCCGCCCTGATGCTGACCCATGAGCTGACACATCTGCGCCGCCATGACCTGGCCTTCAAGCTGCTGCTGACGGTGGTCTGCGGGCTGCACTGGTACAATCCGGCAGTCTGGCTGCTGGCCCGGCGCGCAGGCCGGGATATTGAGACCGCCTGTGACGAGCAGGTGGTGGCGGGGCAGGGTAGCGCCTTCCGTGCAGCTTACAGCGACGCGCTGCTGCATGCCGCCCGCATGGGGCGCGCCCCTGCCTTGACCACCGGGTTTGCCCTCTCCCGCAAAGACTGGGCGGACCGGTTGCGGCAATTGTGGGATCTGACGCCCAAACGACGCGGCCGGATGCCGCTTGCCTGCTTGGCGCTGGCCGCTGTTCTGGCCGGGGGACTGGTGGCATGCGGGACGGCAGAGCCGTCTGACTCCCCGGGGCAACCCAACCCGGTCGCCACTACTACCAAACCCGATCCCACCCCGCCTGCCACGGCGGAGACTGCCGCCGTGGACTTTTCCGGGGAGCAACCGGTCTGGCCCGGCCTGATCGGCTGGCCGACCTCGCTTTCGGCGGACCCGCCTGCCGCACTGGCCGACCTGTCCTATGGGCAGGTGGAGGATTACTCGGTGCCGGACATTGGCCGCACCGGATATGCCGCCGTGGAACAGGGCGGTGTGGCTCTGTACACCACAACCGACGGCGGAGCCTCCTGGCAGCAACAGCATGCTGATCTGACCGGAATTCTGGGCGGGGAACCTTTCCTGATCACCAACTATCAGATGGTCAGCGACAGCACCGGCTTTCTGGTGCTGCGGATGGGTACCGACGAGGAAACCATCCGGGAGTCCGGTTCGCTGGTCTACTGGACCGACGACGATTTTGTCGTGCTGCGCACGGTGGACGGCGGCGACAGCTGGGAACTGACCGGCCGTCACAGCCTGCCCGAGGGCACGGCACAAGGCCGGTGGCATCTGCAGCCGTTTTTGTGGCTGAACGAGCGGGTGGGCTTCTTTGCGCCACACATCTCGAACACCCACTTCTGCCTTTGGCGTACGGTGGACGGCGGTGCCAGCTGGCAGGCACTGGACCTGTCCGGGCTGGAAGCGGAACTCCCCGCTGACCGGCCGGGAATCCATACCTGCAGTCTTTGGCTGGACCCGGAAACCGCAGGTGGTGTGCAGGTGCGCTGTTCCCTCCATGACAACAGCAGCATGGAGGATGCCTTTGTCATCCGTACCGCCGATTACGGCGAGACCTGGCGGGTGGATGACCGGGACCCGCAGATCGAAGCATTGCTGTCCGCAACGGAGGCCATGAACCGAGAGGAAGGTGACAATCCTTGAAACATCCGCCCAAACGTCTGCCGGATGCCGAACTGGAAGTGATGAAGGCCCTTTGGCAGGCGGATACCCCCCTGACCCGTCCCGAGCTGGAAGCCCGGCTGGCAAGCCACGGCTGGGCCAGCACCACCCTGCTGGCGCTGCTTTCCCGCCTGGAAACCAAGGACTGCGTAGCGCGGGAAAAGCAGGGCAGGGGATACCTGTACCAGGCAAAACTGTCCCGCAAGGATTATCTGCCGGTGGAAAGCCGCAGCGCCCTGGAACGGCTGTTTGACGGCAGTGCCAGAAACCTGATCGCCGCCATGGCGGAAAGCGATGCGCTGACGGATCAGGACATTGACGAGCTGGAAGAATACCTGGCAAAGCTGAAAGCCGGCAGGGACGCCGGACACTGACAAAAATACACCCCCGAAGTGCGGACCCTGGTCCAACTTCGGGGGTGTATTGGTCATTTTCCGGCAGCGCTTTTGCGGCGGAGGGTTTTCAGATAGGTTTTCTGTTCCGGAGGGATGCGGTAGCTTTCCACCGCTTTCTGGATGGTCTTGTTGTGCACCCAGGTGGAAAGCCGGTTCTGCTGCAGAAATGGCAATGCGGCCTGCGGCTGTTTGGCCAGTGCCGTGGCGAAGTACCAGGCCAGCATCATGTTGACGTAATATTCCTCGCTGTGCACCTCGGCCACCCAATCCAGGTAAGCCGGGCGGAAGGCACTGTCCAGATAAAACTGCATCAGCATACCCACGGCAAACCGCACCACGTAGGTGTGGCGGCTGCCCATCCAGCGGTGCAGCTGGGCGGGAAGTGCATCCGGGTGCCGGGCAAACACCCGGGGACTGATGCAGTCGCAGGTGGCCCAGTTGTCCACAAAGGGCAAAAACTTGTCCAACGCCTGCACCACCATGGCATAGTCATTCATGCGGCTGATCAGCAGGCCGTGCAGGGTGTTTTCCTCGTAATACCGGTGGGGCAAGTCGGCCATGAAGGCGACGGCCTCGGGGGTGGCGGTCAGCTCCCGGGCAAGACGCCGCAGCTGCGGCATCCGCACACCGATGACAGCCTCGGGGCTGACGGTGGGCATCAGCCGGGACTGAAATGCCTTGTATTCGGTGTCCTGCAGGGAAAACAGTCGGGCGCGAATTTCCTCCACGGCCTGGCACATGATACGCTTCTCCTTTCCGGCGAAATCTGTGCTCTATTATAGCGCAACTTTTCCGGCAAGGCAACAGGGACGCCCGGCGGGCGATGGCGGCAAACAAAAAAGCCGGCGGCAGCAAAATGCTGCACAGCCGACTTTTTGGCAAAATTACTTGCTTTCCTGGATGGTGTAGGTGAAGCCGTACTCTTCCTGCAGCTTCTTGACTGCGGGCTCGCAATCCTCAATGAAGGTGGGGGAGTAAACCGACTGGCCGTTGTGGGCCTTCTTGTAATCCTCCACAATGGCCATCAGCTTGCTCCAGCCCTCGTTGGCCTTGGTTTCCGGCACTTCCTTGGGAAAATCGATGATGAACTCGCGGTGTTTGGGGATGCGTGCTTTCATAACATGACACTCCTGAATCTTGAATTTGAATCCGTCGGGGACCTTTTCCGGCACCCCCTATTGTATCCTGCAATCGCGGCCAGGTCAAGCACTGACCCTGCCACGCAGAGGAAACGGCAAAAAACAAAGGGCCTCATTTTGCCGCAAGGGCGTTCAGGTCGATGCCGCCGTCGGCGCAGTAATAGACGCTGTAAGGCTGGGGATCGTTGGTGCTGTATCCGGTTTTGTCCATATACAGCCAGAACTGGGGCAGATCAGTCTTGGTAAAGCGGGCAGACAATGCCGGGTCCATGGCGGCGTACTGGTCGTCGGTGGCCAGCAGCAGACTGCCGCTCTCCAGGCCGGTGCCGTCCTGATAGTAGGTGTAGTCGCCGGGGTTGTGGTTGCCGGAAACCATCCGGTAAACCTTGCTGGAATCCGCCAGCCGCAGCACCTTGCGGTCATGGTCGTCCGACACCATGTAGACGACGCGGACCTCCGGGTAGGCCTCGTCCAGGGCATCGGTGACTGCCTCGGCGGTGGAAAAGTCGTAGGTGGGGCTGCTCACATAGCCGGCGTCGCAGAGAAAGGCGTTGGCGGCGGACAACCCCGCCAGCAGCACCACAGCCGGGGCGTACAGTGTGCCGGCACGCTTCAGCCAGGGCAGGCACAGCGTCAGCAGCAAAGCCCCTGACACAAACAGGAAGATCAGGTACCGGCTTTCATACACCAGTTCCCCGTAGGCCAGTGAGGCGCCGGAGACAATCAGGCTGTTGACAGCCACAACCGCCAGAAGGCAGGCAAACAGCAGCCCGCGTTGCGAACCGGCGGCATGGCAGGCATCCAGCGGCCGGTGCAGCAGTCGCCAGACACACAGCACAATACCCAGAAGCACCGACATCGCCACCACAAAGGCGATGCCGTATGCGATCCCCCGACCGCTGAGGATGGTCACGCCGCCCTCCGACGGCAGAGCGTTGGTCAGCTTGAGATAGCCCTGAATCACCTTGGACAGATTGGGCAGAAATTCGGTGTAGCTGTTCCAGGAAATGCCGGCATCCCGGGAAGCAAAATGGATGACAAAGCGCTGTACCAGGTACCCGGCACCAAAGCCGAACAGGTTCATCACCAGGAAGCCGCCTCCCGGTGTCAGAAACAGCCGGGGCTTTCCGGCAGCCAGTGCCCGCAGCACAAAGCCCAGCATCACCGGCAGCAACACCAGAAGAAACAGGAACAACCCGCTGGAAAGCCCGATCCAGGCCCCCAGCCCCAGTGTGAACAGCCAGGTGATCAGGTGGCCGAAGCCCCGCTCCCGCCGTTCCAGCTGCAAAAGTGCGTAGAGCAGATAGACCAGGTAGAGCACCCGCATCAGGTAATGGGCGCTTTGCACCACCATACAGTTGGCATAGCCCAGGACCTCGGTGTAGCTGTAGGGGGTCAGGATCAGAAACAGTGCCGTCAGCCGCAGCGGAATCGGACAGGATACCCGGCGCAGCAATTGCCAAATGGCATAGACAAAGGCGGCCAGCAGCAGAAGATTGCCCGCGCCGTAGGCGATGAAGGCGTTGCCGAACAGCGGCATCAGCAGCGCCGCCACCATCAGCGGGGTGTCCAGCAGCAGCGAGGTGGTGTCGTTCCAGTTGGGCAGCGACAGTGACCCTGCCTTGGTGATCTCCATCACCTTGAGAATCTGGGTGGAGGAATCCCCATCCAGATGCCAGGTCCACTGGGTCAGGTTGCACCAGCACAGAAACACCAGCTGTACCAACAGCAGCAAAGCCAGCAGCAGGGTGCCGGTTTTTGCCGGGCGGGACATGGCGGAAAGCTCCCTCCGCTCCGTGGCAAACCAGCTGCGGGGACGGGGCCGGTGGGGCAGAAAGTCGGAAATCATACAAAATCACTCCCTGTCAGAAGGATGGGGAAAGTCCGGACAATACGGCATCAGACACCAAACACGGCCCGGGCGTTGGCGGCGGTCAAGGTCAGTACCTCCTGGGCCGACATGCCCCACAGCTCGCCGATGTGTGCCGCCACATGCACGATGTTGCGGCTGTCGTTGCGCCGACCCCGCACCGGTTCGGGGGACATATAGGGACAGTCGGTTTCCAGCACCACTGCCTCGTGGGGGATGGCGGCCAGCACCTTCGCCGCCCGCTTGGAGCCCTTGTAGGTGGAGGAACCGCCAAAGCCCAGGTGCATTCCCTGTGCCACCAGCCAGGCGGCGTCCTCGGCGCTGCCGCTGTAACAGTGCAGCACACCCCGGGGCCGGTATTTTTTCAAAAGCTCGTAGGTCTCGGCGTGAGCCTCCCGGTCATGGACCGAAACCGGAAGCTCCAGCTCGGCGGCCAGCTGCAGCTGGGCTTCAAACAGGTCGTACTGCTCCCGGGCGGGCAGCGGCCAGTGATGGTCCAGGCCGATTTCCCCGACGGCAACCACCGTCGGGTCCTCCAACATCGGGCGCAGGACAGCCAGTTCGGCGCGCCAGTCCCCGTGATAGACGGCCACAGTGGGGGCATCCTCCTCGCCCAGGCTTTCGGGATGGATGCCCAGCGCCGCATGCACAAAGGGGTAGCGCCGGGCCAGTGCCAGCACCTGCGGCGCATCGCCCGAATGGGTGGCGCATTCCAGCACCCCCACCACACCGCTTTCCGGCAGTGCCTGCATCAGGTCCTCCCGGTCGGCGTCAAACTGGTGGGAAGAGTAATGGGCATGGGTATCGAAAATATCAGTCATGGTGGGCCTCCTTTGACCTTGCAGCGCGCAGATTGACCATCCAGATGCCCGCGCAGACCAGCGCCAGGGCGGCCAGATACCGCCAGTCCAGCAGCGTCTCGCCGTTGAGCTGTGCCGACAGTAACACCGTCACCACGGGGATCAGCAGCCCGAACACGGCAATGCGGGAAACCGGGTTGTTCTTCATTAGCAGCGCCCACAGCACATAGCCAGCGCCGGAGATGAAGGCGAGAAACAGCAGCACCGGCACCCCTGCCGGGCTTTGGGGCTGCAGCCGGCCGCCCATGGCAAAGCCCAGCAGCGCCAGGGCAGCGCCGCCGGCACCCAGATTCAGGCAGCAGACCGAAAAGCTGTCCGCCCGGTGGGTGACGGATTTGTTCCAGGGCCCGGCTGCAGCAAACACCACGGCGGCTGCCAGCATGGCCAGCATGCCGGGCAGACTGCCGCCCTCGCCGCCGCTGACACTGGCCAGCAGCACACCGCCAAAGCCCAGAAGGCAGCCCAGCGCCTTGCGCAGCGTCATCCGGTCACTGCCGCCGCAGAGAAAATGCGCCAGAATGACCCCCAGAAAACTCTGGGTGCTGTTGAGAATGCTGCCCAGCGCGCCGGTCAGCACAGCGGCGGCGGAATAGTACAGCGCATACTGCAACCCGGTCTGCCAAAGACCCAGCGCACAGCATTCGGCCAGCACACGGCCCCGGGGCATTTGGGGTATCCGCCGGTTCAGCGCCCAGCCGCAGAGCCAGACCATGATGGCGGCGATCAGAAACCGCACCCCGGCAAATACCAGGATGGAGGGGGTATCCTCGGATGCAATGTCATACAGCCGGTAACCCAGCTTGATGAAGGGAAACGCCGCGCCCCACAGACAGTTGCAAAGCACCGCCAGCCCCACCGCGGCGCCGGGATGGGAAAACAGCGCGTCCAGCCGGGACATCCCGGCCTGATGTACAGGTTCAGACAAGCAAAGAACCTCCTGTTGACAAAAATACCGCCGCCGGCAGATGTGCGCCGACGGCGGCAGAAACTCAGTGGATACGGCTTCCGGTCGTTGCTTCATCGGGGAAGAAGGGGATAATGCAGCCTCCGTCAGGCGTGTCGGCAGCCACGATCATGCCTTCGCTGACATACTTGCCCTTCATCATCGGACGGGGGGCCAGGTTGGCCACAATGGCCACCTTCTTGCCGATCAGGTCCTCGGGCTTGTACCACTTGGCAATGCCGGACAGGATGCAGCGCTCCCGCTCGCCGTCAAAAACAGTCAGGTGCAGCAGCTTCTTGCTCTCCTTCATGGCCTCGCAGGCGCGGATCTCGCCCACCCGCAGCTCGGACTTCATAAAGTCGTCAAAGGTGATCTCCGGCTCGTGGTCGGCGATCTCCACCGGGGCAGCCTCCGTTTTGGGCTGGCCGGCCTTCTCGGCGTCGCTCAGGGCAGCCTGGGCAGCGGCTTTCTGGGCAGCCTCCATGGCTTCCAGCTCGGCCAGTTCCTTCTTGGCGTCAATGCGGGGGAAGATGTTCTCGCCCTTGTGCAGCGTGCAGGCGGCAGGCATCGCGCCGAATGCGGCAGCGCTGTCCCAGCTGCGCAGGCTGTCCTCCGTCACGCCCAGCTGGGCAAAGATCTTGTCGCAGGCGGCGGGCATGAAGGGCTGCAGCAGGGTGGCGCAGAGGCGCAGCGTCTCTGCCAGGTTGTACAGCACCCGGGCCAGACGCGGCTTTTTGGCCTCGTCCTTGGCCAGCACCCAGGGGGCGGTCTCGTCAATATACTTGTTGGCGCGGGCAATCACCGCAAACACGTCGGCCAGGGCATTCTGGAAGGCGTACTTCTCCATGTCGGCCTCGTACTTGCCGCGCAGCTCGTTGGCCATGGCAATCAGTTCGGCGTCCTCAGGACCCTCGGCCTGGTCGGCGGGCAGGGTGCCGCCGAAATACTTGTCCGCCATGGCGGTGGTGCGGGACAGCAGGTTGCCCAGGTCATTGGCCAGATCCATGTTGATGCGGTTGATCAGCAGCTCGTTGGAGAAGTTGCCGTCGGTACCGAAGGGGAAGTCCCGCAGCAGGAAGTAGCGCAGCGCGTCGGCACTGTACCGCTCGGCCAGAATGTAGGGGTCCACCACGTTGCCCAGCGACTTGGACATCTTGCCGCCGTCCAGCAGCAGCCAGCCGTGGCCGAAGACATGCTTGGGCAGTGGCATATCCATGCTCATCAGCATGGCGGGCCAGATGATGGAATGGAACCGGACAATCTCCTTGCCCACAAAATGCACATCGGCGGGCCAGAAGGTTTCATAGTCGCTGTCGGGGTAACGGTCATTCATGAAGCCCAGTGCGGTGGTGTAGTTGAACAGGGCGTCGATCCAGACGTAAACCACATGCTTGGGGTCAAAATCCACCGGCACGCCCCAGTTGAAGCTGGTCCGGCTGACGCACAGGTCCTCCAGACCCTTGTCGATGAAGTTGTTGACCATCTCGTTGACACGGGAGCGGGGCTGCAAAAAGTCGGTATTCACCAGCAGATCGCGTACCCGGTCGGAGTACTTGGAGAGACGGAAGAAGTAAGCCTCCTCCTCGGCATCCACCACGGGACGGCCACAGTCAGGGCAGCAGCCGTTGACCAGCTGGCTCTCGGTCCAGAAGCTCTCGCAGGGGGTGCAGTACTTGCCCTTGTAGGTGCCCTTGTAGATGTCACCCTTGTCGTACATCTTCTTGAAGATCTTCTGGATGGCGGCCACATGGTAGTCGTCGGTGGTGCGGATGAAGCGGTCGTAGCTGATCTCCATCAGCTTCCACAGATCCTTGACGCCGCGGGGGCCTTCCACGATGTTGTCCACAAACTGTTTGGGGGTGATGCCGGCAGCCTCGGCTTTCTGCTCGATTTTCAGACCATGCTCGTCGGTGCCGGTCAGGAACATGACCTTGTAGCCCTGCAGCCGCTTGTAGCGGGCCATGGTATCGGTGGCTACGGTGCAGTAGGTATGGCCGATGTGCAGTTTGCTGCTGGGATAATAAATTGGCGTGGTAATGTAGAATTTCTTCTGATTCTCCATACGGTAACTCTCCTTCTCACAGTTGGGGGACAAACAAAAACGGCAGCGGCGCGTTCGGCGCCCTGCCGTGAATGCTTTCGGGTTCGCCCGGATTACGGGCAGGGGAAAGCAGGCGCAGGCTGCCGAAGCGGGCTGCACATGCGCATCATTCCATCACGGTGTTCAGACTGCATGACAGCACACTCCTTCCCCAGACTGCAGTTTATAGTTTCAGTATACCGGCCGAAAGGCATCCTGTCAAGCAAATTCGGCAAATCCGGAGGCAGGAAACAACCGGAAAAAATACGGCGGACCGCCTGAAGAGAGCAGTCCGCCGCACAAATTCAACAAAATCAAAAGTCCACGCCAGGGAAGCCATCCAGAACATCAAAGACCACACTGCCGTCCTGCACGGTGAGCAGCACATAATCCGAATCCAGATCGTTGGTCACGGTGAAGGCGATGGATATGTCGTTCAGGCCGGCGTCATCCAGATCACTGCGGATGGTGGAGCAGACGGAGGTCACGCTGTCGGCCAGAGCCTGCCACTCAGCAACAGCTTCCTCGTCGCCGCTGTCGGCCTTGGAAGCCAGATCACCAACGCCGGTGGAGGACAGACCCACAGACACGGAGTTGTCACCGGTGCCAACCTGGATGGTTTCAAAACCGCCGCCCAGGCTGTCGGAAACCGCCTGGGCGACGGTATCCACAGTGGCCTCGCTGCTGTCGGGCAAAGCCAGCTCACCCATGGTCAGCACCAGTTCATCGGACTGGCCGGAGCAGGCGGCAAGGCCCAGGGCCAACATGGCGGACAAGCTCAGGGAAATCAGCTTTTTCATAATCGTTTTCTCCTTTCATCCTTTCGGAATCCATTCAGCCACAACCGGACAGACTGCAGCGACAAGGAAATCAGCATGGCAGCTGTCGGTATGGCAGAAATTACACAGGGGTATGGGCAAACCCGATGGGCTCGACACCGCAGGCACGCAGAGCCGCCTCACAAAGCACTTCGGTACTGTCGATGAAGAAGGGGCCCAGGTGTTCGTCCCGTTTGACCAGGCTCAGCTCGGTGCAGCCCAGCACCGCCATGTCACAGCCCTGCCGTTTCAGATCATGGACGGCGGCGCCAAACTGTGCCATGTCGGCCCGCTGTCCCTGTTTGATCTGGTCGTAAATCACCGAGGTCACATTTTTCTGGTATTCGGGTTCGGGGGCAGCCCAGGCAATGCCGGCCTGTTCGCACATCAGCTGGTAGGTGCCGGCCAGCAGGGTGCCTTCGGTAGCCAGAATGCCCAGCTTGCGGCAACCCAAAGCCTTGGCTTTTTCCACCGTCAGCCGGGGCATGTTCAAAACCGGGACCGGCAGCGCAGCCGCCAGTCGGTCATAAAAGTAATGTGCAGTATTGCAGGGAATGGCCAGCACGGTGGCACCGTAGGCTACCAGGCTTTTGCCGTCCTGCTCCATGATGGCAAAGGGATCTTCCTTGCTTTCCCCTTTGATAAAGGCGGTGCGGTCCGGGGTGGAGGCACGGGAGGAAATCACCACGTCGATGTGGTCCTGATCCCGCTTGGCCGGTGTGTGGTCGATCAGCATCTGATACAGATAACAGCTGGCAGCCGGACCCAGTCCACCCAGTATGCCCAGCACAGGGCGCTTTTCTGTCTGCGCCATAGTTCCCACCTCCCGGAGTTCCGCTGAAAAATTGCATTCCTATTATAAGCCGGCAAACCAAAATATGCAAGCAAACAAAGAAAGTGCATCGCCGGATAAACGCAGCCATAAAAACAAAAATAAAACGTTTTTTCGATAAAGTTGAATCCTTTCCCCTTGGTAAAACGAGAAAGAACCGGACAGGTGGAGAACCGTATTTCCCTGCGGATTTTGTCCGATTTGCCTGGTGAACGGAAAAATCAGCAGAAAAAACCGCAAAAGTTGTTATGAAACATTGGAACAGGAATTTTAGCTTCCCACGTGTGCCAGCCGCAAATCCGTTCAGGGACACTCCGGTACCGCTTGGCTGAATCTGTCTGACAGGGCGGGGAACCGGGTCCGGGGTCAGTCCCGTTTGCAGAGAAATAAAGGTAATATAAAGACGATAAGACAAAATCCTGAAACTGGAGAGATGCTTCGGGAACAGAACAAAATGGTACAGGAATCCCCGGCGCACGGTATCTCAAACAGCAATTTAAGCAAAACCAAGACAGCAATGTTCACAAGGAAAAACAGGAAGCGCGTGTTGACGGCTTTTTTTGACGATGCTATAATATAGACAATCTAATTTGAAGAATACCAGAAAAAGATTGCAATAATTGACAAGATGACAAGCCCCTTTTTCGGGAAAATGCACGCAGGGGACGCAGCGCAGGCGCTGTTTTGTTTGACGGACCTTGACGGCGCGGTATAATGGCCAGGCCCATAACCCACAGAATAAGAGCGCTCTGACGGATTTTGCAGTCAATTCATCGGTGATTCAGGGAAGTATCATGCAGAATTGAAAATAAATTAAGACTATATCTTAAACGATATATCGATACTTTTCAGGAAAGGCAGGGCATCGTATGATTCTGATCGGCATTCTCAGTGATGATGCACAGACGGGACCGCTGTTGGAAGAATCTGTGCGGAACTATCTGGAAGAAAGCAATATTGCTTACAGGATCCATTCCTTTTGCAAGGGCGTGGAATTTATCCGCAGCCGCAGTACCTACGACATTGTCTTTCTGGATGACCGTATCAATGACATGAGCCTGACAGATGCGGTGCATTTTACCCGGATCGTCAGCAAGGATACCAGAATTGTTCTGGTAGCGGAGCAGGAGCAGCTTTCGCTGTACAACCACGGGCCGGAAGTGTCGGATGTCCTGGCAAAACCGGTGGAAAAAGCTGATGTGGCGCGGGTGCTCCGGCATGTGATGCAGAGTGTGAAAAACAAGGAAGGCAAATATTTTGCGCTGAAAACACCGCGGGGGATTGTCAGCCTGTTCACAGGCAGCATCTACTATGTGGAAGTTTACGACCACGAGCTGCTGTATCATACCGAGATGGGGGACTTCAAGACCTATGGCCGTCTGCTGGATATCCAGCAGAAACTGCAGGGCTATTCCTTTATTCAGTGCAACCGGTCCTACCTGGTAAATATGCGCCATGTGCAGAGCATGAACAATGACCACCTGATCGTAAACGGGACCAGGATCCAGATCGCCAAGTCCCGCCACAAATCTGTCCAGAAACAGTTCATTGACTACCTGGGCGAGTGTATCTGAAGCTTCTCAAAGTAGCCCCGTCAATGCCAGATAAACAGGATGGCAGTTCCGGTGCAGACGGGCCGGACGGTTATCCTGAAAAAACAGCGTCTCGGGAAAAGTTCCCGGGACGCTGTTTGTTTCTTTCGCAGAAAAAAGCACTGCCCTTCCTGGGAAGGGCAGTGCTTTTGAGGTTTTGTTGTTCTGTTACAGATGCTCGTGGATTTCAGCCATGTGGGAATGTGCCTTGTTCAGCATTTCTTCCTGGTACTTCAGCGCCGCAGCAATGAAGCCCTTGAACAGGGGATGGGCACGGTTGGGGCGGCTCTTGAACTCGGGATGGAACTGCACGCCGATGTGGAAATCCCGGTCGCTCAGTTCCACGGCCTCCACCAAACGCCCGTCGGGGCTGGTGCCGGCAATGGTCAGGCCCTTTTCCTGCATGACATCGCGGAAATCGTTGTTGAACTCGTAACGGTGGCGATGCCGCTCGTCAATCTCGGTCTGGCCGTAGCAGGCAGCCATCCGGCTGCCCTGGGTGATGACGCAGGGGTACTTGCCCAGACGCATGGTGCCGCCCTTGGGGATGTTGCCCTGCTGGTCCGGCATCAAAGCGATGACATTGTGGGCACCGTCCGGGGTGAACTCGCTGGAATTGGCATCGGCAAAGCCAACCACATTGCGGGCATACTCGATCACCATGATCTGCATGCCCAGGCAGATGCCGAAGCAGGGAATCTGATTTTCACGGGCGTACTGGGCAGCCTGGATCATACCCTCGATACCGCGGTCACCGAAACCGCCGGGAATGATCACGCCATCCACATCCGCCAGTTCCTCAGAGCAGCGCTGCTGGTCCAGCAGATTTTCACTGTCCACCCAGCGGATGTCCACCTTGCTCTCATTCTCGAAACCGGCATGGTACAAGCTTTCCATGACGCTCAGGTAGGCGTCATGCAGCTTGACGTACTTGCCCACCAGGGCAATGGTGCATTTCTTGCTGCGGGTGGCAATGCGGGAAATCAGACCCTTCCACTCGGTCAGGTCGGACGGCGGCGTCTCCAGATGCAGCTGACGGGCAACCACATTGGTCAGGCCGGCGGCCTCCAGCATCAGCGGGCACTCGTACAGGCTGGGCAGGGTCAGGTTCTCAATAACGCAGTCGGGGCGCACATTGCAGAACATGCTGATCTTGCGCTTGATGTCGGCACCGACGCTGCCGTCGGCACGCAGCACGATCACATTGGGGGTGATGCCCATGCCCTGCAGTTCCTTGCAGGAATGCTGCGCCGGCTTGGACTTGTACTCATTGGAGCCAGAAATGTAGGGCACCAGAACCACATGGATGTAGCAGCAGTTCTCGGGACCCTGCTCTACGCCCACCTGACGGATGGCCTCCAGGAAAGGCTGGCTCTCAATGTCGCCGGTGGTGCCGCCGATCTCGGTGATGACCACATCCGCCTCGGTGCTCTTGGCCAGGTTGTAGATGTAGCTCTTGATCTCGTTGGTAATGTGGGGGATGATCTGCACCGTCTGGCCCAGATAGGCACCCTGACGCTCCTTGTGCAGAACGTTCCAGTACACCTTACCGGTGGTCAGGTTGGAATATTTGTTCAGGTTTTCGTCGATAAAACGCTCGTAATGGCCCAGATCCAGGTCGGTCTCGGTGCCGTCGTCAGTGACAAACACCTCACCGTGCTGCAAAGGACTCATGGTGCCGGGGTCCACGTTGATGTAGGGGTCAAGCTTCTGCGAGGCGACCTTCAGACCACGGGTCTTGAGCAGTCGGCCGAGACTGGCCGCCGTGATGCCCTTGCCCAGGCCGGAAACCACGCCGCCGGTGACGAATACGTACTTTGTTGCCATATTGTACATCCTCCGCATCCAGTATACATACAAATTTATTATACACTTGTCAGGTGCTCCCGCGCAAGGGTTGAACCGAGATTTCGGCACAAATTGCAAAAAAATCAGCCCGCACGTTAGTTTTGCCGTCAATGCAGCAAAAACTCCCTGCGTCATGCAAGACACAGGGAGAAAAGATCAGATATCGTACAGAAATTCCGGCGGATTACCGCCCGATAAATGACGGACGGCCGTACCCGAAAGGAATATTCCTGGAGAAAATTCATGCCGGACTTTTTGACAAGTTCCGCAACAGGAAAAGGACAGCGTTATTCTTCCATCTCCTCAATCAGCGAGGTGGCAACCTCGCCGCGGGTGGCACGGGTATCCATGGCCTGCTTCTCAATCAGCCGGTGGGCTTCCGCCTCGGTCATGCCGCGGCGCTCGATCAGCAGACACTTGGCCCGGTCCACCAGACGCAGCTGGGCCAGTTTATCGGACAGACGGGCATTCTCCTCCAGAATCACGGCCAGCCGACGATAGCAGCTGGCAGCGATCTGTACCGCCTGCCGGAACTGTACGCCGGAAAACGGCTTTGCCAGAACCAGAACCCCCTGCTGCTGTACACGGGCAGCCAGATGCTCAGCGGTGCCGCTTTTTGCCAGCAGCAATACGCCAGCGTGGCTTTTTTCCACCGCATAGGCGCCAAGCTCGTGGCCGAACTCATCGGGCAGCGGCGTGTTGATCACCACCACCTCGAAGTCCTTTTCGCTCAGACGCCGCCTTGCTTCGCCGCCGCTGGCCGCAATGACCGGACGGGGATAGCCCAGCTCTGTAATGTGCCGCGCCAGATATTCATTGGCCGTGGTACCGGCCGAGGCAATCAGAGCCAGCGGCATACAGGCGACCTCCTTTCAGCAGGGGCGTTCCTCATTGAACACCCGTATCAGATGATGCCAAAACAATGTTCCCGCTCCCAGGCTTCCTGGTCGGGCGCATTCTCGTAATCCAGGCAAAGCTGGGTCTGGTACTCAAAATACTTGTTCAGCAGGGCAAGCGGCAGTTCCTTCAGGATAAAATCGCTGGATGCGGCCACCGTGATGGCCTCCCGCAGGGTGGCGGGCAGAGATTCCAGTCCTTCGGAACCGGAACGGAGAAACAGATTGCGGTTGACCGGCGGGAGCAGCGGCAGCTTGCGCTGAATACCGTCCAGGCCGGCGGCCAGGATCAGGCCGATGGCCAGGTGCGGATTGCAGGCAGGGTCCGGGCTGCGCATCTCCATGCGGCACAGTTCCCCGTGGGCGCTGGGCAGCCGCACCAGCTGGCTGCGGTTCTGCCGGCTCCAGCTGATGTAGCGGGGGGCCTCACAGCTGCCGAAACGGGCATAGCTGTTGGGCACCGGATTGCAGAAAGCCGCCAGCTCCCGGGCATGGGCCAGAATTCCCGCCATAAAGTGCCCCGGCTCACTGTCGGGGGCAATATCCCCCTCGAACAGGTTGACACCGTTGCGCTTGAGTGACAGGTTCACGTGCAGTCCGCTGCCGGCCTGGTCCAGCAAAGGCTTGGGCATAAAGCTGGCAAACAGACCGTTGCGGCTGGCGATGGCCTTGACCGTGCTTTTGAAGGTGTTCAGATTGTCGGCCGAGCGCAGGGCAGGCGCATACAGGAAGTCCACCTCGTTCTGACCCGGACCGCTTTCATGGTGGCTGTGCTGGGGTTTCAGGCCCAGGTCCTCCATGGCAAAGCAGATCTCACGCCGGATGTCCTCGCCTTTGTCCAGGGGGGCAATATCGAAATATCCGCCGTGGTCAAAGGGAATCTTGGTGGGGTTGCCCCGGTCATCGGTCTCGAACAGATAAAATTCACACTCGCAGCCCACATTGCAGACCAACCCCATGGCACTGGCCCGGCGCACCACCGACTGCAGATATCCGCGGCAATTGCCCTCAAAAGGTTTGCCGTCAGGCAGGGTGATGTCACAGTACATGCGCATGACGCGGCCCTCGGCGGGACGCCAGGGAAGAATGCAGACGGTGTCCGGGTCAGGCCACAGGACCAGGTCGCTTTCCTCGGTGTTCATGAAACCGGCGATGGAGCTGCCGTCGAAACAAACGCCATGCTCGAAGGCGCCGGCCAGTTCGCTGGCGAACAGCGAAATGTTTTTCTGATTGCCGAAAATGTCGCAGAAAGTCAGGCGTACAAATTTTACGTCATTGTCCTCGGCAAAATTCAGCACATCCTGTGCAGTATGCTTCATAAGGGGGAAACCTCCGTGCATGGGGTGTGAGGATGACAACCTCAAACGGCCCGCATGGGGTAAACCTGCGGGCCGCTTGAGATTGCGTAAGAAACCGGAAAAGAGAGAGGCACATCCGCCGCGCTGGCACACGGCATCGTGCTGGGATAATGTCTAAATCAACCTGCCCGGTGCATCTGCACCGATGGGCAGGGAAGGCGATGCGGCAAACCCGAATCCTTGTGCGGGAGTCTCAGCGTTGGGGGACGCCGGACCGGATCTGCACTGCCAGAAGGAAATAACAGGGAAAATGTTGCCTGCCGATCACTCGGTGTAGTAGAGCAGACGGCTGTAGCAGGGCAGCGGCCAGTAATCCTCGCGGCAGATCTCCTCGGCAGCGTCGGCGCTGGCACGCAGCTTTGCCATGGCGGGCAGAACCGCATCATGGTAAGCATGAGCCTTGGCGGTCTCATCGGTCATGGCGGCAGTCTCGTCGGAAACCTTCTGCAGCTCATCCACAGCGTCGCTCATCTCGTCGGCGTAGGTGGACAGAACGGTCAGCAGCTTCTCCTCGGAATGGATGGACAGCTTGTCGCTGACAGACTGCTTGGCGGCAGCGGTGGAAGCCACATCGCCCATGTAGGCGTTGACAGCCGGGATCAGCTGCTTGTTGGCCATCTTCAGCATGGTGCGGGCTTCGATGTTGATGACCTTGGAGTAATGCTCCATCTCAACCTCGTAGCGGCTGAGCATCTCGGTCTGGGTCAGGACGCCGAACTCCTCCATCAGGGCGATGTTCTTGGGGTCCTTCAGGGCGACCATGGCATCGGGGGTGCACTTGCGGTTGGGCAGGCCACGGCGCTCAGCCTCGACCTCCCAGGCCTCGGAGTAGCCGTTGCCGTTGAAGATGACGCGGCGATGATCGTTCAGCGTCTTCTTGACCCAGGCAGCAGCAGCGCACTCGAAGTCGGCAGCGTTCTCGGTCTCATCGACGAAGTCACGCAGGCTCTTGGCCACAGCGGTGTTCAGGATGAAGTTGGCATCCGACAGGTTCTCGGCAGAGCCGGGCATACGGAACTCGAACTTGTTGCCGGTGAAAGCGAACGGGGAAGTACGGTTACGGTCGGTGGTGTCCTTGCTGAACTTGGGCAGGACATCAACGCCCAGGTCCATCTTCATCTTGACCGGGCCGGCGTAGGGAGAATCAGAGCAGATCGCGTCGATGACAGCTTCCAGCTCTTCGCCGACGAAGATGGAGATGATGGCCGGCGGTGCCTCGTTGGCGCCCAGACGGTGATCGTTGCCGGGGGTGGCGACTGCAGTGCGCAGCAGGTCGGCATACTCGTCAACTGCCTTGATGACAGCGGACAGGAAGACCATGAACTGCAGGTTCTGCATCGGAGTGTCGCCGGGATCCAGCAGGTTCTCGCTGCTGGTGCCCAGAGACCAGTTGTTGTGCTTGCCGCTGCCGTTGACGCCCTCGAACGGCTTCTCATGCAGCAGGCAGACCAGACCATGGCGGGCGGCAACCTTCTTCATCATTTCCATCGTCAGCAGGTTGTGATCGATGGCAACGTTGGTGGTGTCGTAGATGGGAGCAAGCTCATGCTGGCAGGGAGCAACCTCGTTGTGCTTGGTCTTGGCGGGGATGCCCAGCTTCCACAGCTCGTCGTCCAGGTCCTTCATGAACTCGGAAACCACGGGACGGATAACGCCGAAGTAATGCTCCTCCAGCTCCTGGCCCTTGGAGGGGGCGGAACCAAACAGCGTGCGGCCGGTCAGGACCAGGTCCAGACGCTTCTCATAGTCTTCCTTGCGGATGAGGAAGTACTCCTGCTCGGGGCCGACGGTGGTGGAAACCTGGTCCACATCCTTGCCGAACAGATGCAGCACGCGGCGTGCCTGATCGGAAATTGCCTTCATGGAACGCAGCAGCGGGGTCTTCTTGTCCAGAGCCTCGCCGGTGTAGGAGCAGAAAGCAGTGGGGATGCACAGAACGTCATCCTTCACGAAAGCGTAGCTGGTGGGGTCCCAGGCAGTGTAGCCGCGGGCCTCAGCGGTGGCACGCAGGCCGCCGGAGGGGAAGCTGGAAGCATCGGGCTCGCCCTTGATCAGCTCCTTGCCGGAGAACTCCATGATGGCGGTGCCGTCATGCTGGGGAGCAACAAAACCGTCGTGCTTCTCGCTGGTGGTACCGGTCAGAGGCTGGAACCAGTGGGTGTAATGGGTTGCACCCTGCTCAATGGCCCAGCGCTTCATGACGCTGGCGACGACGTTTGCCACATCCAGATCCAGGGGCTGGCCCTTTTCGATGGTGGCCTTCAGGCTCTTGTAGGTCGAGCTGGGCAGACGCTCGCGCATCTCATGCTCGTTGAAGACTTTGCTGCCGTAGATTTCCATAACGGTTGCTGCCATACTTCATACTCCTTTACTAACGGTCGGCGCCTGCATAATATACGCAGGGCCGCCTCTTTCTCCCAATAGGATACAATACTCCCCTGGGGAGTTATACCACAAAGGGCGCTGCGAAATTATTCGCAGCGCCCTTGCTGTTATGTGATCATTATAGTCGCCCCGCCGGCAAAACGCAATAGGCGCTTTGCCAAAATCCGGCGGCGGCAATCCACCGGTTTTTTGGTTGGTTTGGACAGTTTTGCCGCTGCGGCAGGGGATTGCCTGCCGGGTCAGGCCTGCGCAGCCCGGACACTGCGGCGGCCGCGCCGCCGGCAGAACACCGCCGTCCCCACAATGCCGGCCAGGCTGATCAGGTCTGCCAGCCGCCAGAACCAGAAGCCCACAAATTTTACCTGCACCGTGCCGGAGTAGCCAGCCGGCAGGGTCACGGCAATCAGACCGTCCTGCTCGCCCAGTGTTGCGCCGTCGTCGGCAGTCAGCCGGTAGCCGGGGTAGCTGAACAGTGGCAGCACCGCGGTGGCCTCCTGGTCGGAGGCGTTGGTGCAGGCAAAGCTTGCCTCCAGTGTGCCAAAGGTGTAATCGGACACAGTCAGGGCATCGTCAAAGGTCGGCTCGGTCACCTCCCAGGCGTTCAGGCTGCCGTCCGCCATGCCGTAGGGCATGTATTCGCCGCCGCCCACCTGCTCCGCCAGGTTGTCAATGGCCGCCAGACTCTGATAGTTGACTACCTCACTGTTGCGGCTGACCTCGTAGGTCAGGAACCCGGCGGGTATCACCGTCAGAAGCACCAGCAAGACCGCCGCCGGCCGCAGCCAGCTGGTTTTGCCCCGGCGCAGCACGGCCAGAGCGCAGCAGGCACAGACCGCCAGCAAAATGGTGGCAAGGCCCAGAAACCGCCAGGCAAACTGCAGCTTGCCCAACAGTTTGGACAGCCATTCCACATTCAGATAAATGGTATACCAGGGGAACAGGGTGCTGGCCATCCAGATCGCCAGTGCCCCAAAGCCCAGCGTCCAGCCGCCCAGCCTTGTTGCGCCGGGTTCTGCCCGCCGCAGGGCCGGGTCTGCCAGACACAGAACAAACAGCAAAACGCCAAACCCCAGCACAGTGCCCACCGTCAGGGGCATCTCTGCGGACAGGCCCATGGTCAGAGACTCGGAATAGCCGCCGCCCTGGCCGAACATCAGGAAGATCTGCCCCAGGAATGCCGCACTGTCCCGCAGGGTGGAGGCGTCATATTTGCCGCTGATGCGGCAGGCCTCCGAGACCATATATTGCAGCATCGGCACCAGGAACCACAGGTTCCAGACCAGGGCCGCCCCGGCCGCCCGCAGCAGGGCAGGCAGCACCGGTTTGCGGAAGGTGCGCTTTGCCATCACCAGACAGAAGATCACCGCAAAGATGCCGGCCATCTCGGTGGTCAGCAAGTGGGTCTGCAAAAGCCCGGAAAAGCCCACGGCCAGCGGCAGCCAGGCCAGATGGCTGCCCTGCTTGGGCTGGGTGTAGATGCGCCAGAAGCCGTACACAACCACCGGCAGGAAGATCATGGCCGAGTATTCACCCACCGCCGCGCGGATAAAAACGTTGGTCAGCCGGTAGGCGGAAAGCACATACAGCGCAGTGCCTGTCAGGGCGATGCCCTCGCTGGCAAAGATCTTTTTCAGGCAGTAGCGGGTCACCAGTGCGGTGGCCAAGGTGACTGCCAGCACATACAGCTGGTAGACCTGTTGCAGGCTGAAGCCGATGATGCGCAGGATCGCCGCCGGATACAGCAGCAGGTCCGAGTACATCAGGCTGAAGGGATACCCCTTGCCGTTGGCGATCTCCGGGTCCATCCGCACCGGGAACTGTCCCGAAAGCAGCCCGGCTTTCAGGCCCTCAATGCGGGTCAGATGGATGGACATGTCGTGTCCGTAGACCAGATAATCAAATCCCAGCGGCAGGCAGGCCAGCAGCACAATGCCGACAATCACCAGGGCAGAGTACCGCATCCGGACCGACCGGATGGGGAAGGGCAGACGCCGCAGCGCCATCAGCAAAATCCAGTCTGCCAGCAGGAAAAAGACGGCCAGCGTCAGAAAGCGTACATACGCCCAGGAGTGGGTGGGGGTGATCTCCGCCCCGGTGACGAACATGACGCCGCCGTTGGCGGAAAATTTCAGCTGTGCGTTCTCACATTCGTAGGGCATCCAGAGGGAAAACACCGTCCGGGTGCGGGAGGAGGACAGCGTCACCGGGTCATATTCGGCGGCGGGCATGATCTCGTCCACAAAGGAAGCCGAGCCGTCCCCGCCGTTGGTCACATAGGTGATGGAAACCCGGTAACTGCCCGGCTCCAGATCAAACCAGCGGGTGGTGGCAAACACGCCGGTGTAATCCTGCACCTGGGTGCCGCGGCTGTCGTTGAGGGCCTGGTCCACATAGGGCACAATCTGGTCCGGCGTCAGCGTCACGGCTTTCCCGGCCCGGAAATCCACCGCAAACCGGAAGACAAGCACCGCCAGCTCCACCACCAAAAGCAGAACCACCCACCAGTTACGCCGGGTGAACAGTCGTTTCAAATGTTGCATGGCAAATCCTCCCTGACCTGTTTACACCACCTGGAACAGGTAGAATTTCAGATAGTCGGTCTCCGGCACCTCCCACAGGATCGGGTGGTCGGGAGCCTGCTGCCGTGCCTCGATCTGACGCAGCATCCGGCCGGTGTCCCGGGCGGCGGCGTGCAGCATCCGGACAAATTCCGGCGCCGGGGCAAAGTGGCTGCAGCTGGCGGTGGCCAGATATCCGCCCCGGGGCAGCAGCCGCATGGCCCGCAGGTTGATCTCCTTGTAGCCACGCAGCGCACTCTGAGTGGTGCTGCGGGACTTGGTGAAGGCCGGCGGGTCGAGAATGATAAAGTCGTAGTCGTGGGGTTCGGCCTCCAGCCGGGGCAGCAGGTCAAACACGTCGGCACAGACAAAGTCCATCTTTCCGTCCAGTCCGTTTCGCACAGCATTGCGGTGGGCCATCTCAATGGCCGAGGCGCTCACGTCCACCGCCGTCACATGGGCGGCACCGCCCTTGGCGGCGTTCAGCGCAAAGCTGCCGGTGTGGGTAAAACAATCCAGTACCCGGCGTCCGGCAGCCAGCTTAGCCACCGCCCGGCGGTTGTATTTCTGATCCAGGAAAAAGCCGGTTTTCTGACCGTTTTCCACATCCACCGCATAGTAGATTCCGTTTTCGCAGATCTCGGTCACCGGGCTTTCCGGCAAAGGTTCGCCGGGCAGGGCATACCATCCCTTGCCCCGGGTCAACCCCTCCTTGTCCCGCAGGGCCAGGTCGTTGCGCTCAAACACACCGTCAATTTTCTGCCCGTCCTCCCGCAGTACCCTGACCAGCAGCGGCAGGATCAGGTCCTTGATCCGCTCCATGCCCACACTGGTGATCTGTACCGACAGAAGCGGCCCGAACCGGTCCACCGTCAGGCCCGGCATCTGGTCTGCCTCGCCGAAAATGACCCGGCAGCACTGGCAGTCGGTGTCGCCCATGACCTGTTTGCGGTAGGCCCAGGCATAGGAAATCCGGCGCTGCCAGAAGGCCTCGTCAAACCGGTCGTTGGCGTTTTTACTGATCACGCGCAGCCGGATACGGCTGGCAGGGCTGTAAAACGCCGTGCCCAGATAGCTGCCCCGGGGGCTCAGCACATCGGCCAGGGCACCCGGTTCCGGCAGTAGGTCGGGCGCGGCGATGATTTCGTTGTCGTACACCCAGGGGTGGCCGGCAGCCAGGCTGGCGGCGGCTTTTTTGGATACGGTGAAGGCGGGCCATTCGCGGGAAGTTTTCATCGGCAGCTGGATTCCTCTCATTCAAATGCCTTGCAGGCACAGATTTTTCATAATAATACTATCAGTATACCGTCCGGCGGAAAAATGCGCAAGGCGCGCGGACCAAAACTGTGGTATAATGGCAGCAGAATCCACAACCGGGAAAGGATGAACGCTCCGATGGAAATTGAACGCAAATGGATGGTACAGGGCTGGCCGGAGGGCCTCACCTGCACCGAGGAATATCAGATGGACCAGGGATATTTCAGTGTGCGGCCGACGGTACGCATCCGGCGGGAGGCACTTCAGGGCGGTGATACCCACTATGTGCTCTGCTTCAAGGGGGCCGGCACCCTGGCCCGGGAGGAGATCGAAACCGATATTGACCCGGAGCTCTACGGAAAGCTGAAAAACCTGCTGGGCAAGCCACTGATCGCCAAGGTGCGCCGCGGCTATGCGCTGCCCGGCGGACTGACGCTGGAGGTCAACCAGGTGGATGCCGGTCAGCCCGGCGAGTTTTTCTATGCCGAGATCGAGTATCCCACCACCGGGGCAGCGCTGGCCTGGCAGCCGGGCACCGAGGCGCTGCGTATCTACCTGAGTGACGAGGTCACCGGCCAGCCCGGCGCCAGTATGGGGGAATACTGGCTGCGCACCCGCGGGGAAAACGATTGATTTCCTGCCGGCATTCTGAGAATAGGACGATATTGTTCGGAAAATCCGAAAAGTTCAGCCAGAGATTACAAAAACGCCGCGGAAACCGTTGTAAAAACGATTTCCGCGGCGTTTTCCGTCGGCTGCAGGCGGATCAATCCGCAGGTTTCATGCTTCGGTTCAAAACGATCAGGCCCGTTACCAGCAGGACCGGGAAAACGGTGGCGACCAGCAGGCCGGTTTTCAGGTTGCCGCCGGCCAGCTCCGAGATGCTTCCCACCACGGCCGGGCTTACTGTGCCGCCAAAATCCCCGGCCAACGCCAGAAAGGCAAACATGGCGGTGCCGCCTTTGGGACATCCCTGGGAGGAAAGGCTGATGGTACCCGGCCACAGAATCCCCACGCTGAACCCGCAAAGTGCGCACCCGATCAGGCCGAGAACCGGCAAGGGAGACAGGGAAGCCAGCAGATAGCATGCCACGCACAGCAAGCCGCTCAGCAGCATGGTCTTGGCCAGGTTCAGTTTCCTGCTCATTTTTCCGTACAGAATACGGGAGATGCCCATAAATACGGCAAACAGACAGGGGCCGGCCAGGTCCCCGATGGTTTTGGACACGCCGAGTGCCGACTCGGTAAAGGCGGAGGCCCACTGTGCCATCGTCGCTTCGGAGGCACCGGCACAGACCATCAGCAAAATCATCAGCCACAGCAGCGGCAGCCGGAGCAGCTTGCGCGGCGGCAGCCCCTCGCCGTCTTCCACCAGGCGCTCTATGGGACAGGTGAGAAACTGAAAGACATTCACCAGCGGTACCAGCGCCCAGATCAGTGTGAGAATCTGCCAGTGCTCGGTGCCGAACACGGCAAAGAAGAGGGTGGAACCTAAAATCACCCCCACCGCGCCCCAGCAGTAAAAGGAGTGCAGCAAACTCATCGCGCCATCCTTGTTCTCAAAGGGGCAGGCCTCCACAATGGGACTGACCAATACCTCCACAAGGCCGCTGCCGACGGCGTAAAAAACCACCGCAATCAGAAGCCCCAGGAAGGGGACGGGAAGCAGTTCCGGAAGAACCGCCAGCATCACCAGCCCTGCCACCGAAACCACCTGCGAGGCCACCACACAGACGCGGTAACCGATTTTATCCGCAAACTTGGTTGCCCCCAGGTCGATCAGCAGCTGGGTCAGATAGAAGACGACAGGGATCAGGGCGATCTTGTCCAGCGAAATTCCGTAGGAACTCTGGAAGGTCAAAAACAGAAGGGGAGCAAAGTTGGCGGCGATGGACTGGGTGACAAATCCCAGATAGCAGGCCACCAATGTCCTTGTATACTTTCGGGTTTGCGCCATATCATTTACCCGCCCGGATGTTCTTCACCGTCTTTTTCTCAATGCTGAGATTTTCATACACGCGGATACCGCCGTCGCCTGTCGGCGCCTGCGCCAAAAGGCCCACTTTGATGACGGGAAGCGCAGGAAGATGGAAATACCGCATCATATAGAAATTGACGCCGTCCACCGAGTAGTGAAACGCAAAGTTGTTGCCGACACGGCACACCTGCAGCCAGGTGGTGTTGCCCTCCAGATTGCAGCCGTTGGCATCGTCGGAATCGCCCTTTGTCACCACACTTACCGCCGCATGGGTGCCAAAATCCGTCAGCTCAAAGCAGCATTTTGCCCAGCAGGTCTGGTCTTTCATGACCATGACCGAGGCGGAATCGTAGATGTCTTTAAAGTCATGGGAGACTTTTACCCGCAGCACAAAGTCTCCTTCCACTTCGGTATAGTAGTAGGGCGCATTGCACAGGGACTCCGGCAGAATCCCCTCCGCGCACTCGTCGATGCTGCCGCAGAAAAAATCGGTCCTGGCCGGTGCCAGAATCTCGATCCGGCCCTCCGTCTGCTTGACCGAGCTTTCGTTCAACCATTTGAATTCCATAATAAATCTTCTTCCGTATTGGAATTTGAAGGTATTATATACTCAAATTCTCCAAAACAAAAGGAACTATGGCACCAGATAAAAGCATTATTTACCCAAACCCCGCTTTTCTCCCGGTGAATATCCATATTTCCGGCGAAACTGGCGGCTGAAATAATTGACCGAATGAAACCCGCAGGCAAAACTGATCTCCTGCAACGTCATGGTGGTCTGCTGCAGCAGATGCCGCGCTGTCTCCAACCGATGCTGGATGAGTGCCTCCACGGGCGAACACCCCAGATAGGCCTGAAAACACCGTCCCGCTTCACTCCGGCTGATATTGGCGGCACCGGCGATATCGGCCAGGGTGATCGTCCGGGTGTAATTCTCGTAAATATACGACAGCATTTTCTGGAGCCGTATCTGGGCATCCAGCTGTACCCGTGATGCTTCGGATTTTGGCAGGGAATCCAGATTGCGAAAGACGGCTTCCAAGATACAGCAGAGACTGCGCTGAACTGCCAGTTCGTAACAGACGGGCCGTTCCCGCATGGCACAGTAGATGGCGCGGATCTGCCGATGGACCTCGTTCCACAGATCGTTGCCCTGCCGGAACACGACGAAGGGCAGGGAGCTGCAGGCAAGAATCGGCTGGATATAGTTCTGGTAAATGGCGCTGTTTTCCGGGGCAACCACCGTGCCGGAAAAAACGATGATCGGCAGGGGATCGGGTGCGGAGCCGGATACCTGTCGAATCCCGTGGAGCATATTCTGGTTGACAAAGATGCTGTCCCCCGGTTCCAGAATTGTGTGGGTCTGTCCCACCTGATAGTCCAGAACACCGCTTTGCGCTGTGGCGATTTCAAAATAAGGGTGCCAGTGCATGGGCCCCGCGCGATTTGGCAGATCGGCAAGTTCATCGCAATAAAAGGCGACAGGAAAATCGAACATGTCACGGGAAATCTGTTCCCGCAATTGATGATCCAGTAGTATGGCCATAATTTGTTCCTTTGCGCATGGGAAAGGTTTCACTCTTTCGGGGACGCATTTCCTTTGTGGTTCTTCCATTGTTCTATTGTATTATGGAAGGGGCACCGTCAGCCGGTCCCGTTTCATTATGAATTGCCTGCCGGGTGAAATGCAAGCCTTCTGCAAAAAAGAAAATCCGAACCCGTCTCCCACAGGGAAGATCAGGTTCGGATTTCTGTCGTTTGGTCGGAGTGGCGAGACTCGAACTCGCGGCCTCCTGCTCCCAAAGCAGGCGCGCTACCAACTGCGCAACACCCCGTCCCGGACAGTGTCCGGAAGAACACCGTATTCTTTATTATATCGGCAGAGAGCTGTCACGTCAAGCAGAACCTGTTGTTGCCGGAAAAAGAAATCGCCCGGTCTGTCAGGACAGACCGGACGATTGCCGCAAACTCAGTTGGTAATGCCGCGCTCTGCCAGAATTTCGTCCAGAATGGCGTCGTTCTGATCCTCATACTGAGCGGCAACATCATCACTGATGACGTAAACAGTTACGGGAATCACAGCATTTTTGCAGGACTCGTCATAGGTTTCGTAATACAGGTCAATGAAAGCGTGTCCTGTCATCATGGCGGTGCCGGTATCGGCCGCGTAGGCGTAGCCGTAAACAAAGCGGCCGTCATCACTGGTTATGTACAGAAGAGTACCGTACGGGATGATATTGGGATTGACGGCCACCGTGCCGTAGCTCAGCCGCCGTCCCGACGCGCCCCTGGCGGTGGGGGAGGCAGAGTAGCCGGTGGACCGCTGGGAGGTGAATACCTGGGTGACACCCTCGGACGGCTGGCCGTCCACGACCTCGGGCCCCACAAAGCTGGATACCGGGGCGCCTTCCCCGTACGCTTTGATGATGTTCTGGACCATGCCCACCACAGTGGTTCGGTTCAGCTCCACCTTTTCCACCCATTCGCCGTCCACATATTTGTCCCGGTAGGTCACTTCGTCCAACCCGTCGGAACCTTCCTGCATCACCTGCTCGTAGCTCTTCTGCCGGTAAAACAGGCTGGTGTACTCGTAGACCACCTCGGAGGGAATCACTTCCTCCACCGTATAGGTATCATACCGTACCCGGCGGATGGTGATGGAGTCCCCTTCCTCAATGACGGTGCCGCGGGCAGGCTCCACTTCGTCATCAGCGCCCAGCGTAATGCCGCCTTCGGCAAGGACTTCCTCCACAGTGCCGCCGGTGGTGATGACACTGACCGTCTGGCCGTCTGCCGTCACCGGCACATCGTATGCGCGCAGGATATGGATGGAGTTGCTGTTGGCGCTGGTCTCGGTGACCACCAGCTCGTCCTCGCTGGAGTTTGGGGTGATGCCCGCCTGGGCGATCAGATCCACGACCTTGCGCTCGGCCGAGACAACGGTGGATTTCTTGCCGTGGGAGTCACTGACCGTGACCACCTGCAGCTGGGAGGCAGTCACCCCGATCACGCCCGCCAGCACGGCGGCGCAGCCGGCCAGGGTGGCGTATTTGGGCAGGTGCAGACAAAACCATCGCCGTATGTGTTCTTTTGTTTTTGGCTGAATCATAAAGATCCTCATCTTGTGGCAGATGTGTGACTGCCGGAAAAATCGGGCACGCAGCTGCGACCGGAACGGACCGCAAAGTACCCTGCCGGAAACCGGAATAACTGGTTTCCTGACGCAAAACTTTCGTCTATTATACATCACATCCGACCAGATGTAAACAATTTTTTGCTGTACCATCGTAAAACAGGAAGCTTTCCGCAAAACAAAAACACGAAATCAGGCGGAAAATTCTGCGTGTTGGCCAAAAATTATGCCCGCAGTTGTGCCAAAAGCAAGCCGGGTACACAAAATATCGGCTGCAATTTGTTTTGCAGAAAAATTTGGATTCTGTTCAAAAATGGCTGGGAAAAACAAAAATCCCCGGCACCGCAGGTGCCGGGGATAAGAAGGAAAGCTGGTTATGGGGTGGACCTGTTCCGGACAAAGGCGCGGACCCGACGGACAATCGTTCCGGCCGCAAGACCCAGATAGGAAACACCTGTGCCGAACAACACAAAGGAGAACTCCGGCGGTGCAGGCTTTGTAGCTAGTAGCATAAGCATGATTGCTTTATTGTCAGCTCTGAAGGGGAAGTGTTGGCGGATGTATTCACGATCCCCAACACCATCGAAGGGTTCCACTGTCTTTTACAGC
>CAJFMB010000012.1 GCA_904390925.1 uncultured Subdoligranulum sp.
AACAGAAGACCCAGCAGAAAACCCGGCATGGCGACCACCGCACTGACCGGCTGGCTGACAATGTCCCGGACCTGGAAGGAACCGGTGGACATGTAAAATCCCACCGCCAGCAGCAGCGTCATCGGCTCGTAGGCCATGATCTGGATCATCTCGCGCCCGGCGCCCAGGGTGGAAAAAGGCGAGGAATCGCTGGAGGCGCCCATCACCAGGAACATGTCCGCAGTGGAAAGCATGAACATGCTCATCAGAATATCTTCCCCGGCAAAAAGCAGCGAGCCCGCCACCGCCAGAAAGATCAGATAGCTGAGATTGAGCAGCATCTGCACGCTGTTGACCGCCAGCATCTGCTTGGAAAACAGCTTGGCCAGATCATAAAACGGCTGCAGCAGCGGCGGTCCCTGCCGCCCCTGCATCCGGGCGGCCACCTTGCGGTCAATGCCGTCCAGCAGTGCCCCCACCAGCGGGGCCAGCACCAGGTACAAAATTACACCCACAGCCTCCATTATACCGCACCCCCAATAATGACACAGAGCATTACCACAATAACACCCGCAGCAATGATCACCGCCGGGCGCATCAGACGCCGCATGCCGAACTCAAAGCGCAGATACCAGTTGCTCAGGTAGAGGTGCTGCGGATCGCCAAAGCTGTTGGTAAAGTAGGTGTTGTCCCCCTGGTTGACACCGCCCATATAGATGGGAACGTAATCCCGGTGGGTGGAGCGGGTCAGCACGAACATCAGGGTGGGAACAAACAGTACCGAGACAAGCATGATCGCCATGGTGGTGAGGACATTCATGGAAATCACCTCATGGGCCGAACCGAACAGGGTGCGCACAATGGGTTCCACCACGCGGTCGGAAACCAGCGGGAACAGCAGGCAGAGCAGAAGCGTCGCCGCTGCATGCACAAACATGGACAGATACTGGTCGTGATGGGTCTTGTCCCGGACCGGTTCCTTGGTGTGATGCAGGGAGACCAGCTTGCTGAGCCATTTGGTCCAGTAAAGCATGGTGGTGGCGCTGCCGTAGGCCAGGAAGATGACCAGCAAGTAGTTGTTGGAATCCACAAAGGAACGAAGCGCCACCCACTTGGAGATCAGCATACCGAAGGGGGCCAGATACATGCCCGCAATGCCGATGCCCATGATATAGGTCAGCCGGGGCAGACGCAGCAGCAGGCCGTGCATAGCTTCAATGTCACGGGTACCCAGGCTGTTTTCAATGGAGCCCACTGCCTGGAACAGCATCGACTTTGCCACCGAGTGGAAAATCATCAGCAGCACGGCGGCCCAGACTGTCTCCTCGTCGCCGATGCCGGCGCAGGCGACAATCAGGCCCAGGTTGGAGATGGTGGAAAAGGCCAGCACCTTTTTGCCGTCATTCTGGGCAATGGCCATCATGCTGGCGGCAATGAAGGTAAAGCCGCCGATGAAGGACACCATCAGGCCGCCGGTGGTTCCCGACAGGGCGGGTGCCAGACGGATCAGCAGATATACGCCTGCCTTGACCATGGTGGCGCTGTGCAGAAGGGCGCTGGAGGGGGTGGGAGCCACCATGGCCCCCAGCAGCCAGGAGGAAAACGGCAGCTGTGCCGATTTGGTCAGTGCCGCAAACGCCAGCAGCGCAACCGGAATGGCAGTTCCGCTGGCGACAACGTCGCTCAGCTGGACCGTGCCCTGCGTGACCGACAGATACGCGATGGCCACCGCAAAGCCAAACCCGCCCAGCAGGTTCATCCACAGGGCCCGGAAGCTGTTTGTGACCGCCTCATCCGTGCGGGTATACCCGATGAGCAGGAAGGAAACGACACTGGTGATTTCCCAGAAGAAATACATCCAGACGAGGTTTTCTGACAAAACCAGGCCGAACATGGCGGCCAGGAACAGAAACAGCATGGAGAAGAAAAAGTCCTGACGGTCGGCATACTCGGTGTGGTGTTCGTGATAGGCTTTCATGTATCCCACCGCATACACACAGATGAAGCCGCCCACGAAAGCCACAATCAGGCACATCAGAACTGCAAGCCCGTCGACACGCATGTGCGTGGTCTGCTCCACCGGGCTGAAAAGCTCGGACCAGGCCACCAGCAGGGTCTGCCCCACAGAGAGCAGAATCACCGGATATTTGCGATGCCGCACAGACAGAATGATAATCAGTCCCATCAGCACAAACTCACCGCAGAGCATGGCGTTATTGACATACTCCACCGCCGCACTCTGGGGGTAGAGCGGAACTGTGCCCGTCCCGCCTGCCAGCCAGCTGCCGAAAAGAAACAGTGTGAGCAGCATCATGCCGGCAGCAGCAGCATAAACAACGATGCCGCGAATTTTCCCGCCAGGGAGAAGCGGTATCAAAATTGCCGCCAAAACAGCCCAGCCGATCAGAACGGGTATAATCTCCATAAAATATGCTCCTTCTTGAAGAAAAAACATCCAATATGACAAATCCGGAATTTATTATAGTCCTGATTTTTGGGATTGACAAGAGAATGTGCTGATTTTGTCTGTTTCTTCACAATCCCGTCGGCGGAAGCCCCGGGCTTTTTGTTAGGATTGCATCCTATGGAATTTTGCCCGCGGGGGTGCTATAATGACATACAGACCGACCCCGATTGCGGCCGCAAGGGCGGATCAAAGCCGGTATGGAAGGAGGATCCGGGATGCATGAGCTGTCCATTACCCAGAGTATTCTGGACATTTCTCTCAAGGCGGCCAAGGAGCAGCATGCCACCCGCATCCGCGCCATCCGGCTGAAGATCGGCGCCTTTTCCGGCGTCGTGCCGGAATGTGTGCAGATGTATCTGGACGTGCTGGCAAAGGGCACCCCGGCCGAGGGAGCAAAAATCGAGGCGGAAACCATACCGCTGCGGGTCCAGTGCCGTGACTGCGGTGCAACCGGCGAGATTGACCGCCGGCATATTGCCTGCCCGGTCTGTGGCAGCGTGAACCTGCACCGGATTTCGGGGCGGGAATTTCTGGTAGACAGCCTGGAGGTGGATGTATAAATGGAAATCAAGGTACTGCATCAGGTGATGGAATGGAATGACGACGTGAGCGCCCAGGTACGCGAAACGCTGAAAGGGCATAAGGTCTGCCTGATCAATGTGATGGGTAGCCCCGGCGCTGGCAAGACAAGCCTGATCACCGCGCTGATCCAACGTCTGCGGAATAAGTTTTCCATCGGCGTTATCGAGGGTGACATCACCGGGCAGATCGACGCGGAAAAAATTGCCGCGCTGAACATTCCGGCGGTACAGCTGAACACCGACGGCGCCTGTCATATTGAAGCCATGAGCATTCAGCACATTCTGCCCCAGTTTGATCTGGATCAGCTGGATGTGCTGTTTGTGGAGAATATCGGCAATCTGGTCTGCCCCGCCGAGTTTGACATCGGCGAGAATTTCCGCCTGACGGTTCTGAGCGTGCCGGAGGGCGACGACAAGGTGGCCAAATACCCGCTGATGTTCACCGACACCGATTGCCTTGCCCTGAGTAAATGCGATATGCTGCCCTATTTTGACTTTGACCTGGACCGGGTTGCCGCCGATTACCGGGGCGTGAATCCCGGCGGACCGATGTTCCGGCTGTCTGTCCGCACCGGCGAGGGGCTGGATGCCCTGAGCGAACATCTGGCCGGGCGCATCCGCGCGGCGCTGGCATGACGCGTGCATCCTCCCCTGCCCGGATACATACGGAAATCACCGGCATTGTGCAGGGGGTGGGATTCCGGCCATTTCTGCACCGGCTGGCCGTCCGGGAACAGCTGACCGGTTGGGCACGCAATACGCCGGCCGGCGTGGAACTGGAGCTGGAAGGCGAGGAAGCTGCCATCCGTCGGTTTGTCCAGACTGTGAAAACAGCTCCTCCGCCGCTGGCCGTGGTGGAGGAGCTGCATCTTCATCAGGTGGCACCCCATGGCGGGGAAACCGGGTTTGTCATTCTTCCCAGCACTGCCGGAACTGCCGCAACCCTGGCGGCGCCTGACCTGGCCCCCTGCCCTGCCTGTCTGAAAGAGCTGTACGACCCGGCGGACCGGCGGTACCGGTATCCCTTTCTCAATTGTACCGACTGCGGGCCGCGGTTTTCCATTCTCCGGGCGCTGCCCTATGACCGGGCCAACACCTCCATGGCAGACTTTGCCATGTGCCCCGACTGTGCCGCCGAGTACAGCGACATCCGCAGCCGCAGATACCATGCCCAGCCGGACTGTTGTCCGGTCTGCGGTCCCAAGGCTTTTTATCTGGACGGCGACGGGAAGCAACAGGAGGGGGACCCCATTGCCCTGGCCCAGCAGGCACTGGCCGCGGGAAAAATCATTGCCGTAAAGGGTACTGGCGGCATTCACCTGGCCTGCGATGCCCGCAATGAGGCTGCAGTCCGCAGACTCCGGCGGCGAAAGCACCGGGAGGAAAAGCCGCTGGCGATCTTGTGCCGGGACCTGGAAACGGTGGAAGGGTTCTGTTCGGTCACAGACGAGGAGCAGCGGCTGCTGCAAAGTCCCCGACGCCCCATTGTATTGCTGGAAAAGCGGCATTTCCACGGCCCGGAGAGCTTTTCCTGTCTGAGTGAAAACCACCGCATCGGCGTCATGCTGCCCTATACCCCGCTGCACGTTCTTTTGGCGGACGGCAGTTTTGGGGGTCCGGCGGCCATGGTGATGACCAGTGCCAATCTGCCCGGCTGCCCGGTGATGTTGGACAACGCGGAGGCCGTGGCCGGGCTGCACGGGGTGGCCGACGGATTTCTTCTGCATGACCGTCCTATCGTCAACCGCTGTGATGATTCCCTGGCGGCAGTATGGCAGGGGCGGGAATATTTCTTCCGCCGCAGCCGGGGATATGCTCCCCAGCCCCTGACCATGCCGGACGCATCCGCCGACGGGATTCTGGCATTCGGGGCCGAGCAAAAAGGCGGATTTGCCGCCGGCAAGGCGCGCCACGTATTTTTGAGCCAGCACATCGGTGACCTGAAAAATGCCGAGACTCTGGACCATTACCGCACCGCCCTGCAAACCTGTCTGCGGCTGTTCGGGGTGCGGCCCCGGGCGCTGGTCTGTGACCTGCATCCGGAGTACTTTTCCACCGCCGAGGCAAAGAGAGCTGCGTCCGCCATGCAGCTGCCGCTGTTGCAGGTGCAGCACCACTGGGCGCACATGGCTGCCTGTATGGCGGATAACCGGCTGGATGGCCGGGTGTTCGGCATTGTTTGGGACGGAACCGGACTTGGCACCGACGGCAATATCTGGGGCGGCGAGTTCCTGTTGGGGGATTTGCACAGTTTCAGGCAGGTTGGCTCCATCCGCACCATTGCACTGCCCGGCGGGGATGCCGCAGTCAGGCAGATCGGCCGCACGGCCCTGTCCCTGGCCTGGGATGCCGGTGTGCTTCCGATCCCCATGCCACAGCTGCAAACGCTGCCGGGCCGCGAGACCTTGCTGGCTATGCTGGAAAAGGATATCCGCTGCCCCAAAGCCAGCAGCATCGGGCGGTTGTTTGATGGGGTCTATGCCCTGATCACCGGCCGGACCCAGGCTGGTTACGACGGGCAGGCGCCCGCCCTTCTGGAGGCATTGGCCGAACCGGAAACTGCCGGGCGCATCTACCCCACCGCCTACCAGACCGGCACAGACGGTGTGCGCCGGTTTGACACCCGCCCGATGATTGCCGCGCTGTCCACTGATCTGGCCGAAGGAGTACCGGCGGCCGCCGTGGCACGGGGTTTTATGGACACGCTCTGCCGCATGGCTCTGGAGCAATGCCGGGCGCTCAATCCGGATAAGCTGCCGGTGGTGGTTGCCGGCGGGGTGTTTCTCAATCTGTATCTGCTGCGCGGCGTGACCCGATTGCTGGAGGCAGAGGGATACACGGTATATTCCCATCACCGGGTTTCCACCTGTGATGAGGGCATCGCCCTGGGCCAGCTGGCCATCGCGGCCCGCCATTTTCATCAATAAACCAATCCTTTGGGAGGCAACATTCATGTGTCTGGCAGTTCCCTTGAAAATTGTGTCGGTAGACGGCAAGCATGCCGTGGGAGAGGCGGAAGGCCTGACCCAAACGCTGCGGGTGGATTTTCTGCCCGACCTCAAACCCGGCGACTATGTGATGGTCCATGCCGGATTTGCCATCGAAAAACTGACGGAACAACAGGCCCGGGAAAATCTGGCCTGCATTCAGGAGGCCATTGATGCCCTTTCGTGAAAAAGATTTCCGGGCCCCGGACCGCGTGGAGGCCCTGGTCCGGGCCATCCGGGAGAAAACCAGTCCCGTCACCCCCGTCCGCCTGATGGAGATCTGCGGCACCCACACCATGGCCATTGCCCGGGCGGGCTTGCGAAGCCTGCTGGCGCCAGGGGTTCAGCTGCTGTCCGGGCCGGGATGCCCGGTCTGTGTCACCCCCGCCGGGGCCATTGACGGAATTTTGCAGCTGAGCAGTCATCCCGGCGTGACCATTGCCAGCTACGGCGATCTGTTGCGGGTTCCCGGCACCGCCCGCGGCGATACCCTGCTGCGCCGCCGGGCGATGGGTGCCAGCGTCATGACCGTCTACTCCCCCATGGATGCGGTGGAGGCCGCGGCGCAGAATCCCGGGCAGGAATATGTATTTCTGGGGGTGGGATTTGAAACCACCGCCCCCGGAACCGCTGCCTGTGTGTTGGAGGCTGCCCAGCGGGGACTGAATAACTTTTCGGTTTTGAGCCTGCTCAAACGGACAGAGCCTGCGCTGCAGGCCTTGATCTGTGCACCGGATTTCCGGGTGGATGGATTTCTCTGCCCCGGACACGTGGCAGCCATCACCGGCGCGGAGGCTTTCGCCTTTCTGCCGGAGGAATACCGCCTGCCCGCTGTCGTCAGCGGATTTGAGGCCGGGGATATCCTCTACTCGGTCTGGCGGCTGGTTTCCATGCTGGCAGAAAACCGTCCCGCCCTGGAAAACGAATACACCCGTCTGGTGCGTGCCGAGGGCAATCCCGCAGCAAGGGCAGCGGTGGAACAGGTATTTGAACCGGTTTCCGGCTGCTGGCGGGGTCTGGGGGAGATTCCGGACAGCTGTCTTGCCCTGAAACCGGAATACGCGCCCTGGGATGCCGCCCGGAAATTCGGGTTTGTGCCGGGCAGCGAGACCGACCTTCCCGGCTGCCGCTGCGGCGATGTGATCCGTGGCGTGTGTGCCCCGGCCCACTGCCCGCTGTTTGGCAAGGTCTGTACCCCTGCCGACCCGGTCGGCCCCTGCATGGTGTCCAGCGAGGGCGCCTGTGCGGCGGCATACAAATATCAGGCCATCTGAAAAGGAGAATACCATGCAGGATATTATCACGCTGGATTACGGCAGCGGCGGCCTGAAAACCGCACAGCTGATTGAGGAGATCATGGTTCCGGCCTTTGCCAACACGGCGCTTTCCCAGCTGGGTGACGGTGCCGTGCTGCCGGAGCTGGGCGGACAGCCGGTGTTTTCCACCGACAGCTTTGTGGTGACGCCCTGGAAGTTTCCCGGCGGCGACATTGGCAAGCTGGCGGTTTGCGGCACCGTCAACGATGTCTGCATGGCCGGCGGCGTCCCCAAATATCTGAGTTTTTCTCTGATTCTGGAGGAAGGCTTCCCGTTGGAAGATCTGCGGACCATTGTGGCTTCAGCTGCGGCAACGGCACGGCAGGCCGGCGTCCAGCTGGTCACCGGTGACACCAAGGTGGTGGAACGGGGCCGTGGGGACGGCATTTACATCAACACCGCCGGCATCGGTGTCCTGCGGGCACCGGACCTTGGTCAACAGGCGATGCGGGAAGGCGACACGGTACTGGTCAGCGGCAGTGTGGGCTGTCACGGGGCGGCTGTACTGATGGCGCGGGGAGATCTGCCTTGCGAAGGCACATTGCTGTCCGACTGCAGGCCGCTGCACCAGCTGAGCGCCGCGGCGCTGGAAGCCGGCGGAGTCCGGATGCTGCGGGACCCGACCCGCGGCGGCGTTGCCACCACCCTGAACGAGTTTGTGGAGGGAACTTCCCTTTGCATTGAGCTGGAAGAGGAAGCCATCCCGGTGGATGCCCCGGTGGCCGCGGCCTGCGACCTGCTGGGGCTGGACCCGCTGTATTCCGCCTGCGAGGGTCGGATGCTGGTGGTCTGTGCGTCGGAAACCGCCCCGTCGATCCTGACCGCCCTGCACAACCTTCCCGGTGGGGAGGGCGCGGCACAAATCGGTCGGGTTACCACCTCCCGGCCGGGTCAGGTGGTACTGCACAACAGCTTTGGCGGAAGTCGGATTCTTGGCAAGCTGACCGGTGCCCAGCTACCCCGCATTTGCTGAGACACGGGAGGATTACCCATGGCATCCTGCACAACAACTTTTCCACATCCTGTACAACTTGCCCAGTATACATCTCCCATCGGTCGGATGACGCTGGCTGCCTCCCCGGACGGTCTTGTCGGGGCCTGGTTTGTCGGGCAAAAATATGAACCCAGCTTTTTGCCCCAGCTGCCGGAGGATGAAGAAGCCTCCCGCTGCCTTGCGTTGGCCGCCCGCTGGCTGGACTGCTATTTTGGCAAGGCGGAGCCGGACCAGTTCCCTGCCCTGCCTCTGGCGCCGTCCGGCAGCCCGTTCCGGCAGACGATCTGGCGGCTGCTGAAAAGCATCCCCTACGGCACAACCACCACTTACGGCGCATTGGCCGCCCGGGCCGCCGAACAGCTGGGCAAATCCCACCTGTCGGCACAGGCGGTGGGCGGTGCGGTGGGGCACAATCCCCTTTCAATTTTTCTGGCCTGCCACCGGGTGGTGGCGGCGGACGGCAGGCTGACCGGTTATGCCGGCGGGCTGGACCGCAAGGTCTGGCTGCTGCGTCATGAAGGCCTTGCCATAACCGCGGACGGCACCTCGCTGTGCCGCTGAGAAACGAAATCAAGACAGAAGAACGCCCGGTATTTCCCCATTTTGGGAAATACCGGGCGTTCTTTTTTGGCGTCAGCGGATCAGTGCCACCGCCACATCATTGACATTGGTTCCGGTGGGACCTGTGACGATCAGTCCGTTCACGGCGGAAAGTGCATGGTAGGCGTCATTCTGTGTCAGAACAGCAGAGACATCATATCCCTTATTGGCAAGCGCAGCGAGGGTGTCCCCGTCCACATATCCGCCTGCCGCATCGGTGGGGCCATCGGTGCCGTCCGAACCGACACTGAATACCGCGGCATTGTCGATGCCCGCAATGCCGGGCGCCGCTGCCAGCGCCAGTTCCTGGTTGCGGCCGCCCTTTCCGTGTCCGGTCAGCCGCACAACGGTTTCGCCGCCAGCCAGAAAAGCCAGCGGTTGCGACGGGCGGGCATGGGTTTTGAGGATGGAGGCCAGAAAGCTGCCCGCCTCCCGCGCCTGGCAGCAAAGACAGTCGGTCAGAAGGACCGGTCGATAGCCCAGACTGCGGCAGGCTGCGGCGGCCGCGGTGCACAGTTCCCGCACGCTGCCGGTGATGCAGCTTTCCACATTATCCAGCTGTTTGGGGGTCTCCTGATACAGGCAGTCAATGGCACGGGCGCTGAGTTTCAGATGGTATTTTTCCGCCACTGCCAGCGCCTGTTGGCAGGTGGAGGAATCCGCACAGGCCGGGCCGGAGGCGATCATGTCCAGCGGGTCCCCGATGATGTCGGATAGAACGACGGCACAGACCCGGGCCGGCGCGCAGGCTTTGGCGAAGCGTCCGCCCTTGACCGCCGAAAGCCGCTTGCGGATGGTATTCATCTCCACAATGTCCGCACCGCTGGCAAGCAGCTGTCCTGTGATGTCCTGCAGCTCCTCGGCGGGAATCAGCGGCTTTTCCAAAAGCGCACTGCCGCCCCCGGACAGGAGAAACAGCACGGTATCCCCGGCCCCGGCCCCGGATACCAGGTCCAGCGCTGCCTGGGTGGCACGGAAGGAATTTTCGTCCGGGACCGGATGCCCGGCCTCAAAGCAGCGGCAGCCGGGCAGGGGGCCCTTTCCATGCCCGTATTTGGTGATGACCACGCCGTCGGTGATGTCGGTATCCAGGCACTGCACCGCGGCATGGGCCATCTGCCAGGCAGCCTTGCCCACCGCCACCAGAAACAGCCTGCCGGAAAACCGCCGGCTTTCCAGCGCACGGCGGACGGCAGCATCCGGCAAGACCGCCCGGATGGCCTGCCGGACAATCGTATCTGCATCGCTGCGCAGCTGCTGATTCATGACAATTCCCCCATTTCAAGCGGAAAACAGAAAAAGTGACCATGCAGGTCTGCGCGGTCACTTTTTCGATGCGGAAAATTCAGGTTCAGATGATTGCCAGCAGAATGAAGTTCAGCAGGAACAGCACGGTGGCAACCCACAGGATGGGATGCACTTCCTTGGCCTTCTTCTGGCAGATCTTGGTGATGCAGTAGAAGATGAAGCCGGCGGCAATGCCGTAGGAGATGCTGTAGCAGTACGCCATGAAGACACCGGCAAAGAAGGCGGGCACAGCCTCGTTGAAGTCGTCCCACTGGATATCGCGGAAGGAGGACATCATCATGATGCCGACGATCACCAGGGCCGGTGCCGTGGCAGCATAGGGAATGGCGCTGACGAAGGTGGCCAGGAACGCGCTGATGGCAAAGCAGATGGCAACCACAACGCTGGTCAGACCGGTACGGCCGCCGGCGCCGATGCCGGCAGCACTTTCAATATAGGTAGTGGTGTTGGAGGTACCGAAGATGGCGCCGATGGAGGTGGCGGTGGCGTCGGCAAACAGGGCCTTGTCCATCTTGGACTTGAAGCCGGGCGTGGTCTCCATGGACTTTTCGTCCTCTTCGCTGAAGATGCCGGTACGACGGCCGGTGCCGATGAAGGTACCGATGGTGTCAAAGGTATCCGACAGGCTGAAGGAGAAGATGGTCACCAGAACCAGAGGCAGCTTGGAGACATCGCTGAACAGCGACGGCAGGCCCGCGCCGGTAAAAATAACGCCGAAGGTGGAGGGCAGCTGCTTGCAGGCTTCCAGGAAGCTGACCGTCTCGGTCTCGCTGGTGACGGTGACGCCCATGGGGATGCCCAGCAGGGTGGTGAAAACAATGCCGATGAGGATGGCGCCCTTGACCTTGCAGACCTGCAGGATGATGGTCAGTGCCAGGCCGATCAGGAACAGCCAGAAGGCGGGACGGTTGAGGGTGGCCAGGGCAGGCACGCCGGAGTCAAAGCTGATGAGGCCCACATTCAGGATGCCGATGTAAGCCACATAGATACCGATGCCGCCGCCGATGGCGTTCTGCAAGCTGCGGGGAATGGCCTTGATGATGTATTTCCGGATCTTGGTGACCGTGATCAGGATGTTGAACAGACCGCAGACAAACACCATGGACAGCGCCTGCTGCCAGGTAAAGCCCAGCGCACCGCAGACGGTATAGACAAAGAAGGCATTCAGGCCCATGCCGGGGGCCAGTGCGTAAGGCACATTGGCGACCAGGCCCATGACCAGCGTACCGACCACGGCGGAAATGATCGTGGCCAAGAACACGGCGCCCCATTCCATGCCTGCACTGCTGAGCAGCGAGGGGTTGACGGCCACAATGTAGGCCATGGCGAAGAATGTCGTCAGACCGGCAACGACTTCACGGCCGGCTGTGGTGCCATTCTCCTTGAGTTGGAAGAATTTCTCCATTGATACACACCATCCTTATCCTATTGTGTGGAATTCCCGCACGACAAAGCTACCAAGACTGCCCAATCCGCAACAGACCAGTCTTTTCCTCTGCCGTGCCAAAAACGAAACGGGCCTGTGGAAAACCACAGGCCCACGTGGATCATTATACCATTGTCAAATTCAAAAGACAACCGCTACAGGACATTTTTGCCGCAAATACCTTCTTTGCGATGCTGCGGGAAATCTTTCAGCCCAGATCCGGCATCATTGTGACAGGCCGCAGCGCTTCGGCATTGGAATGGATATAATCTGTGATGGGCATCAGCCCGAAGGTGTAGCCGTAATGCAGATTGTCGCCGCCCTGGGTATTTGTGATGAGAAAAACGTCCGTATCAGTTGAGGCCAGCGAGCTGAAAGACCGTGCCTCGCCGAAATAGGAATATTGCAAGGTGATCTGTTTCTGTTCCCCGGTGGCAGTATTGACCGCGTAGCAGAAGTCGCCGCAGTTTCGGTTTCCGTCCGCGTCTGTCCCGTCCAGATAGCAGGACACACTGAACACCACCCAGTCCCCCAGCTTTCTGTCAAAATAGCTGGCGTAGGGTTCCTGTCCTTCTCCCTGCGCAACCGTGGCCAGCAGCTTCTCGGTGCCGTCCGGCAGGCTGATATAGTACAGCTCGCCGGTATTGCAGTCAAAGGTATAAAGTCCGTCATCCGCCACCAGAAACTGCAGATCCCCGCTGCGCTGGCAGACGGTTTCCTGCCGGCTGCCGCCCACCGGCACCACCGACCAGGTGTATACTTTGCCGCTGTCCATCACGGCGGAGGTCTCGCCCCAGTCCTCCCCCTGGAAATCCTTCTCGGAAAGAGTCTCCTGCACCGAATACAGCACACAGTATCCGTTTTCCGTCACGCCGGCAAACTGGACATTCTGCCCTTGGGGGATCGGATAGAAGTCACTGCGCTCGCCTGTGTCCAGATTGACCGAGACAAGTGTCTGCCCCGTCGCGGCGCCCTGTTCATCCGCACGGGTGACCTGCATCACCAGCATGGTTTCGTTGGCGGAAATCACCGAGAAGCAGCTTTCCGACCCGTCAAATTCCGTCAGCAGCTTCCGCCCGCTTCCATCCAGGCCAGCGGAAAACAGCCGCATGGGATGGGCCTGTCCCTCTGTTCCTCCGGAAAAGGAGATCCGGTCAAACAACAGCAGCCGGTCCCCCACCACAAGCGGAACGCAGCTCAGGTCCTCCGGCGGAAGCCAGGCGGAACAGCTTTCGTTGTCGTGGGTACAGTTGGGCGATGCACAGAGAAAGATTTCCTGCGCCGTGGCATAATCCACATAGGTGAGATTGGCACTGTTATCCGGTCGGTAGAGGATCTGGTAAAAGCCTGTATCGCTGCCGCTGCCGATCATCGTCTGATCCGCACGGTTCAGATTGACAAACCCTGTGGCCACCGGCTGTGTCACCTTTTCCGCCGGGGAGGCTTCCTCCCCGGTAAAAGGCTGCTCTGCATCGGAAAGGGTATCCGTGGCCGTGGATGCGCTGTCCGGTGTGCAGGCACAAAGCACAGCCAGCAGCGCAGCGGAACACAATACGGGAATCGGGAGAAATCGTTTCATGAGAAAATCCGCCTTCTTTCTGTTCTTGTCTCATTGGCAGGCAGTGGTACCGCCGCTTTCTGTTTCTTTAAGCGTATTCTCCCATTGTGTCAATACTGTATCAGCCGCCGGGGATATGCCTCGTACCATTTTCTATTGCAAAAAGAAACGCCCCGGAAGGCACGGCAGAAGGCAACTGCTTTTCCGGGGCGAAACAATATGTAGAGAATTTGCGCGGGCGAAATCAGACCAGAACCAGCTGGCCCACCCGTTTCATCGGCTTGTTGACCTGACGGGCGGTCATACCCACAAAGATCGCGGCGGCCACTGTGCCTTCCCGCACGCCGGACAGCTGATGCAGGAACACAAAGCCCAGAATAATGGCACAAATGACCATGGCGCAGTCCACACAAACCTTGGCAACAGGGAATTTCAGGCCGAACACCTTGCACAGTGCCAGGGCCACGCCCTCGCCGGCCATGGTAACCACGTCGGCGGTGACTTCAAAACTGACGCCGGTCCCCACCAGCAGGATTCCCAGAATGCAGAAAATCCACTGCTGCAGATAGTTGGCGGGCTGGATGGCGCTCAGCACCCAGCCGGAAAAATCGCACAGATAACCGAACGCAATGGCAACCGGCACCTGGACCAGCTGAATCAGCTGGAACCGGCGGCGCAGAAGCAGAATCTGCAACAGCACCAGGCCACAGTTGAAGATGATGGTGGTCTGGCCCACGGTCAGGCCGGTGATCTCACTGAGCACGTACGGGTCGCTGGATACCGGCGAAGTGCCCAGCCCGGCTTTGATGGAAAATGCAACGCCGAGGGACATGATCATCAGACCAACCAAAAGCATCAGATAACGACGGACAAGATTTGCAGGGGTACGCTCTTTCACTCATTCTCTTCCTTTCTCCACACTCAGGGCATCACAGACATGCTGCAGCATACCGCACAGCTCCTGCTGCTGTGCGGCAGACAGACCGGCCAGCGCTTTGCTGTCGGCCCGGCGAAACGCCTGATCCATTGTACGCGCCGCGTCCAGACCTTTTTCGGTCAGCGTCACATACAAAGACCGCCGGTTTCCCGCATGCTGGGCACGGGCAATCAGCCCGTCCCGTTCCATGCGGGTCAGAATGCTTCCCACCGTGGCAGGCTCGATCTCACAGTGGAGCGCGATGGCCTTCTGATTGCTCTCCCCTGTCTGCAGAAGATATTCCAGTATCTTCGGCTGACCGGGGGAAAGCTTCAGACGGGCGGCCTCCGCCATGATCTCGCGGTGCATGGCTGCCTGGGAGCGCAGAAGCAGAAGATGGAGCGGTAACTGTTGCATGTCCGGTGCCTTCTTTCCCAACCTCTTTCATACAGTAAGCATGCTTACTGTATGCAGTATTATAGTAAGATATATTATGTTTGTCAACAGCAACTTGTTTCTGCACTTGACGGGTGCCGCCGTCCCGTGCCATACTATACCAAAAAGGCCGGCACTGTGCCGGCTGCAAGTATAATAAAAGGAAAGGTGTTTTCCATGCCGGATATTTCCCTGAAAGGCAAAACAATCGTTCTGGGCATCAGCGGCGGCATTGCTGCCTACAAAATGCCCAACGTGGCCCACAAACTGGTCAAGCTGGGGGCAGACGTCCATGTGTTGATGACCAAGCATGCCACCGAATTCATTGCACCGCTGGTGTTTGAAACACTGACCAACCGGCGCTGCATTGTGGATACCTTCGACCGCAATTTTCAGTACGATGTGGCCCATGTGTCGCTGGCAAATGCCGCTGACCTGATGCTGATCGCCCCCGCCACCGCCAATGTGCTGGCCAAGCTTGCCCACGGGCTGGCGGACGACATGCTGACCACCGTGACGCTGGCGGCGCACTGCCCCAAGCTGGTGGCCCCCGCCATGAACACCCACATGCTGGAAAACCCGATCACCCAGGACAACCTGAAAACACTGGAGCACTACGGATTTACTGTCATTCCCTCCGGGTCGGGACTGCTGGCCTGCGGCGATGTGGGGTCCGGCCGGCTGCCGGAAGAAAGTGTTCTGGTGGACTACTGCGTGCGGGAACTGGCCTGTGAAAAGGACCTGGCCGGCAGGAAAGTTGTAGTTTCGGCCGGCGCCACCTGTGAGCCGATGGACCCGGTGCGGTATATTACCAACCATTCCACCGGCAAAATGGGCTGTGCTGTGGCGCGTGCCTGCATGCTGCGCGGCGCCGATGTGACACTGCTCTGCGCCAAGGACGCCGGGCTGTCGGTGCCGTTTGTCAAGACAGTTCCCTTTACCACCGCAAAACATCTGTTTGAGGCGGTCAAGGAAAACGCCATGGACGCCGATGCGCTGGTGATGGCGGCCGCTGTGGCTGACTACCGTCCCGCCACGGTGGCCGATGACAAGATCAAAAAGAAGGACGGGGATCTGTCCATCGCGCTGGAACGCACCGATGACATTCTGGCCTGGATGGGCGACCACAAGCCGGAGGGGTTGTATCTGTGCGGCTTCTCGATGGAAACCCGGGACCTGATTGAAAACTCCACCGCCAAGCTGAAGAAAAAGAATCTGGACCTGATCGTCGCCAACAACCTGAAGGTACCGGGTGCCGGGTTCGGTGTGGACACCAACGTGGTAACGCTGATCTCCCCCAACGGTGCCGAAGCGCTGCCCCTGCAGAGCAAGGATGCGGTGGCCATGCGCATCGCCGATGAGATTGTGAAGGCAAAGGCGAAGGCCTGATTCCCTGCCGGAGTCCCCTGGAGTTTGTCCGGCCATATGCCATATAAATAGGAAATGCAACAACCGGCCCTGCTGTGGATTCTCTTCCACAGCGGGACCGGTTTTGTCGTATCCAAATCATGCGGCAGGCTGTTGTGCAGCGAAAGCCAGGGTGCTCACTCGGCGGAATGGTGTGCGGCCGCCTGGGACTGCAGCCCCATCGAGACACCCAGGGCCTCGTCCACCCGGCGCATATCGTCGGGCGGGATGCAGCCGGCCTTTTCCCGAAGGCGGCGTTTGTCCAGTGTGCGGATCTGCTCGGTCAGCACGATACTGTCCCGGGAAAGTCCGCACCGGTCGGCCCGCACCCCGATATGGGTGGGCAGCCGGTTTTTGTCCTGCCGGGAGGTGATGGCCGCGGCAATCACGGTGGGACTGTGCCGGTTGCCCACATCGTTCTGGATGATAAGTACCGGACGTATGCCCCCCTGTTCCGACCCGACCACCGGACTGAGATCGGCGTAGAAAACTTCCCCTCTGCGTACTTCCATGGTGCCTGCCTCCCTGTTCATTGCAAGTTGTCGTTGCTATTAGTATAAGCAGGCAGGGGCGGGTTCAATCACCGGACGGCAAGATTTTGTCCAGGGTTTTCAGGCTTTCGTCCCCTTTTCGGCAGAGCGCCGCAAACCAGCGGCTGTTTTCCAGGTGGCGCATGACAAGGCGTTGGCGGAGCAGGTGAATCACAGTACATCCTGCATAGACGGCCAGAATCACAAATACCGCGTAAACCGCCGACCCCGCATGGTCAGGCGTATGGAAGAGATCTGTCCAGAGCAGCCCCATAACCGCCGGGGTCTGGTGGATACAGTAAACGCCCAGCGTGGCGGAGGCAAGCACATTGACCGGCTTGCAGCTGCCCAGGTGCAGCTTCTGGAAGGCAAAGAAAAAGCACAGGGCACACAGCAGATTGGGTGCCGCCCCCAGAGCGGTGCGGTAATATTCCAGATACTGCATCAGTTTGCCGCCGATGCCCAGCCACTGCGCCACCCCGCGGCCCGCCGTGAGCAGCACCACAAAGGCAAGCGCCAGCCAGGGGGCCGCCGGCGCCCGCAACAGCCGGGACAGGCGATTGTCCGGGTAGAAGCGCAGATACCCGGTGACAAGATACAGGAACAGAAAGCTCCAGAGCCAGTCCCCGAAAATGCCGTCCTCGGCAAAAAGAGTGGGATATCCCACCAGAAAAACCCCGGTCAGGACCAGCAGTGCCCGCAGGCCGTTCCGCGGTACGGCGCGCAGAATCAGGTTGAGAACCGGTGAGAGCAGCAACAGCAGAATATACTGCGCCACAAACCACAGCTGCTGGGTGCTGACCGGAAAGATGGCCCAGCGCAGCGTGCCAAGTCCCACATTGCTGCCGGGAATGCACCAGCAGATCAGCGTCAGCGGCACGGTGTACAGCCATAAACTCAGCCACAGCCCCAGAACCCGCCGGGTCCGGAAGGGCTGCCGGCAGAGAAACCAGGCCCCCAAAACCACAAACAGGTCACAGCCCAGCCGGGACCCGGCCCCCAGCGCCGAGAAAAACAGGGCATGGGGCAATGTGTCATACATGGCGGCACCGCTCTGCCCCGCATAGTGATCGGCAACAATAAACACCATGCAGAGAATGCGCAGCAGTTCCAGGCCGCTTTCCCGTTCGGCCTTGCGGGGTTGGGTCGAGATTTCCGGCATCATAGGGATTCTCCTTCCGTGCGTTCCAGAACCGCAAAGGCGCAGGCCAGGCCCGCCTCGTGGGTCAGCGAGAGATGTGCGGTGATATGGTTTTCCGTCGCCCATTCTTCTGCCTTGCCGGAAAGCTGATAAAACGGAGCACCCGACTGCCGGCGCAGCACACAGATTTCCGCCAGGGCAAAGCCGGCCAGACCGGTACCGCAGGCCTTGAGAAAAGCTTCCTTGGCCGCAAAGTTGGCGGCTGCCGTTTCCGCCCGGGCCTTGCCGGTGTGGCTTTGCAGCAGCGCTTGTTCCTCGGGGGCAAAGACATGGCGGACAAAGCTGTCCCGGGTCAGGCTTTTCTCCATCCGCTCCACCTGACAAAGGTCGGTCCCGATGCCGTATATCATGAATGCTGCCTCCTTCGGCCCGGTTGCCGCCGGGCCTGTGCTGTGTTCTATTGTACCATGCAGGGGGCGGAAATCCTAGCTTTCCCGGCAAAAATGACAGCGACGGGAAAATCCCGTCGGAAATGTGAATTTCTTTTCACATTTCTTCAAAAAGCCATCCCAAAATCGTCTCAATTTTTTCACAAATCCTTTTTATAATCGGTTGCGTACACTGGCGGCAGAGGGAGTATTGCGCCCTTTTCCGCCATTTTGTAAAGGAGAGTGTGAGCCTTGATAGAAGTCAGTCACTTGACCAAACGATATGGCCGGCACTGTGCAGTGGACGACATCAGTTTTACCGTGCAGGATGGCGGTATTTATGGTCTGCTGGGTCCCAACGGCGCCGGAAAATCCACCACCATGAACGTGATTACCGGATACCTGTCCCCCACCAGCGGAACAGTGCGCATCGACGGCCATGACATTGTGGAGGAGCCCCAGGAAGCCAAGGCCTGCATCGGGTACCTGCCCGAGCAGCCCCCGCTGTACACCGATATGACGGTGGCGGAATATCTGCAGTTTGTCGCTGAGCTGAAAGGCGTCAAGCGCAAGTCCGAGCGGGAGGCGGAAATCGAGCGGGCAATGGGCCGTACCGGGCTGGAAGATGTGATGGACCGGCTGATCCGCAACCTGTCCAAGGGCTACCGGCAGCGGGTCGGCATTGCTGCCACGCTTCTGGGCAACCCGAAGGTCATCATTCTGGATGAGCCCACCGTGGGTCTGGACCCTGCCCAGATGATTGAAATCCGTTCCCTGATCCACGATCTGGGCGAAACCCACACGGTGATTCTGTCCAGCCACATCCTGAGCGAGGTACAGGCGGTCTGTGACCGGGTGCTGATCATCGCCCACGGCAAGCTGATTGCCCAGGGTACCCCGGAAGAGCTGGCCGGCAAGCTGGCGGCCCATGGTATGATTTCCGCCACGGCTGTGGGCAACCGCGATGCAGTGGTGGCCGCCGCCAGCGCAGTGCCCGGACTGACCGGGCTGAAAGTGACCGCCGAAAAAGGCGACGAGGTGAGCTTTACCGCTTCCAGCGAGAGCGGGACCGATCTGCGCGCTGCGCTGTCCAAGGCAATGGCGGAGGCCGGATGCCCGGTGATCAGCCTGTCCAGCTCCACCATCAGCCTGGAGGATGTGTTCCTGCAGCTGACCGAGGCCTCCCCGGAGGAAGCCGAACCGGTTTCTGCACCGGAGGAAAAAGCCGGGCAGTCTGCCGATGCGGAAAGCAACACCTCCCCTGCCGAACCGGAACAGCCGGCGCAGGATGCCGCCGGGGAAACGCCGGCCAAGGATGACGAAAAGGAGGTGCAGTGACATGCTTGCCATTTTCAAGCGGGAAACCCGAAGCTATTTCACCAGTGTGGTGGGCTACGTCATCATTGCTGCAATCTTTGCCTTTGTGGCGCTGTACTATGCCGCCAACAACCTGATCCTCGGGTCGCCGGACTTTGCCTCCATCCTCTACTATTCGGTGATGGTGCTACTGTTTGTGCTGCCGGCCCTGTCCATGCGCAGCTTTGCCGATGAACGCCGCAACAAAACCGATCAGCTGCTTCTGACCAGTCCGGTGGGCATTCCCTCCATTGTGCTGGGCAAATATCTGGCACAGCTGGTAGTCTTTGCGGTGCCGGTGGCACTCAGCTGCCTGATGCCGCTGTCCATGGCGCTGTTCGGGGATGTCTCCTTCCTCAGCGCCTACTCGGCGGTATTTGCCTTTTTCCTGGCCGGTGCCGCCTGCATTGCCATTGGCACCTTCCTGTCTGCCATGACGGAAAACCAGATTCTTTCCTATCTGTCCACCTTTGCCGTGCTGCTGATCTGCTATCTGATGAACAGCATCCAGACGCTGTTCACCACCGGCAACACCATGGCCTTTATTGTGTTCTGTGTGATTCTGGCGGTGGCCGCGGTGCTGGTGGGGCTGCTGTGCAAGAACGTGCTGGCCGGCAGCGCTGTGTTCTGTGTCGGCGCGGTGGTACTGATTCTTCTGTTCCGCCTGCGCCCCACCTGGCTGCTGGAAGCCTTCAACCATGTGCTGGATGCCCTGTCGCTGTTTGACCCGTTCACTGATTTTGTGGGCGGTATGTTCTCGCTGCCGGGCATCGTGTATTACCTCTCCGTCATTGTGCTGTTTTTGTTCCTGACCGGCCAGGCGCTGGAACGCCGCCGCTGGAACTGATGCGGAAGGAGGGAATCATTCTATGAAGTTGTTTCACAAAAAGAACGAATCGGAACAGCCCACCGAGGCCCAGAAGGCCGGCAGTGCCCGTGTTCTGAAAAACGGCGCCTATGCCGCCGTGCTGACCGCCATTGTGCTGGTGGCAGTCATTCTGATCAATCTGGTCATCCGGGCACTGCCCACCAAATACACCGAGTATGACATTTCCACTGCGGGCCTGTTCACCCTGAGCGACACCACGCTGAACCTGCTCCACTCGCTGGACACCGACGTGACCGCCTATTATCTGGGCGAAAACGGCAACGAGGACACCAACATCACCCGGATGCTGGACCGGTATGCCGGCGAGACCAGCCATTTCAAATGGGAGCAGCGTGACCCGGTGCTGTATCCCACCTTTGCCCAGCAGTACGGGGCCCAGGACGCCACCACCTCCAGCATCATTCTGGTCTGCGGGGACAAGTCGGTGGTACTGGATCACAACACCGATCTGTACGAGTACGACATGTCCGACTACTACACCACCGGTACCTATGATCTCCGCTTTGCCGCGGAATCGGCCCTGACCAGTGGAATTTCCCGCGTGACCAGTGACGCCTCCTATGTCCTGTACCAGCTGACCGGCCACGGTGAGAGCGAACTTTCCACCGACTTCACCGATACACTGGACAACTCCGGCGTTTCGGTGGAGAGCCTGAACCTGCTGTCGACGGGCAGCATTCCTGAGGATGCGTCGGTGCTGCTGATCAATGCCCCGCAGGTGGATTACACCTCCGACACCATCGACCTGCTGCGGGAATATCTGGACAACGGCGGCGCGCTGGTGGTGACCACCGCCCTGACCTATGACACGCCCAACCTGGACGCTCTGCTGGCCGAGTACGGCATGACCCGCCAGAGTGGCCTGCTGGTGGAAAACGACGCCGATCACTACGCCGCATACTATGGTCCTGCCTACCTGCTGCCTGATATGAGTGTCAACGACATCACCTCCGGCGTCACCGACGGCATGATGACCTTTGCCCCGGTTTCCCAGGGAATTGTGACCGATGATGACACCGAGGACATCACCTACACCACCCTGCTGTCCACTTCCTCCAATGCCTTTGCCATGCAGGACTATGAGACGGCCACCGATCTGACCCAGTCGGATTCCGACCCCACCGGTTCCTTCAAAATTGCCGTTGCGGCCGAGGACAGTGCCACCGGTGCCCGCATCGTCTGGTGCGGCTGCCCCAACATGTTCCTGTCCGCCACCGATCAGAGCGTTTCGGGCGGCAACTCCCAGCTGTTCGGCAGCATTGTCAACTGGATGGCCGGCGCTGAGAACAGCGTTGTGGTGGACAGCAAGAGCCTGTCGGCCGAGTATCTCACCGTGCCCTCCATCGCGGTCATCGGATTCGGGCTTCTGGCGGTGATCATCCTGCCGGTGGCCTGCATCGTGTTTGGCGTGGTGGTCTTTATCCTGCGCCGTCGCCGCTGAGCGCGGCCTGCAAACGGGAGGCTTTGCATGAGCAAGAAAAAGATTCTGCCTTTGGCAATTCTCGCGGGCGTCGTGGCAGTGCTTGCCGTTATTCTGGCGATCCTTGCCATTTTGAATCGTGAAGAGGAAGACACCGGCATTCCGCTGTTTTCGGTTGCTGCGGAGGACGTGACGGCAATCTCCTATCAGGAGGGGGACACCGACGTTTCCCTGACGAAAGGAGAGGACGGGAGCTGGACACTGGACAGTGACCCGCTGCTGCCCATTGACGACCAGGCTGTCGGGGAGGTTCTGACCGGCGTGACCGGCATGACCGCTATGCGGCAGCTGTCCGACGGCGAGGGCGATGTGGATTCCATGGGGTTGGATGCCCCCACCCGGACCATCTCCTTCACGGCCGGAGATACCGACTACACCATCACGGTGGGCGCTGAAAACAGTATGGCGGAAGCCTACTATGCCCAGGTCGGCGACAGCCTGTACACCGTGAGCACCTCCACCTTTGTGGGGCTTTGCAAAACGCCCCGTCAGCTGTACGAAGCCCAGGACATCACCGACATTGAATCCACCGAGGTTGCTTCCATGACGGTGGATACCGGCGCCGAAACGCTGGATTTCCAGCTGGACTCCGACGGGAACTGGACGCTGGCCGATGACCCGGACTATGACCTGGACCAGGATGCGGTCAGCCGGATGGCCAACACCATCTGCTCGCTGACCACCGAGTGGAGCATCACCTCCCCCGGGGCTGACAGTGAGTACGGCTTGGATTCCCCCAACGCTGTTGTGACGCTGACGGCAACCGATGGCCGCAGCGTGCGCTGTGTCTTTGGGTCCACCGCATCGGATGATTCCGACACCGCCTATCTGCGGGCTTCCAACGACGAGAGCGTGGTCTATGAGATTGCCGCCAACCATCTGTCCAGCTTTGCCTGCACCAAGGAATCGCTGAAGGCGGCAACCCCGGAAACCGCCACCGGTGAGGAAGCGGACAGCTGATCTCTCCCTTTTGGGATTTTCCGATTTGATTTTCTGAGGCAGACGGCCGGCAGGGACTTTTTCCCTGCCGGCCGTTTTTGTACAAAAATGCCGCCCTGCACACAATGCGCAAGGCGGCATTTGTTATGCTGTTTTTCTTGCAGAACGGGGCCGGAGCATCAGTACTTCAGGTAGTCCAGAGAATCCTTGTACTCGTTGTCCAGAGCATTCTTCATGGGCGCTTCGGCCTTGTACTTGGTCAGCATGGCAGCGCTCTTGGCGGGATCGGCCAGCGTACCGGCACCGGCAATGCAGCCGCCGGGGCAGGCCATGCCTTCCAGCAGGTAACCGTTGTACTTGCCGGCCTTGGCCATCATCATCATCTTGCGGCAGTCTGCCAGGCCCTGGGCCGAGACAACCTTGACCTCGCGGTCGGGGTCCATCTTGTGGATGGCATTGACGACCGCCTGGGCCACACCGCCGGAAACCGCAAAACCACGGCCGTCGGCGCTGGCATCGTTGAAGGCCTCTGCGGGATCATCCGGCAGATTGGTGAAGTCAACTTCCTTGGCCTCGAACATGCCCATGATTTCCTCGAAGGTCACCACAAAGTCCACCTCGCTGCGGACGCTGCGGCGGCTGGCCTCCAGCTTCTTGGCGGCGCAGGGACCAACAAAGCAGATACGAGCATCCGGCTCGTTGCGCTTGATCAGGCGGGCAGTAAGGACCATGGGCGTCATGGTCATGCTGATGCAGTCGGCATACTGGGGGAACAGCTTCTTGGCCATCACGCTCCAGGCCGGGCAGCAGGAGGTGCCCATGAAGGGATGCTTGGAGGGGACCTCCTCCATGAAGTCCTTGGCCTCGTCAATAGTGCACAGGTCGGCGCCCACGGCAACCTCTGCCACGCCGGCAAAGCCCAGCTGCTTCATGGCGGTACGCAACTTGGAGGGCGTCAGGCCGGGGAACTGGTTGACGAAAGCGGGGGCCACAATGGCAATGACCTTGTCGCCGCGCTTGATGGACTTGATCAGCTGGAACAGCTGGCCCTTGTCCACAATGGCACCGAAGGGGCAGTTAACCAGGCACATGCCGCAGGACACGCACTTGTTGTAGTCGATCTCGGCACGGCCGTACTGGTCGGAGTGGATGGCGTCCATGCCGCAGGCCTTGGCGCAGGGACGCTCCACCTTGAGAATGGCATTGTAGGGGCAGGCGCTGACACAGCGGCCGCACTTGACGCAGAGGCTCTGGTCAATGTGGCTCTTGCCGTTGCGGAAGCTGATGGCCTTTTTGGGGCAGACCTCCTGGCAGGGATGCGCCAGGCAGCCCTGGCACATTTCGGTGACCTTGACCACCTTTTCCGGGCAGCGGTTGCAGGCAAACTTGATGACGTTGATCAGGGGCGGCTCGTAGTACTTGTCGGCGATGACGCTCTCCTGAAGACCCTCACTGGCGGGGACGCTCTCGTCCAGCGGACGCAGCGACAGGCCCATGGCCAGACGGATACGCTCCGAGACGATGGCTCTCTCCAGGAAGATGCTGCTGCGCAGCGAGCGCTCTTCACCGGGGATGATCTCGTAGGGCAGATCACGCATCAGATAATCCAGATCGGCCATCTCGTCCACTTCGTAGGCCATCCGGGCGACTTCGGTAAACACCTTGCGGCGGATGTCCGTAACAGGGGTGTAAATACCTCTCATGTTGACAGCTCCTTACAGCATTCATTTTTGTGTATTCGACTGTCCTGCCCTTGCCTCTCCATGGCAGGACCCACCTGCCGGGCACAGCACAGTCCCTGTTAAAATATTACCAAATACAGCTTGGATTTACAAGGGGAAACGCGGAAAATTTGCAAAAAAACGCGGCAGTGCAGGAAAGATTTTCTTTTATGCCTGCGCGGACAGGCCTTTGAAAGTGCTACTTTTCCTGGTTTTGCGGAGGATTCTGCTGCCAGAACCCCTGCAATGCCAGGGTCAGTTCCGCCAGACTGTACACCGGCGCAAACCCGCTCCAGTGGGGCGGCATCAGCCGGCGGTAGTCGGGGGCCTGGAACCGGTCATCGATCAGAAGCACCACGCCCCGGTCCTGCGGCGTGCGGATGACACGCCCCGCAGCCTGCAACACCTTGTTCATGCCGGGGTACCGGTAGGCATAGTCAAACCCGCTGCCCCGGGTGCGCTCAAAGTAATCCCGCAGCTGTTCCTGCCTGGGTCCCACCTGCGGCAATCCCGGGCCCACAATGGCGGCGCCGATCAGGCGGGTGCCTGCCAGGTCCACCCCCTCGCCAAAGACGCCCCCCAATACGGCAAAGCCCAGCAGGGTCTGCTGCCGGTCCGGCTGAAACCGGGCCAGAAAGTCCTGCCGGCCCGCCTCGTCCAGAGCGTTCTGCTGCACCAGAAGTGGGATATCGGGATACCGGGCCGAGAACACCTGCTGCACCTGTTCCATATAGCTGTAGCTGGGGAAAAAGGCCAGGTAGTTGCCGGGTTTTGCCGCAGTCATGGCGGCCAGGTAGTCCGCCACCTGACCCACGCTGGTTTCCCGGTCCTTGTAGCGGGTACTGACATTGCAGGCGGCAAACAGGCCGAAATTTTGCTGCGGGAAGGGGCTGTTCAGTGTCACCGCCCGGGCATCGGGAATCCCGCACAGGTCCTTATAATAGCCGGCGGGGGCCAGTGTTGCGGAAAACAGCACCGCCGCCCGGCCCAGGGAGAAGTTCTGGCGCAGAAACTCGCTGGGGTCCAGGCAAAGCTGGGTCAGGCGCACATCCCTGCCGAAGGCAGTGGCCTGCAGCACAAAATGGTCGTCAAAGGTATCCGCCACCCGCAGCCATGCGCGAAGATCAAAATAAAGCTGCAACAGGGCGGCGTGGGTCTCGTCAGGTTCCCGGTGCTCGTCCAGCCAGCTTTCCAGAGGATCACACAGACGCTGCAAAAGATGGTCCAGCGCTTCATCCCGGTCCGGCTGGATCAAGGTTTTGTTCCGTCCTCCCTGCTCCTCGCACCGGCGCCGCCAGTCCAGCAGGGCGGCATTCACACTGCCCAGTGCCGTTTTCAGCCGGGAGCGGCCCCTGCCCAGCAGTTTGCGGACAGCGGAGAAGCTGCTTTTGGTCAGGCTTTCCGAGTGCATGTCCCGGGCACGGTCGGGCAGATTGTGCGCCTCGTCAACGAGGAAAAGGTAGTCCCCTGCCGACTCAAAAAAACGTTTGAGGGAAACCACCGGGTCAAACAGATAATTGTAATCCCCGATGATCACATCACACCAGAGGCTGGCATCCAGACCCAGCTCAAAGGGGCAGACGGTATATTGCCCCGCCAGTTTTTGCAGGGTTTCGGCGGTGAGGCTGGTCTCGTCCAGCGCCCGCCAGAGCGCCTGCTTGATCCGGTCAAAATAGCCGTTGGCATAGGGGCAGGCCTCGGGGGTGCACTCCCGGGTTTCGCACAGACAGATCTTGTCCTTGGCGGTGAGGGTAATGCTGCGCAGCGTCAGGCCGGGATTTGCTCCATGCACGGCGGCAAGTGCCTGCTCTGCCGCCGTGCGGGTGGTGCCGCGGGCTGTGAGATAAAACACCGGTCCGCCCTCCCCCATCGCCTTGAGGGCCGGGAACAGCACGCTGATGGTCTTGCCGATGCCGGTTGGCGCCTGGCAGAGCAGCTGCCCGCCCCGGGTGCAGACCTGGTAGACCTCCCGGAGCATGGCCTTCTGGCCGGGACGGAATCCTTCAAAGGGGAACTGCATCCCGGCCAGGCTGGCAACGCGCTGTTCCCGCCAGCTGGCGGCCCGGCGTGCCCAGGGGGCATACTGTTCCAGCAGTCCGGTGACAAGCTCCGTGAGTTGCTGGATGGTATAGGTATGGCTGAATTGCAGGGTCAGCTCCTCGTCCACCTGGTAATAGGTCAGCTGGACGCAAAGGCGGGGCAGGTTTTGCTGCACGCCGTAAATGAAGGCGTAAACCTGCCCCTGGGCCCAGTGTTCCGGCGACTGTTCGCCGGTGATGGCATCGGCGGACAGGGCGGTGGTTTTGATTTCCTCAATGGTCACGGTGCCGTCCGGCGCGGTGAAGATGCCGTCTGCCCTTCCCTCAATGGTGTATTCCACTTCCGCGACGGTCAGGGTATGGCGCAAAGCCACCTCGGCGGCATAGTCGGGATGGTCTTTCACCGCCTGCTTTTGCAGTTTCCGGTGAAGGCGGGCGCCCTCCAGTGCCCGGTCAAAGCCGGTGAACCGGTTGTCAATGCTGCCGGTGCGCAGCAGAAATTCCACCAGCTGACGGACCGGCAGGGTCAGGGACATTTCCGGCATGGGGCACCTCCTTTCGGGTCAATTCCGTGTTTTTTGTTTTCCTGTATGGTTTGCCGACGGCTCAGCAATCGAACAGTTCCGACGCCACTGTTTCCCGCAGCGCATCCACCCCTGCAAAATCGGTGGCGTGGACGTAGTAACTTTCCAGCTTATCGTGCAGGCGCTTTGCCTCCGCCTGGAGCTGGAAGGTGCGGGCAAGCAGCTGACCGGCAATGCGCTTTTGGAACCGCAGCACACCGCGGTGGGACGCAAGGGCGCTGCCGTCCAGGAAGCGGGCAGCGTGGATGGTCTTTTGCCCGGCAAAGTTCATGGGGTGCCAGGGGTTGGAGGTCACCACCGCAAGACCCAACTCCGGCAAAATCAGCTGGTCAATCTTGCTCTGATCCGAAGCGCAGCGGCAGACGCAGGCCTCATAACCGTTTCGGGCGGCATGTTCCGCCAGCAGCGAGAGCATTCTGGCCGAGACTGCCCCGTACGGGTCGTGAATCGCATAGATCCGCTTTGCCAGCGCGAAAACCGTATCGGAATAAACCGTGATCCCGGCGGGGGTGGGGGCACTGAGCAGCCGGATGTGCTGGATGCCGCGCTTGACACCGCGGCGGGCAGGTATCAGCCGGGTGGCCATCCGTGCTGTAAAGCGGTCCAGCTTGTCAGCATTCAGGCAGGCAGCAGCCAGCTGCCGGCGCCTTTGCAAAAGTCCGCAGGCAAATGCGAAATCGGCGGCAGCCCGCTGGAGCAGTGACATGTTTTCGGCGCCGGCACGCAGGATTTCTTCACTGTGTACTGCCAGGTATCCATGGTCCAGCGTGTGGTAAAAGCTGACGATCCGCTCGGCGGCGTCGGGGTATTTGCAGTCCAGCGTATGGGGCGCGGTGGCATCCAGGAAAAGATCCCCCGACGGCAGCCGGACGCCGTCCAAACTGTCCGGGTCACTGGAACAGTGAATGCGCTCGATCCGGCCGCCCCCTGCCGTTTCGGCCGCCTGCTCCGACAATCGCCGCAGAAAAGTGGACTTGCCGCAGCCGGGCCCCGCCTTGATCAGCCAGGGCTTTGTGCCCGGCTCGGCAGCCGCCTGGGCGAACCAGCCGGAAAAGCCGGAGGGCGCCAGTGCCCCCAGAAAGAAATCCACGACGACAGGTTTGGCAGAAGTCTTTTGCATGACCGTATCCCCCTTTTCCGTGCCTTTTGCAATCGATTTGGGCAGGCAACAGGCCATTCTATGCAAAAACGGCGGAGGATGACACGGCAATCTGCCGGAACCCGGCAGATACACCTCTGCCCGCCGGCCGGAGATGGCAGACGGGCAGAAAAATTATTGCTGATCGGGATAGGTGTGGGTGCAGACCTCGTAAATCTTGTCCCGCAGCGCGACAAAATCCCCGAAGGCCAGCGGCTTGTTGTTGGGATTGCGCAGCAGCGCCGCCGGGTGCAGGGTCGCCATAAACAGGGTACCCTGTTTGTCAAAGAATTTGCCGTGGTCCTTGGTGACCGAGAACTTGGGCTCGATCATCTGCTGGGCGGCAATGCGGCCCAGACAGACCACGATTTTGGGCCGGAGCAGCCTGAACTGTTCCCGCAGCCAGGGCATGCAGGCGCGGGATTCGTCGGGCAGCGGGTCCCGGTTCTGGGGCGGGCGGCACTTGACGATATTGGCAATGAAGATGTTTTTCTCCCGGCTCAGGTCCACCGCTTCCAGATAGCTGTCCAGCAGTTTTCCGCTGCGGCCCACAAAGGGAAGGCCCTGCTCGTCCTCATTGGCGCCGGGGCCCTCGCCCACAAACATCACCTCGGCATCCGGCACGCCTTGGCCGAACACCACATGGGTGCGGGTCTCGCACAGGTCACAGCGGCGGCAGGAAAGACATTCCTGCTTGAGCGTTTCAAAATCCATGGCAGTTCCTCACAGTCTTTGTGCGCCGTTCAGCAGTCGGTGCAGCAGATGGTGGTGTCGGCGTTGGGGTCGGCCACCTCGTCAGGGCAGGGCTTTTTGGGGGCCCGCAGCAGCGTGTAGGGCATCAGCTCGGTCTTGCAGGGAATGGTATAGTGCATCATCGGGTGGGGTGTGGCGTCCACGTTCTCCCCTGCCTCGTTCCTGATCCATTCCGGCGTGATGGGCACCACGGTGCCGTCCGGCTGCAGGGCCTCGATGGTATCCCCCAGCAGAAAGCGGCCCCGCTGGGTGCAGCTGGCAATGCCGTTTTCCCAATGGTCCACCGTGCCGATGAAATCCCAGTTGCGCACATAGGTGTGGCTGGGGGTCTGCAGCGCCTGCTCCTTGCCGAAATAGAATCCCGGCGAATAATGCCGGTGGCTGGTGCGGTCCAGCTCGTCGATGACATCATCCGGCAGGTCGAAGTGCTCGGCGTACGGGTCCTTCAGGTAGGCATCCAGGGCGCGGCGGTAGGCGCTGGTGACCGATGCCACATAGTAGAAGGTCTTAGCGCGGCCCTCGATCTTCAGCGAGTCAATGCCCGCCTGGCAGATCAGATCCAGGAAGGGCGCGGTGCACAGGTCGTTGGCGTTGAGAATATAGCTGCCGTCCCTGGTCTCCCCGATCTCCATATACTGGCCGGGGCGGCGCTCCTCCACCAGGTAATACTTCCAGCGGCAGGGCTGGGCACACTCGCCCCGGTTGCCGCTGCGCCCGGTCATGTAGCTGGACAGCAGGCAGCGGCCGGAAACACTCATGCACATGGCACCGTGGACAAAGGCCTCCAGTTCCAGCTCCGGCGGGGTGTTGTCCCGGATCTGGGCAATCTCGGTCAGGCTCAGTTCCCGGGCCAGCACCACCCGCTTGGCGCCCAGATGATAAGCCGCATTGGCCGCCGCATAGTTGGCGATGCCCGCCTGGGTGGAAAAATGGATGTCGGTGTCGGGGGCATATTTCTTGCACAGTTCCACCACGCCCAGATCGGCGACGATGAAGGCATCCACACCCGCGTCCCGGGCATCCCGGATGGTTTCGGGCAGGCGGGTCAGCTCCTCATTGGTGGGCAGGGTATTCAAAGTCAGGTAGACCTTTTTGCCACGGGCGTGGGCGAAGATGCAGCCCTCGGCCAGCTCGCCGGGTGTGAAGTTGGCGGGCGCGGCCCGCATGCCGAACTCCTTGAGAGCACAGTAGATGGCATCGGCACCGTAGAGTGCCGCATATTTCAGGGTTTCCAGATTGCCCGCCGGGCTAAGCAGTTCCGGCTGTGAAAGCATGGGGTACAGCTCCTTTTCTGATGCGTATTCTTACATTTCCGGCACTTGCCGGCAGACCCCTGCAACCTTCCCTGCCGGGAAAGTCCGCAAGGCAGCAGATTCCATTCAAGGGCATGCCGGAAAATCAACCGGGGTGCGGCTGAGCCGCAGTCCTGGGATTACCAGCCGGCCTTGGCCACGTTGGCATTGTGCTCTTCCAGCGTCTTGGCGTAGAAATACTGGCCGGGATAGTCGCCGTTGGGGTTGCCGGTGACAAAGTAGAGATAGCCTTCGGTCACATACTCCTGATCCGGTTCCAGCGCAGCCTTGATAGCGTCAATGCCCGGGTTGGAGATGGCACCGGCGGGCAGGCCGGTCACATGTTCATAGGTGTCGTAGGCAGCCAGAACCTCCTCGGGGATGGCACCGGCTGCACGCCAGCCCATATACTCGGCCATGGGCGAGTTCCACAGGTAGTTGTTGTCGTTGTCCTGCATGATGTCGCAGCTGGCGTTGGACTGCAGCGGCATGCCGGCGGACTCGAGCCGGTTGTGGAAGCAGGCGGAAACCTTGTAGTCCTCCTCGGGCATGCCGGCTTCCTCCTGGATGAAGCTGGCCAGGATCACCGCGTCGTCCAGCGAATTAATGCAGTCATTGGGGTTGGCGTCCACTTCCTCCTGGAGGCCCTCGGTCTGCTTGGCAAACTGGTCATAGAAGGTACGGACATAGTTCTCGATGGTGTCATCGGTGAAGAACTCGTAGGTGTCGGGGAAGAGATAGCCCTCGCACTTGAACAGGCGGCCCTCCTTCTCCGGCATCTGGGCCCAGAAGGTGTAGTCGCTGAAATCCGCCTGTTTTTCTCCGCCGCCGTTGCCCAGGGCATCGGCCTTCTCGTTATAGACTTCACCGTTGGCGCAGGCCAGGAAGTCCTCCACCGAGCACAGGCCGTTGTCCTCCATCAGCTGGGCGATGGCCACAGCGGTGGAGCCCTCCGGGAAGGTAACGGTGACCGTCTGACGGAAGACACGCTGCTCCGACAGTTTTTCCAGAATATCATTGTAGGACATGCCGGACCGGAGCGTCACCGGGCCGGGCTGCAGGTCGGAAGCCTTGCCGCTGTAGCTGGCATACAGCCGGAACAGCCAGCCGTGCTGGATGATGTCGGCATCCGCCAGCTGCTCGGCAATGGCGGATGCGGTGGAGCCGTCCGCAATGTCGATGGTCTGCTCGTTGCCCAAAACGCCGCCGGTGGCGCTGCCGTCCACCTCGCGGTACAGATTGAACACCTGCCAGCCGCCGATGCCGATCAGCACCACAAACACCAGCACAATCACAAGGCCGATGGGAAAGCGGCGGCGGGGCCGCTCCTCCTCTTCCTCGTCCTCGTAGTCTTCCTCTTCCGCAGCGGCCTCCTGCGTTGCCTCTTCCGCCGCCTGTTTGGGGTTCATCTGGGGCCGCGCATGATAGGTATGGCTGGACGGATCGGAATGTCCGTCATTGCGTTGAATCCTCATAATCTAACTCTCCTTGTTCGTCTGCCTCAGACCAGCAGGCGGAAGTACACATCTGTCAGCGGGAAGGGTCTTTGCAGAAAACGGATCATCCCGTAGCTGCAGCGTTTTCCCTCCCCGAGATACAGCGACTGGCTTTCGGACAGGATGATCTGGGCCTGTTCGCAGCCGGTCCGTTCCCGGGCCGCCTGCAGCAGGATGTCCGCAGAATGGTCGTTGTCCGCCTGCAGTTCCACAAACTGCAGGATATCTTTCTGAATAAAAAAGATTCCGTATCCACGGCGGTTGGAAACGATCGTGGCCCCCCTGCGGTAAAGCTGGGACACCACCTCGTTCATGCTGGACAACGGCAGATTGATGCAGCCGGGCTGATAGTAAACCCGGGTATCCACCAGCCGCCGGACCGTCATGGCGTCAAAGTCGGCATGCGCCCAGAGATTGTGCGGAATGGTACGGTTGAGAAACCGCAGGGCAAAGGCATTCTGGAACTGGAGCCCCCGCAGCTGCTGTGCCGTACGGGCATTGCCCGGCACCACAACCGCAAACTCGGCCCCATCGGCGGCAAATGCGCGCAGGCAGCCGTCCATCAGCTTGGTCATCAGACCGCGGCCGCGAAAGGCCGGCGCCGTCGCCATGCCGCAGAACCAGATGCCGTGGCGGCCCCGGGTTTCCACCGGCACCGCGCAGACCATCGACACCAGCACTGAACCGTCCGGGGTGTCCTGCTCCACCAGAAGCACATTGTCCAGACCGACAATGTTTTCCAGCCAGCCGGCAACCTCGCTGTGGCTGCCGCCGTTCGTCTCCTGCCGGAAGGCGATCAGTTTGTCGAGATCCGCTTCGGTCGCTTTACGCAGCATGGACAATTCCTTTCTGTTGGGGGCAGGGTCCGGGAATACGGGGGTGCCGTAGGGGTGTTCTCAGTTTACAGGATATCACACAAGGTTTCAAGTATCCGGGTGTGAATGTCCTGGCGGGTGCGCATGGACTTGCTGCCGTCGGGACGGCTCTGGGTACAGTCGATGCGGGTCCAGCCCAGTACCTTGGTGCAGTATTCGGCGGCGGCGCGGGCACGGGACAGATACTCGGTATCCCTTTCCTGGATATCCTTTTTGCTTTCGTCGCCGTGGTAGCGCTCGGTCATCAGCCGCTGGGAAACATCCGGGTCCACCGCCAGATAAATCACCCGGTCGGGTACCGGGATTCCCATTTTCTTGTACTCGAAATCAAACAGCCAGTTCAGGTAGCTGTCCCACTGTTCCCGGGGCAGCTTGGCGCACTGGTGGATTGCATTGCTGGTGGTGTAGCGGTCGCTGATCAGCAATCCGCCGCTCTGGTAAAAATCGCCCCAGTCAGACTTGTAACCGGCATAGCGGTCCACCGCATAAAAGGTGGACGCCGCATAGGCGTTGACATCGTCCGGCTTGTCCCCGAACTGTCCCGCCAGATACATGCGGACCAGTGCGGAGGAGTCGCTCTGGTAATTGGGAAAGGACAGTTTGCGGAAGCTTTTTCCCTGCTCCGTCAAAGTCCGGGCCAGCAGTTCCGCCTGGGTCCCCTTGCCGGAACCGTCCAGTCCTTCCAGTATGATCAGTTTACCCATTTTCCAGCACACCGGCTTTCAGCTTGGCGTATTTGTCCCGCACAGCGTCCATCTGGCCGCAGCACATGCGGCCTTCCGGGCAGGGCCCGGTCAGGCAGCGCGGGCCCGCATGGGCAAAGATATGGGGCGCCAGCGGCAGGACCAGACGCAGCATCTCGTCCGCCACGGCACGGATCTCCCACTGGGCACGGTTGCAGCAGCGCAGATTGAAGAAATTGATCAGGCTGCGGCAATTCATGGTCATGACCATCTTGGTCTCGCAGGCGTTGGGCAGCACGAACCGGGCATCCTCGTTGGCCTGCTTGCCCGCCTTGGTGCGGGCGGTCTTTTCGTCCATGCCCTCCGCCATCAGGCGCCGGGTATGGGCCTCCTCCAGGCTGTGGACCAGTTCCAGATAGCGGCGGGCGTCATCGTTCATCGCGTCGATGAACTGCGCCTTTGCCTCCGGGATGGCGGCAATCTCCGGGGGGATGACATAGCGGAAATCCTCCAGGCGGACATACCGCTGGCTCTGCACGCTGAAGCTGGCAATGCGGTGGCGGGTCACCTGGGCCAGGAAGGTGCGGGAGACCCCCTCGATGCCAAAGGTGAAGCTGGCATGTTCGATGGGACTGGCGTGTCCCACGTCGGACAGGCGCTGTAAAAAGGCAGCGGTCTTTTCCGGGGTCAGGCCATCCAGCAGCGTCCCGATGTGCGCGTCGGAGTAGCAGAGCTTTGCCGCCGCCGCAATGGTCTTTTCCGGTTCGTTGGTATGGGCAATCAATGTAACAAGCATGGGGTTAACCTCTTTGTAAATCTTCCGTAGCGGGGAATTCTGTGACAGGAATGTATGCGCCGGACAACATCTGTCCGCATTATTCCTCCACCTTTTTCATGGGGGCATAGTTGGCCATCGTCTTTTTGACACCGACGCGGTCAAACTGGACTTCCACAATGCAGTCCCCTGCCACCGGTGTGGCCTTCAGCACCTTGCCACGGCCAAAAACCTTGTGTTCCACCAGATCCCCCGGTGCATAGCCGGCAGATTTTTCTGTCTTGGCAGACTTCTTCTGAAGTCCCAGCAGCGACGAGGTATCGGCGCCGGCCGCGCGGGCGGGTTTTCCGGAATGATGGTTGACACTGCTGGAATATCCCGCCCCAAAGCCGGAGGATGGAACCGTGTGACGGCCGCCCGGATAGCTGGGGCTTTCGTGACCGCCGCTGGCAGCAAATCCGCTGTGGAAGCCACCGCGGCTGTAGCTGCTGCCAAACCCGCCGCCGCGGTTGTATTCGGGATTGAGGTATCCGCGGGAAGTCCCCGAATAACCGCTGCGGCCGCCCGGCACATTGTAGCTGTAACTGCCGTATCCGGCGCCGAATCCGCCGGCGCGGGAGGCAGCCTCCGGGCTTTCGGTCTCGTCCAGCAGTTCAGGGGGCAGCTCCTGCAAAAAGTCGGAAGGCTGGTTGCGCTGGGTGCGGCCGTACATCATGCGGGTGCAGGCGGAGGAAAGATACAGCTCCTTCTTGGCGCGGGTGATGCCCACGTAGCAAAGGCGGCGCTCCTCCTCCATATCCTCCTCGTTGTACCGGGAAAGCTCGCCAGGGAAGATGCCGTTCTCCATGCCCACAATAAAGACATAGGGAAATTCCAGGCCCTTGGCCGAGTGCAGCGTCATCATGACCACCGAATCGGCGTTTTCGTCGTAAGAATCCAGGTCGCTGATCAGGGCCACTTCCTCCAGGAAGCCCGAGAGGGTGGCGTCCTCCCCCTGCTGATCGGCGTAGGTCTTGATGGAGGAAACCAGCTGGCCCAGGTTCTCCAGGCGGGTCTGGCCCTCCTCCCCCTGGGCTTTCAGCATGGCCTCATAGCCGGTTTTGGCAATGACCTCCCCCATGAATTCGTCCAGCGGCAGCCGGGTGGATTTTTCGCAAAGATCCCGGTACATGGCATAGAAGCCGCTCAGTGCACCGGCGGCCCGGGCCAGGGCCGGATAGGTATGTACATGGGCGATGATCTCCATCATCGGCACCCCCTGCGCGGCGGCCAGATCGGCGATCTTGTCGATGGTGGTGCCGCCGATCTTGCGGGCGGGCTCGTTGATGATGCGGCGCAGACGCACATCGTCCCGGGGATTGACAATGACTGCCAGGTAGGAGTTGATGTCCTTGACTTCCTTGCGGTCAAAGAAGCGCTGGCCGCCCACAATACGGTACGGGATACCGGCACGGGCGAAATAGGTTTCGACGGGGTTGGACTGGGCGTTCATCCGGTAGAGAACCGCGTGGTCCCGCAGGTTTGCCCCCTGGCGCAGATGTTCGCCGATGACCTCGGCGATATGGCTGGCCTCGTCGTTTTCGCTGGCGGCATAGTAATAGTGAATCTTGGCGCCGTCGCCGTTTTCGGTCCACAATGTCTTGCCCTTGCGGCCGTTGTTGTGCTTGATGACCGCATTGGCGGCGTTCAGAATGTTGGCGGTGGAACGGTAATTCTGTTCCAAGCGGATGGTCCTGGCGCCCTTGAAATGCTGTTCAAAATGGAGGATGTTCTCAATGGTGGCGCCGCGGAACCGGTAGATGGACTGGTCGTCATCACCCACCACGCAGACATTGTTGTAGCCGCCGCCCAGAAGCCGCACCAGATGGAACTGGGCAATGCTGGTGTCCTGGTACTCGTCCACCAGAACATAACGGAATTTCTGCTGGTAGTATTCCCGTGCCTCGGCGTCCTGAGAGAGCATCCGCACGGTATGGTAGATCAGATCGTCAAAGTCCATGGCACCGTTTTCCCGCAGACGGCGGGCGTAGGCGGTGTAGAGCTTGGACACCAGCGCCGCCTTGGTGTTGGCGATGGGCTGGGAGGCCACCTCCTCCGGGGAGAGCAGTTTGTCCTTGAAGCCGCTGATCTGGGCGATGGCCGACTTGACCGGCAGGAACTTGTCGTCGATCATCAGTTCCTTGTAGATCAGCTTCATCACCCGCTGCTGGTCGTCCGAGTCGTAGATGGTGAAGCTTTTGGGAAAACCGATGCGCTCGGCATCCCTGCGGAGAATCCGCACGCAGGCCGAGTGGAAGGTGGAGGCAAACACGTCCCCGCCCACCGTCTCGCCCAGCATGGCCTTGAGGCGTTCCTTCAGCTCCCCGGCCGCCTTGTTGGTGAAGGTGATGGCCAGCACATTCCAGGGTCTGGCCGGGCGGACCGCCAGCCGCCGCTCCGCCGCAGCGGGGAGGTCCCGGCCGGCGGCAACTGCGCTGCGCAGATCGGCAAGCTCGGCATCGGAAACGCCGCCTTCGGGCAATTCCCTGCTGCCGTGGGCGGAACCGAAGCGGATGATATTGGCAATGCGGCTGACCAGCACAGTGGTCTTTCCGCTGCCGGCGCCGGCCAGGATCAGCAGCGGGCCTTCGGTGCAAAAGACCGCCTGTTGCTGGACCGGATTCAGGCGGGTAAAACGTGCGGCAATATACTGGTCGCGCAGGGCGCAGAATTCAGCGGCATTGGATGGCATGGTATGCTGCTCGAGCCTCCTTCAGGGTCTGGCAGGACACGCCTGCCGGGTTCTGTATCTGTGGGAACCGTCCGACAACCCCCGGACGGCAAAAATTCAGTATTCGGTTTAGTATACCATAAATCCCAGCTTTGGGAAACGGGGAACGGCAAATTTTACGTGGCGAAATCAGCCCGGCGGCAAAACACTGCCGCCGGGCTGATGAAAAAAAGCTGTTACAATCTTGCCCGCCAAACCTTCGGCGTGGCGTCCCGGAACCCGGCTGTGAGGGACTTGCCCATGGACAGGCTGGCTGCGGTGCCCCGCGCCACACAGTTGAGGGGGTCAGGTGCCAGGGCGACATTCACATGCAGCTGTCCGGCCAGGTAGCCCGGCAGCCCCCGCAGCATGGAACCGCCGCCGGTCAGCAGCACCCCGGTCTGGGATACATCCGACGCCAGCTCGGGCGGCGTGCTTTCCAGCACGCTGCGGGCAGCAGCGGCAATGCGCGCCACCAGCTCCCGCACCGGTTCATACAGATCCCGGGTATAGACCAGCTGACGGGCCGGAAGGTTTGTCTGCCAGGAATGACCACGCACCTCCATCACGCCCTGGAAATCGTTGTCGGAACAGCTGGCCACCTGCTTTTTCAAAAGCTCGGCGGTGGCCGGGCCGATGGCAATGTCATATTTCTGCTGCACACACTGGGCAATGCAGTTGTCAAAGGCGTTGCCCGCCACCGGCACGCTGGCCGAGCGGACCTTGCCGCCCATGCTGATCACCGCAATGTCGGTGGAACCGCCGCCGATGTCGATCACCATACAGCCCCGGGGCTTGCGGATGTCCAGCCCGGCCCCCAGCGCCGCGGCCACCGGCTCGTCCACAAGATAGACCTGCCGGGCACCGGCAGACATGACCGCCTCCACCACCGCATCGGCTTCCACGCCGGTGATGGCGGCCGGCACGCAGACTGCCACCCGCGGCCGGAAAATACGGGAACGGCAGACCTGATTGACAAACCGGACAATCAGCTCGTGAGTCATGCGGTGATCCTGAATCACGCCGTCCCGCAGCGGACGCACCACCTCAATGTAGGAAGGGGCACGTCCCACCATGCGCAGCGCCCGGTCCCCTACCGCAATCACTTCGCCGGTACGGGTGTCAATGGCGCCGATGCTGGGCTGGGAAAAGACCACGCCCTGCTGTTCGGTGGCGATGATGATGGAGGTGGTACCAAGGTCAATGCCGATATCCTGTTGTTTCATGGGGTTTCTCCTTATGGAAAGTGCGGCGTTTGGTTTTGCCGCGGGAAAGATTTACTTTTTTCGCACTTCATCCACGGCCAGACTGACCGCAAACACAGACGCCGCCCCGCCCTGGTAAAGCGCCATGGCGCAGGCGGAAACGGTGGCGCCGCTGGTGATAATATCATCCACCAGCAGTACCCGGCGTCCCATCACATGGTTTGTGGCGTGCAGGGCATAGCCGTCCTTCTGATTTTTCAGCCGTTCGGCCAGAGAAAGCTGCTTCTGCGGTCGCATCATGCGGACGGGATACAGGTCCCGGCAAACCGGCAGATGCAGAATCCGGGCCAGGCGTCCTGCCATCAGATCCGGCAGGCGCGGCCCCGAATCACTTCCCCGGCGGGGTGGCACCGGCACAATACAATCATAAGGGCTCAGTCCGCCGGGTGGATCATAACAGGGGATTCCGCCGGGCTGGCTTGCGGGCAGAGCGCCAAACAGGCGGATGGCCACCATGTCGGACAATTCCCGCGCAAGCCAGGGCTGTCCGTGCAGTTTCGTGCAAAGAATGGCATGCCGGATTTCGTCCTCGTAGTAAAACACGCTGGCAGCGCCATCCAGTGCATAAAAGCTGTGCTCGGTGTCGGCCAGACGCGGCGGATTGTGCAGAAGTTTCTTTGCACCGGCCAGGCAGTTCCGGCAAAGCACCGCCGCCACCGCATCAGTGCCCAGCACCTCGCCGCAGAGCGGACAGCGGCGGGGATAAATCTGTGCGGCAGCCCTATATGCGGCACCATATAAAAATTTCCTCAGCCGGGCCCCGTTCATTCGTCCAGACCCTCGCCACGCAGCAAAAACCGCAGCCCGGAAAAGCGCAGATTCTGGCGGATATTTTCCACCATGGCCCGTTCGGTGCGGGTGCTGCCGCACAGCACACAAAGCTTGCGGGCGCGGGTGACGCCGGTATAAAGAAGGTTCCGGTAGCACAACCGGGCCGGCACATCCGCCGCCGGAAGCACCACCGCCGGGAACTCGGAGCCCTGACTTTTGTGCACGGTCACCGCATAGGCCGGGTCAAGCTCTGCCAGCTGATCCGCCGTATAGGTCAGCCGCCGGTCATCCATCTGCACCGTGACGGTGCGGTTGTCCGGGTCCACCGCGGTAATGATGCCGATATCCCCGTTATAGGCGCCCACGCCGGATTCGCCGCCGTCCCGCTCATAGGTGATGTCATAGTCGTTTTTGATCTGCATGACCTTGTCCCCCAGGCGCAGCACCCGGCTGGCGTCGGTGTTTCCGATCTGGGGCTTGTCCGGCGCCGGCGGATTGAGCAGCTGCTGCAGCTTGCGGTTGAGCTCCACACTGCCGGTGGGGCCCACCTTGGTGGGACAAAGCACCTGAATGTCCCGCACCGGGTCAAAGCCGTAGGCAGCCGGCAGGCGGGTGGTCACCAGGTCACAGACCAGCCGCTGACAGGCCAGGCCGATGGCCTCGATCATGAAAAAGTCATCGGTCTTGCCGCCCTTCTGGGGCATCTGCCCGTTGACGATGCGGTGGGCATTCTGGACAATCAGGCTTTTGCCCGCCTGGCGGAAGATCTCGTTGAGGCGGACAATGGGCACCGTATCGGTGCGCAGAATCTCGCTGAGGATATTGCCGGGTCCCACGCTGGGCAGCTGGTCGGCGTCCCCCACCAGAATCAGCCTGCAATGGGGGCGCAGGGCTGCCAGCAGCGACTGGAACAGCTTGACATCCACCATGCTGACCTCGTCGAGAATCACCACATCATATTTCAGCAGATTTTTGGCGTTGTGGATAAAGCGCAGTGAACCGCTGGAATAGTCCACCTCCAGCAGCCGGTGGATGGTGGAAGCCTTGTGCCCGGTCAGCTCGCTGAGGCGCTTGGCCGCCCGGCCGGTGGGGGCGCAGAGCGCCACCTGATCTCCGCCTGACTCGTACAGGCTGAGGATGGCATTGACGGTAGTGGTCTTGCCGGTTCCGGGTCCGCCGGTGAGCACCATGACCCGGCTGGACAGCGCCATCTGGATGGCCTGTTTCTGCAGCGGGGCATAGACAACCCCCTGCCCCATTTCCAGCGCCCGGATGTTGCTTTCCAGCCGCTTAGGGGGCTCGGTGGGATAGGATGCCAGCGTCCGCAGGTGGATGGCAATGTCCTGTTCCGCCAAAAGCAGGTCCGGCAGATAAATATAGCCGGTGCCTTCAAACTCCCGCAGCTTCAGTTCACCGCTGGTCAGCAGCGTGTCAAGCCCTTCCGAAACACGGTCCGGCTCCACCCGCAGAAACCGCGCCGTACTTTGCAGCAGTTTTTCCTTCGGCAGGCAGGTGTGGCCGTTGTTGGCATTGTGCCGCATGGCGTAAATCAGCCCGGCCCCCACCCGCAGGGTACCGTCATGCTCAAACTGCAGTTTGGCGGCAATGGCATCCACCTGGCTGAATTTCAGATTCAGCGGCTCCCCGGTGAGCAGGTAAGGGTTGTCCTCCAGAATCGCCACCGCATTGGTGCCGAAATCCCGGTAAAGGGACACCGCATTCTGTGCCGAGATGCCGTAGTTTGCCGCCCAGGCCACCACCTCCCGCACCCCGTACATCCGGTGAAATTCCTTGGAGATGGCTTCGGCCTTTTCCGGGGTAATACCCCGCAGCTCACACAGGCGCATGGGCTGGTCCGCAATGATGTTGAGCGTATCGTCGCCGAATTTTGCCACAATCTTTTTGGCGGTGGATGGTCCGATATAGGGCAGCGCACCGCTGGACAGATAGCTGAGGGTGGCGGCGGTGTCCTGGGGCAGGCTGGCTTCGCACTGGTCGGCGCGGAACTGCTCGCCGTAGGAAGGATGGTTGACCATGTGGCCGTAGCAGACCACCGACATGCCGTTGTCCACACTGCCCACATTGCCGGCCACCACAACATCCACACCCTGGGCGTTGACCTCAAACACGGCATAGCCGGTGTCCCGGTTTTCGTAGATCATGTGTTCCACGACGCCTTCCAGCTTTTGCAGGCCCTGCTCGGACAATGCCGTCTGCTGCGCCATGCCGTGTTCCTCCCTTCCCTGATGATTCCGTACCTTACTTACAATAATACAGAGTATATTATACCGGATTGCCTCGGTTTTGGCAAATGGGCCACGTTTGTCCGACAACAGGCAGTTGTAAAATATCCGCTTTTGCGGGATTGCACCTTGCCGTGGCAAACCTGCAACCTCTATAATAGAGATAAAATCCGGATCGGCTTCCCGGCCGATCTGAGGAGGTGCTTTGATGCATTCCAGTCTGTTCTGTTTTTCGTTCCATGCCTTTGACACGGAAGCCCTTTTGCCCCAAGTGAGCCGGGCACTGGAGACCCGGACCGAACTGGTCTCCCGGGAGAAGGTGCCCGGGCTGTGGAAAGTGACCGACCGGCTGAACGACCGGCCGGCTCCGGCTGAGTCCAGCCCGATGCGGGGCCGGGTTCTGGGCATTGTATTTCTGGTGCTGGGACTGCTTCTGTTCCTTCCCAGTGCCATGCAGCCGAAGGAACTGCTGGGTCCCCTTGTGGGCGGCGCGGTGGCCATTCTGTGGGGGCTTTGGCGGATCCGGGTCAGTATGGGCAGCCGGGGCAGTTCCTTTTCCTCTGCGGCCAAAAAGCTGCTGGCAGGCAAAGAGAGCATCACCCCGGAGCAGCAGATGCGCGTGGAATTTTCCGAAACGGGCATGACCCTGTCAGCGGCAGGGAGCAATCCCATAGAGGTTCCCTACTCCCGCATATCCTGTGCCATCGAAACATCCGACCTGTTTTTGCTGGTATTTGACAACCAGGCCACCCTGCTGCAAAAGCAGGACCTGACCGGCGGCAAGGTGGAAGAATTCCGTCAATTTCTGGCAGAAAAGGTCAGCAAGTACCGGGATATTTCCTGACAGAACGCAAAAAAGCAGCAGGCCAGCCGGTCTGCTGCTTTTTGATTTGGGTAAAATTCCGTTCCGGGGAGTTCCGGCAACGGGGATTTGCTTATTTCACGTAGACAACGCGGCCGTCCTTGCGGTCAGCGGCAGGCTTCTGGCCGCCCTCGGCGGCATAGCCCAGAATGCAGTTGCCCACGCCGATGTAGGCTTCCGGGTCAAGGCCCCAGCCTTTCAGGAGCTGTTTGCCTTCCTGGGTTTCAAAGGTCTCGCGGGCACGATGAATCCAGCAGGAAGCAAGGCCGATGCTTTCGGCAGCCAGCATCAGGTTGCCCAGGGCAAGGCTGCCGTCCTCCACAGCGGTGTGGACCTCCTTGCGGGCCAGCACCACCAGAACCGTGGGTGCACCGTAGAAGGGGTCACCGCTGTTGCCCATGATCTTTGCATTGATGGCCGACAGCTTGGCGACGGTTGCCTTGTCCTGCACCGCCACAATCACCGGCGACTGGCGGCCCATACCGGACGCTGCCCAGAGCCCCGCGTCGATCACCGTATCCAGTTTGTCCTGCTCCACCTGCTGCGCAGTATAGGCACGGCAGCTGCGGCGGCTGTGAATGGTTTTCAGCGTATCATTGGTCAAAAGCATATGAATTACCCTCCTGTTGCAGTTATTCCGGCGGATGAGGTTCCGCCCTTGATGTCATTATACCACAGTCTGCCAAATGCTGCCTGCTTTTGCCGCGCCCGGCGTTCCTTGCAGGTGCTGCCGCACAGCGGCATGCCCGCCCTTTTTCATCCTGATGTCTGGTTTTTGCCGCAGCGAATTCTGCCATTTTGTGGCAGTTGACCAAAAGTTTTTTGTTTCCTTTTGTAATAATCGCTGTTTCATACATTGCAGTTTTGTAGGAATTACGGTATACTAGGCGATGGTAAACGAAATACTGGAACACAAGGAGGTATTTTCCCTATGAAAAATATCGATTTGACCAAGTACGGCATCACCGGCACCACCGAAATCGTATACAATCCTTCCTACGAAGCTCTGTTCGAGGAGGAGACCAAGCCCAGCCTGGAAGGCTACGAAAAGGGCCGGGTCAGCGAACTGGGTGCTGTGGATGTTATGACTGGCATCTACACCGGCCGTTCTCCCAAGGATAAGTTCATCGTCATGGACGAGAACTCCAAGGACACTGTGTGGTGGACCTCCGACGAGTACAAGAACGACAACCATCCCGCTTCCCAGGAAGCCTGGAAGGCCGTGAAGGAGCTGGCTCAGAAGGAGCTGTCCAACAAGCGTCTGTTTGTTGTGGATGCTTTCTGCGGCGCCAACAAGGACACCCGCATGGCCATCCGTTTCATCATGGAAGTGGCATGGCAGGCTCACTTTGTCAAGAACATGTTCATCCGCCCCACCGAGGAGGAGCTGGAGAACTTCGAGCCTGATTTCGTTGTCTACAACGCTTCCAAGGCCAAGGTCGAGAACTACAAGGAACTGGGCCTGAACTCTGAGACTGCCGTTGTCTTCAACATCACCAGCCGTGAGCAGGTCATTCTGAACACCTGGTACGGCGGCGAGATGAAGAAGGGTATGTTCTCGATGATGAACTACTACCTGCCGCTGAAGGGCATTGCCTCCATGCACTGCTCCGCCAACACCGACCTGAACGGCGAGAACACCGCCATCTTCTTCGGTCTGTCCGGCACCGGCAAGACCACCCTGTCCACCGACCCGAAGCGTCTGCTGATCGGCGA
>CAJFMB010000013.1 GCA_904390925.1 uncultured Subdoligranulum sp.
TAGGCTTTTCGCTGCTGGATATCCTGAACCGAAACGAAAAGGTTAAGTTTTCGCTTTCCCCGTTGTATCTGGCCATTGTCGCGTTCTGTTTTTCCATGACGGTGGGCGTACTTTGGGAATTTTTCGAGGCAGCCATGGACCACTTCTTTCTGCTGGATATGCAGAAGGATTCGATTGTGCAAAGCTTCGGCAGCGTAATGCTGGACCCCAGCAACAGCAATCGACCTGTGATTTTCAAAGACATCACCGATGTGATTATTGTTCAGGGAGATGGTACCCAGACCGCGTTGGGCCTTGGGGGATACCTGGATGTGGGTTTGATGGATACCATGGAAGATCTGTTCGTGAACTTTGTGGGCGCTGTTGTCTTTTCGGTAATCGGATATTTTTATGTGCGCAGCCGCGGCAAGGGCCGCTTTGCCAGCCGCTTTATCCCGGTCATACTTTCGGATTCCCCGGCGCCTTCTGTGCATGACTCGACGGCAGACAGTTCTTCTTCTGCCCGGAAGGATGAGAAATCACAAGAAAAATAAGGGCAACTTTTTATCATTTCCCATCAGATTGACTTGACTTTATCCGAAAATGCTGTATACTATATTTTGTTGTGTTTGCCTTTTTGTGGGGTATACAGCAGATGCTACTGTGGCTCAGTTGGTAGAGCAGCTGATTCGTAATCAGCAGGCCGCCGGTTCAAGTCCGGCCAGTAGCTCCAAAAATACCGCGATGCAGATCGCGGTATTTTTTTGTATTCTTTTTGTCCATACTAGGAAAACAGCAGCAGAAACAGTGATCCGGTTTCTTCCGCTTTCAGATTGCCATCTCAGCATGCAAACCCTTTTTTCGTGATTCTGTTCATGAAGTTTACAACATTTTCTTGCAATTACATGACAACTGTTGAAAAATATGCTAGAATACTGTCATAGATTGTAATCTGGCAGAATATTTGCAGACAGGAGGTGGGCACGATTTCTACACGGCAAAGCGCTTTACTTGATTCTGAACTGTTTGACATGCTTTCCAAGAGCGCATTGGATGTTTATTTTTATGTATGTGATCTGACGACAGAACGTTCCCGCTGGAGTGCTGCCGCAGTCCATGAATTTGATCTAAAGGACGAATATATCGCAGCATCGGACTGGATGTGGCTGTGTCGGATTCATCCGGAAGATCAGGAAAAGTTTGTCCGGGACCTGGAGTACATGATGTCTGGAAAAACCGGTGACACCCATCAGTGTGAGTACCGCATCCGCAACAAGGATGGTCAGTACGTCTGGATTCGGAGCCGCGGGGTGCTTCACCGTGATGAAAAGGGAAATCCAGCCAGGTTTGCCGTTGTTTTGCGCAACATGGGGATGAACCCCAAATATGACAACACCACAAACCTGTACACAATCCACGAATTCCGCGCCCGTTTGTATGAAACGCTGTCCCGGTCCAGCCAGGCCGGCGGCATCCTGTTGTTTGATATTGACGATTTCAGCCGAATCAATGGCAGCCACGATTATGCGTTCGGCAACCAGGTTCTGCGCGCGCTGGCAGAAAAGCTTTTGTCCTTACATCTTCCCGGTGCGTTGTTCCGCATGGACGGGGATAAATTTGCCTACTGGATGGTGGATGCGGAACCGGAGGATCTGGAAATCGTCTTCAACCGATACAGCACTGCGGCGGCAGAGCTTCTGGTTGGCGATGAGGAAATACCGCTTGTGCTGACCGGCGGTTATGTCTTATATCCCACAGACGGCAACCGGGCGGAAGATCTGCATCGGCGGCTGGAAGTGGCCATGAACACTGCCAAACGCCAGGCTCCGGGCAGTCTCCGCGCCTATACGGCTGAAATGTACCGTGATGAGCAGAGGCTGGATGCCCTGCGCGCGGCAATTCATCAGGCGGTCCTGAATGATTTTGAAGGGTTTTCCCTACAATACCAGCCGCAGCTTTATACAGAAAGTGGTTACTGTGCTGCCGCAGAAGCCATTCTCTGCTGGTCCACCCAGGAGTATCCCGATATCACCCACGAGGATCTGATGGCCGCTTTGGAGAACAGCGGTGACATTCTTCAGGTGGGACGCTGGGCCCTGGAGCATGCCATGAATCAGACCCATGACTGGCAGGAAGTGCTGCCGGAATTCAGCATCAGTATGGACATCAGCAGTCGTCAGATCATCCAGAAGCGTTTTCTGGAAGGCATCTGTGAGATGGCTTCCCACTATTCTCTCGCCCCGAACACCCTGTGTCTTGAGCTGAACAACGGCTGCTACGCGGCGGGTGACCGGCATCTGTCCGACCTGATTCGTATTCTACGGGAACACAACATTTCTGTCGCGCTGGATGGTTTTTCGCCCGAGTGGTTCAGTGTGGAAATGTTGCGCAAGCTGAATCCGCTGTGGGTCAAGCTGTCCTCCGACTTTGCAGGCGACGCCGCTGATTCCCTGAACCCTTCCCTGCCTGCTCTGCTGGCACTGTTCCACCAACTGGGTCTGTATGTCTGCATCAAGGGTATTTCCACGGACGAACAGGCAAAGCTGGCGGCCCGCGCAGGTGCTGATTTCGTGCAGGGTTCCCTGTACACCGAGCCATTGACAGCATCTGATTTCTGTATGAAGTTTATTCGCCCGCATCAGGTCTGATCGGTCGGATGGCAGAGTATTTTGTAAAGGAAGTTCCGTATGTCATATTCACCTGCCGTGCTCAGCGCCTGCATTGTGTCTTATTGCGATTATGATGAGGTCTGCGCTGCGGTACGCAGTATTTTGCAGTATACGCCGGGGGATTTGTCCCTGTTTGTGGTGGACAATGCCAGCCCGGACGGCTGCGGTGACCGCCTGCGCGAAACGGATTTTGGTGATCCGCGGGTACAGGTGATCTGTCTGCCCCGGAATGTGGGATTTGGCGGCGGCCACAACACTGTACTGCCGCAACTTGACAGTCAGGTTCATTTCATCCTGAACCCGGACATTGTGGTGGATTCCAATGTTTTGCAGGATCTGGCTCAATGGCTGCTGGCACATCCCGATGTCGCGATGGCCACACCGCAGCTGTATTTTCCGGATGGCCGTATCCAGCACCTGCCCCGTCGCAAACCCACCCCGTGGGCTTTGTTTGCCCGGCAGCTGGCGCCGCGGATGCCAGGTTCCATCTTTGACCGGGCAGACCGGCATTATACCATGCAGGACGAAGATCTGACCCGGCCCCGCCCGATTGCATTCTGTACCGGCAGTTTTATGGCGGTGCGGACCGACATCTTCCGCCAGATCGGCGGATTTGACACAGATTACTTCATGTACGTGGAGGATGCAGACCTGACCCAAAAGGTTTTGCAGCATGGTAAAGTCTATCTGGTGCCGCAGTTCCGTGCCATTCATGCCTGGCACCGTGCCCCCATGCGGGATGCCGGAAAATTCAAAATGCAGCTTTCCAGTATGATGCGCTTTTTCAAAAAATGGGGCATCGGCAAGGGAAACATTTAAATCATTTCAGGAAAATACAGGTTTTGCAGGGGTTTGGTATCCTGACAGGACCTGTATCTTTTTGTTATTTACATTTTATTTCGACATCTTGTATTTAGGGATTGATTCTGTTACACTGATAGTGTATGTTGTATTGTTTTCATCATCAGGAGGTATGTTTGGAATGCTGACGGACATTGAAATTGCCCAGGCAGCAAAAATGCTGCCCATCACCGAGATTGCTGCCAAGGTTGGCCTGACCGCCGATGAAATCATCCCCTACGGTAAATACAAGGCGAAAATCGATCACAAGCTGATCCGTTCGGACAAGCCCGACGGAAAGCTGATTCTGGTGACGGCCATCAGCCCCACGCCTGCCGGCGAAGGCAAAACCACCACCAGTGTCGGTCTGGCGGATGCCATGAACAAGCTGGGCAAAAAGACCATGCTCTGCCTGCGTGAGCCCTCCCTCGGCCCGGTGTTCGGCATGAAGGGCGGTGCAGCCGGCGGCGGCTATGCACAGGTGGTTCCCATGGAGGACATCAACCTGCATTTCACCGGTGACATTCATGCCATCGGCGCTGCAAACAACCTGCTGGCTGCCATGATTGACAACTCCATCCAGCAGGGCAATCCCCTGAACATCGATCCCCGGCGCATCACCTGGAAACGTTGCCTGGACATCAACGACCGTCAGCTCCGTTTCATTGTGGACGGCCTGGGTGGAAAAGCCAATGGCACTCCCCGTGAGGACGGATTTGACATCACGGTTGCCAGCGAGATCATGGCAATCTTCTGCCTGGCCACCGACCTGAAAGATCTGAAGGAGCGCCTGTCCCGCATTGTCTGCGCCTATACCTATGACAACAAGCCGGTGACTGCCGGTGACCTGGGCGCTGCCGGTGCCCTGACTGCCCTGCTGAAGGATGCCATTGACCCAAACCTGGTCCAGACGCTGGAGAACAATCCTGCCATCATCCACGGCGGTCCCTTCGCCAACATCGCCCACGGCTGCAACAGCGTCATGGCCACCAAGCTCAGCCTGAAACTGGCTGACTACGTTGTGACCGAGGCCGGCTTCGGTGCGGATCTGGGTGCTGAGAAGTTCCTGGACATCAAGTGCCGCATGGCAGGTCTGAACCCGGATGCCGTGGTCATCGTGGCCACTGTCCGTGCGCTCAAGCACCACGGTGGCTGTGCCAAAGCCGACCTGAGCAAGCCGAATCCCGAGCTGGTCCGCAAGGGTGCTGCCAACCTGACCCGTCACATCCAGAACATGAAGGACCAGTTTGGTCTGCCGGTCTGCGTTGCCATCAACGCCTTCCCCACCGATACCGCCGAGGAAATGGATGTTGTCCGCGGCATCTGCGCTGAGGCCGGTGTCCCCTGTGCCCTGTCCGAAGTCTTTGCCAAGGGCGGCGAGGGCGGCAAGGAGCTGGCAGAAACCGTTCTGTCCATCCTGAACCGTCAGCCGATTCAGTTCACCTATGATCTGGATCAGCCGCTGGAAGACAAGATCAAGGCGGTTGCCCAGAAGATTTATCGTGCTGATGATGTGGAGTTCACCGCTGCCGCCAAGAAATCTCTGGCTCAGTTCACCGAACTGGGGTACGGCAAGCTGCCGGTCTGCATTGCAAAGACCCAGTATTCCTTCAGTGACGACGCCAAGCTGCTGGCCGCGCCGGAGCATTTCACCATGCACGTGCGGGAAGTCCGCCTTTCCGCCGGTGCCGGTTTTGTGGTGGTCATCTGCGGTGCCATCATGACCATGCCCGGCCTGCCCCGTCACCCGGCTGCCATGGACATCGACTGCGATGAGGATGGACGGATCACGGGACTGTTCTGATTCCGGCAGTCTTTTCCGTTATTTTTATCACTGAAAAGCTAAAAACTGAAAAGCCCGCCGCTTTCCTGATCAGGAAAGCGGCGGGCTTTTTTCATTTTCAGATGAAATCCAAAAACCTCAGATCAATCAGACCGGATGGCTCTTGTTCTCATAGTCAGCATGCAGAGCATCCACACCCTGAATATGAGCATTGCGCTTTTCGAAGAACTTGGGTGCAACCTGCGGGAACATAGCGTAGGTCAGCACGTCCTCTTCCTGGATGGCGTACTTGGCAGCTTCCTTGCGCAGCTTGTCCATCTCGGGCTCCAGAGTGTCGGCAAACCGGCAAGTGATGGGCTTTTCGCCCTTCAGGATCATGTTCTGGAACTCGGGCTTGATGGGAGCAGGCGTCTTGCCGTAATCGCCGTGAACCAGGCCGCGGAACTCCTTGGTGACCATCTTGTAGCGTTCACCCATGATGACGTTGAAGACAGCCTGCGTACCGACAATCTGGCTGGTGGGGGTAACCAGCGGCGGATAGCCTGCATCCTCGCGGACACGGGGGATCTCCTTCAGCACCTCGTCCAGCTTGTCCTCCTTGCCGGCATCCTTCAGCTGCTTGAGCATGTTGGAGAACATACCACCGGGAACCTGGTACAGCAGAGTATTGGCGTCAACGCCCAGGCTCTTCTGGTTGATCTGGCCGTTGGCGATATACTTTTCACGCAGCTTGTTGAAGTAGTTGCGGACCACATTCAGCTGGTTCAGGTCCAGGCCGGTGTCGTAGTCGGTGCCCTGCAGGGCGGCGACCAGGCTCTCGGTGGGCATATGGGAAGTACCCATGGCCAGCGGGCTCATGGCGGTATCCACAATGTCGGCGCCGGCTTCGATGCCCTTCAGGATGGACATGGAAGCCAGACCGGCGGTGTAGTGGCTGTGGATATCAATGGGAATGCTGACGGTCTCCTTCAGCTTCTTGACCAGGTCATAGCAGGTATAGGGCTTGAGCAGGCCGGCCATATCCTTGATGCAGATGGAGTTGGCACCCATCTCTTCCAGGGTCTTGGCGTACTGGGCAAAATACTCGTTATTATGCACCGGGCTCAGCGTATAGCTGATGCAGGCCTGGACATGTGCCCCTTCCTTGTTGGCTGCCTTGATGGCAGTCTGCAGGTTGCGGGGATCGTTCAGAGCGTCGAAAATACGGATGACATCGATGCCGTTTGCCACAGACTTCTGGACAAAGTACTCGACAGCATCATCCGCGTAGGGACGATAGCCCAGCATGTTCTGGCCGCGGAACAGCATCTGCAGCTTCTGATGCGGCAGCTCCTTGCGCAGGATGCGCAGGCGCTCCCACGGGTCCTCATCCAGGAAGCGGATGCAGGAGTCAAACGTAGCGCCGCCCCAGCACTCCACAGAGAAGTACGGGACCTTGTCCATCTCGGGCAGGATGGGACGCATCTCATCCATGGTCATACGGGTTGCCAGCAGGGACTGATGTGCGTCGCGCAGGACAACCTCGGTAATTTTAATCGGTTTTTTAGCCAATTGAATTCACCTCGTTCTGACGCCGCAAAGCGGCGTGTGCAGCATTGCGGACAACTCAGTTCATGGTGACCAGCAGATCGCCGGAGCTGACGGTATCGCCCTTGCGGACATCCACAGTGGCAATGGTGCCGTCCTGCGGAGCAGAGATCTCGTTTTCCATCTTCATGGCTTCCAGGATCAGCAGCGTATCGCCGGCCTTGACGCTGGCGCCGGGGGTGACACGCACATCCAGGATGTTGCCGGGCATGGGAGCCGTGACGCTGACAGCGCCGGCAGGGCCCTGAGGAGCAGCCGGTGCAGCGGGAGCAGCGGCGGGTGCGGGTGCAGCGGCAGGAGCAGCAGCCGGTGCAGGTGCAGCAACAGGAGCAGGTGCGGCGCCGTTTTCCTCAACAGTGACCTGATACGCAACGCCGTTCACAGTAACGGTAAGGTTTTTCATAGGGGGTATCCTCCTTCAAATAGTTAGAAGTATCTGATCAAAGCGTGATGTTGCCGTGTTTCTTGGCAAGGCGGACCGCCCGCTTGCTGGCGAGCATATCCAGCGCCTGAACCACCTGTGCACGGACAGAAGCGGCATCCGCCACAGCGTCCGCTGCGCCGGCAGCCACAGCAGCCTCGGCAGAGCAGACATCCTTGCGGTAGGCAGCAGCCTTTTCTTCGGTTGCCTTGATGACGTTGTCAGAGGCGTAGATTTCGTCCTTGTACAGAACGCTGACTGCTGCCTCGGGAGCCAGAGGAGCAACGGTGCAACCCTTGACGGCAATGCGCCAGTCGGCAGGTGCCGCAAAGACGCTGTACACCGGGCCGACTGCCTCGCCGGCCAGCACTGCCACCTTGACGGTGGTGGCTTCCGCGTAGACACCGGCCATACGGGCAGCCTGACGGATACCACCGGCCTGATCGTCAGCCTCGCTCTTGACAAGGCCCTCGGTGTTGACCACAGTCACCACGGGAATGCTGTAGGCGTCACACATACGCACAAAGCGGGCAGCCTTGGCGGTGCAGCGATGGTCCAGGCCTTCCTTGGCAGTGGCGACCATGCCGACGGTGGTGCCGCCGATGGTGGCCAGCGCAGTGTAGACATTGTGGCCATAGCCGGCATACAGCTCCACCACGCTGTCTGCATCGGCCAGGGCTGCAACGGCATCTGCCGGGGCATACTTGGCCAGGTTCAGAGCAGCCTTGGGTGCTGCGAACTCGAAGACGGTGGGGCCGGCCAGGTTGTTGCCCGGCAGCATGCCGACCAGCTTGGCAGCCAAAGAGGCGGCCTCGTCAGCATTGGCAGCGCGGACCGACTCCACACCGGCACGAGCAGCGAACTTTTCGGTGCCTGCATTCTCGACCTTGTCCTCACTGTTGAAGGGCGCGGTCAGGAACAGCTCGGCCTGCTCGGACACGATGCAGATATCCGCAGCCGCAGCGCAGATAGCGGAGGAACCAGCGCAGATTCCGGTGACCACTGCAATCTGCGGCACCACACCGGAAACCCGTGCAATCTCGCCCATCAGGCGGGAATTGGCAGAGAGCAGATCCAGCCCGCCCTCCAGCTTGGCGCCGGTGGAATCGTAGAAAGTGACAACCGGCGTACCGGTTTCTGCAGCCATTTCCAGGACACGGATCATCTTGTCAATGTCCTTCACGCCAACAGGGCTGCCGTTCTGGTAGACCGCATAGACGGTCTGACCCATAGCGCAGCCATACGAAGCGCTTACAGCCCCTTCCGAGAAGAGCGCGGTGCAGGCGCCATCATCAAAAAAATGTGCAAGGATCTGCTCCTTACCCTCTTTTTTTGCTGCCATATAGGAACCTCCCTATTTTCATTGTCGCAATCAAATTGCGTTATGCCATACACATAGATTATACAACCTTTGTCACAGACAGACAAGAGTTTTCGACACAATTTCCAGCGCCGTGCCCCGGATTTTGTGAATTATTTTACAGCCAGAGGCCCCTTGCGCCCCGGTTTGGGGGCACTTTCCGCGCCGGCTTTGCTCTGGCGGGCTGCCGCACGAAGTGCCGTCACTTCCGACTTTTTCAGCTCCCGGTACTGCCCCGGCTGGAGCATGCCCAGCTTTACCGGGCCTTCTGCGCTGCGTTTCAGACGAACCACTTCCAGGCCGACCGCCTCGCACATGCGGCGGATCTGGCGGTTGCGGCCCTCGTGCAGCGTGATTTCCAGCACCGTGCGGTTGGGCTCATCCGTCACCACATGAATGACGCAGGGCGCCGTGCGCACCCCGTCGTCCAGCACCACACCGGAGGACATCTGCACAATCTGCTGTTCGGTTGCACGGGGATGGACCGTGACGCGGTAGAGCTTGCCCACACCGCCGGAGGGATGGGTCAGCAGGTTGGCAAAGGCGCCGTCGTCGGTCAGAAGCAGCAGGCCCTCGCTGTCCTTGTCCAGCCGTCCCACCGGATAGACCCGCCGGTCCACCCCGGTCAGCAGGTCCATGACCGTCTTGCGGCCCCGCTCGTCCGAGGCGGTGGTGATGTAGCCGCGGGGTTTGTGGAGCATCAGATAGATATATTGACGCTTGCGCACAATGCGCAGATTTTTGCCGTCCACCGAAACCTTGTCGTAGTCCGGGTCCATCTTGTCCCCCAGACGGACCGGGTGTCCGTTGACCTTGACACGTCCTTCTTCGATCAGCTGTTCCGCTGCACGGCGGGAGCAGTATCCCTGGTCGGAAAGGACCTTCTGAATGCGTTGTTCTGCCATGAATTCTTCCTCACTTTTTTTCAAAAAGGCGCAGTCCTACCCAGAGCACAACAACATCTGCCATGCTCCGTCAGCCGGGCCGCGCCTCAAAATTGCCTGTTCGGATTTTGTCAGGAAACAGAATCCGTAGTATCGTCGGATTCTTCCCCGTTTTTCTTCAGCAATGCCACAATTTTGTCCACCAGTTCCGGCAGGGCATTGATGGCATTGTCCACCGGCGAAGCATGGTCCGCAAGCTGAACCGTCCGCACCGCGCCGTTGCTGACAACCAGAAACGCAATGGGTGTGATGGAAATGCCCGCACCGGAACCACCGCCGAACATCTCCTTGGTCACCTTTGCCCCCACGTCGGAACCGCCGGAGGCAAACCCCATCGTTACTTTGGAAACCGGAATGATCGTGGTGTTTTCATCCACAACAATGGGAGAGCCAACAATGGTATTGGCATCCGCCATTTCGCGAATTTTGTCCACGGTGGCCCCCATCAGGCCCTGTACAGGATGTTCTGCCATCTTTCATTTCCTCCTCGGGGACAGCTGTCCCGCTTGTAAAAGATTACCGCTTTGTACTCTTTTTTCTGTGGCCTGCAGCGGCACGAACCGTCAAATAGATGGATGCCACTATTATATACATTCTTGCCGTGATTTGGCAAGCAAAACAGCGTTTTTCTGCGGCTTCGCCGGTAAAATCCGGATCAATGCGCAGGTTATCCGCCCGGATGTCCACAAAGTCCTTCAGGATGGACCATGCCGTATTGCAGGCAGCCATCACAGCGCCATATTCAATCGCCGTTGTGGCCGCGTTCTCCCCGGTCACCGTCCAGACAATCTGGACCTTGCGTACCCGCAGATGCCGGAGCAGAAAGCCGCCGGTCTGTCTGGCCCAGTGCTGAAACAGTTTGACATAATGAACCGGGTCGGACATGATTTTTTCATAGAGCTGATCAATTTCACTCTGCGGATCAGCGGCCTTGTTTTCTGCCGGTACCGGCTGCGGTTTTTTCGGGGAAGCCGGGGGCGTTTCGGCCGGTTCCTTCTTTTTTTCGGCGTTTCGGGACACACTGTCAGCGGTGGCGGCTTTCCGGCCACCGCTGTGCGCGGCAGGCTCCCGATTCGGTGGTTCCGGCTTTGCGGGCTGCGTGATGTCCGGCAGCTGCGGCAGCGAAAAGCGGTGCCGGTAGGGACCTACCGTCAGCCAGAATTTCCATTCACTCCCCTGCCGCCAGCGGACCTCCACCCCTGCCGGCAGTACCAGAACTACCACAAGCAAGGCCAGCAGCACCAGCAGCAGAATCCCGATGATCCGCAAAATCAAAAACACAACTGTCATGACTGTATCTCCAGCTGTTCACCGTCTGCCGGCTGTTCGGCATCCTGCGTCAGACCTTCCTCCTTCTCATCATGCAGGGGCGGCAGGTCGGCCAGGCTGCCCAGTCCAAAAACGCGGAGGAAGGTATCCGTCACCCGGAAGGCCACCGGCTTTCCCGGCAGGTCCAGTCGTCCCGCCTCCTCAATCAGGCCCTTCTCCAGCAGTTTGGCCACCGTGGAGGAGGAATCCACACCACGGACCTGCTCGATAAAGCTGCGGGATACCGGCTGATTGTAGGCAATCACCGCCAGCACCTCCAGCGAAGCCGGGGAAAGCGGCGCGTTGCGGCGGGTATCCAGAATCCGCTTGACAATCTCGCCATAGTATGGCCGGGTTGCCATCTGCCAGCGGTCCTCAAAATTCAGGATCACCAGCCCGCTGTTGCGCTCATCATACTGGCGCTGCAGCTTTTCCAACAGGACCTGTGCCTGGATCGGCTCGGTGTGCATGGCCTCCGCCAGCCGATCCAGCGCCACCGGTTCCCCGTGGGCAAACAGCATGGCTTCCAATGCGCCCAGTCGCTGCTGCTCATTCATGCGTGACCTTCTCCTTTCTCATGCGGCGATGGGTGCGGTCCACCTGCAGCCGGCCGTCCTCGGCAATCTGTACCCGGCCGGCGCGCACCAGTTCCAGCAGTGCCAGAAACGTCGCCACGTTCGTGCTGCGGCTTTCCTCCCGGCTGAACAGCTGCCCCATGCGGGACAGCGTTCCGTGAACCAGCCCCCGCAACATGTGTGCCACCCGACTGGCCACCGACACGAACGGCGCCGTTACCAGCGGTTCAAATCGTTCCTGCGTCGGTTTTTTCTTGCGCAGACTGCGTCCCATCAGGTTGTACCAGGCCTGGACCATCTGCTCCGGTTTGTGAGGGCGGGTATACTCCGCCGCCCCTACCAGCGGCATCGGCGCCCGCACCGCGGTAAAAAGATCCCTGGCCCGGCTGCCCAGCTGGGCAGCCACCGCCTTGCAAGCACAGTACTCGATCAGCCGGCCGGTCAGTTCCTCCTTCATGCGCTCCGCCTCAGGAGTGCGCGGAAGCAGCAGGGCACTTTTCATCTGCACCAGATGGGCGGCCATGTCAATGAACTCGCTGGCCACATCCAGCCGGTCCTGCTGCAGGGTCTGGATGACCGCTGTATACTGATTGATCAGCTCCATGATATTGATGTCATACAGGTTCATCTTATTTTTGCTCACCAGATACAGCAGCAAATCCAGCGGGCCTTCAAAATCTTCCAGTTTGAAGGTCAATTCCTCCATGCACGTCTCCCCTGCTTTTTCATTCTGTCCCGAATTGTCATTTTACCAGATAAAACGCGTTGCCATGTCCATCCAGTGCATGACCACGCTGCTCACGATGGAAAGCGGCGTGCTCAAAACACCGAACACGCACAGCAGCAGCACACCGATCATGATATACTGCTCGTACTGCATGACACGGAAATAGTATTTCTGCGGCAGAAACAGCAGCGCAATCCGGCTGCCGTCAAACGGCGGTACCGGGATCAGGTTGAATACCGCCAGCGTGATGTTCATGCTGATCATGTAATAAAAGAAATCCAGAAGAAGCTGCGGCACAGAGAAAGTGCCCATCAGCGAGGCAAGCGCCAGCAATTTGTAAATCATCATCGAGACAAACGCCAGCAACAGATTGGAAACCGGGCCTGCCGCAGCCGACACCGCCATGCCCACTTTGGGATTGCGGAACCGGTTGGCCCGGATCTGAACCGGTTTTGCCCAGCCCACCCCCGCAATCACCATGCAGACGGCGCCCATCAGGTCAAAATGCCGTACCGGATTGAGGGACAGCCGCCCTGCATTTTTGGCCGTGGGGTCCCCCAGCAGCCAGCTGACCAGTGCGTGCGCCGCCTCATGAAAAGGAATGGTGATCAGCATGACGACGGCGCGCAGCAGGTAGATAATCAGCGTGTCAATTCCCAACAGTCCTCCCATAGTGGAATTCTCCTTTTCGTGTTTGAATTGTCCGGGAAATCTTGCTCCATTATATCCCCACCAGCACGGCAAAGGCAAGGAGACACAACCGGGTGCCTGTCACCATTTTACAGCAATGATGCGTAGTCCCGCGCCCTTTGCCAGAACTGCCGCGCCGCCGGGGAAAGTCCGCTTTTGTCCAGGCAGGCCATACCGATGGAACGGCTGGCGGTGGGTTCCAGCTTCAATACCTGGAAATGCTCGGAGCCATCCTGATAGCGTTTCAGGATCAGCTGCGGCATAATGGCCACACCCTGCCCGCAGGAGACCATTGCAATGGTGGACTCGTCATCATTCACATAGCAGCTTGCATTGACCCGCAGGTCATTTTTCTTCAGATAGCTCTGAATATCCGCATCGGTGTCGGGGCGCTGGCTGACAAAGTTCTGGCCACGCAGTTCCTCCGCGGTGACAACGCCGGGGCGACGGGTACGGTATCCCGCCGGGGCAATGCAGACCAGCGGATCGTGGTACATCGGTTCAAAGTCCAGATCCTGCGCGCTGGAATTGGACATCAGGCCCAGCTCCGCTGTGCCGTTTTTCAGCCATGCGGCAATGTCCGAATAACTTCCCTGATAGACCTGAAGTTCGATGCCGGGAAACTGCGCCTCAAACGGCGGCAGAAGCTGCGGCAGCCAGGTGACACAGGCACTGTTGAACACCGCCAGACGGAGCACGCCCTTTTCCATTCCGTTGATTCTGGCAATGGACTGGTCCAGTGATTCGCTGCAGGCAAGCAGGCGCTGGATATCCGGCAGCAAATGCTCCGCTGCCGCCGTCATGGTGACACCTGCCTTGGTGCGCGTGAACAGCGGAAATCCGCATTCCGCCTCCATCGTTGCCACCGCATGGCTGATGGCAGACGGCGTAAGATGCAGGTGCTCGGCCGTGCGGGCAAAGCTGCCCTCGTGTGCAATGGTAAAAAAGATCTGGCAGGCCAGCAGCGTCATGAAATTCCTCCCCGAAAGGTACTGTCCCGTTTTTTCTCACATGAAGCAGATTCATTTTTCATGTGAAAAGATTGAATTTTACTTATTGAAATTACTGTACTATGATATAGGCAAGAAGTCAAGGCGACAACGCCTGATATTCGATCTCTTCCCTCTGAAATGCCCGCGGTCCGCACAGCCGCAGGGCATTTTTTTGTTTTCCCCGTCAATTCGCGGCAGGATGTTCAGCAGTCCGGCTCACAGTCCAGAATGGACGGGATATTCGCCCACCGCTCCGCCTGGGCATGGTATTCTTCCGCCAGCCAGGCCGCTGCGGCATCCAGCCCTTCCTGATTGCCGGCAAATTCCCGGGTGGTCTTTTTCTCGTCGGCTGTGTGTTCCAGGCTCCAGGGTTCCGGCCAAATGGTCACCGTCAGATACTCAATCTTTTTCTTGCCGCTCTCATCCGCGGGGTCGGGGCGCTTTCCCGGCTCGATCAGGTAGCGCATACCACCTTCCGAGCCGGAATAGGGGTTGCCGTTGTGGAAATAATGATAAATAGGAAATCCGGACAGCATGCGCTGCACCTCCAGGTTCAGGATAAAACAAAAAACGCTGTGCAGGGCCGCACAGCGTTATACAATGGAGCGGGTTACGAGTCTCGAACTCGCCACCTACTGCTTGGGAAGCAGTCACTCTACCGGATGAGCTAAACCCGCATCAATGGATGTATTATACCGGTTTTTGTATCAATTGTCAACGGATTCTTCTGTCGAATTTGGCCTGAGATAGGTTATCCGCTGTTTTCCAGCCAGAAACAGTTCCTGTATGTTTGTGCCATTTTTGTTGCGTTGTTTCACAATGTGATGTATTCCTGTGCATTCTGTCAAATTATTGAGAAAACTCGGTAAAAATGCGGATTCAACGCTTGTGAAAAAGGCCAAAGTACACTATAATTTAAATGGTTTAGAAGGCAATAAATTTATAAGCTTGTATTCTTAATGGATATACTTTTAGGAGGTTCTCATGCGCAAGACTAAGATTGTGTGTACCCTCGGTCCTTCCACGGACAAGGACGGTGTGCTCCGCCAGTTGATTGAAAATGGCATGGATGTGGCCAGATTCAACTTTTCCCATGGCGACTATGAGGAGCACCGGGGTCGTTTTGAAAAGCTGCGTGCTCTGAGCAAGGAGCTCGACCGCCCCATTGCCGCCATGCTGGACACCAAGGGCCCCGAGATCCGTCTGGGCGAGTTCAAGAATGGCGTTGAAAATCTGGTCGCCGGCCAGAAATTCACCCTGACCACCCGCAAGGTGGAAGGCACCAATGAAATCATTTCCGTCACCTACAAGGATCTGCCCCATGATGTCCAGCCCGGCGGCCGCATCATGCTGGATGATGGTCTGATCGGCCTGCGCATCGAGAATGTCACCGACACTGACATCACCTGCACCGTGGAAAACGACGGTATCATCAAGAACAAGAAGGGCGTCAACGTTCCCGGCGTTCACCTTTCCATGCCGTATATGAGCCCCCGGGACAAGTCCGACCTGCTGTTCGGCATCGAGATGGGCTTTGACCTGATCTCTGCCAGCTTCACCCGCTGCGCACAGGATATTCTGGACATCCGTCATCTGCTCAACGAGCATGACTCTTCCATGCGGATCATCGCCAAGATCGAGAACCAGGAAGGCGTCGACAACATCGACGAAATTCTGAGTGTGGCGGACGGCATCATGGTTGCCCGCGGCGACATGGGTGTGGAAATCGACTTTGCCGAGATCCCCTCCATCCAGAAACATCTGATCGACCGCGCCATGTCTGTGGGCAAGCTGGTCATCACCGCCACCCAGATGCTGGATTCCATGATGGTCAATCCCCGGCCCACCCGTGCCGAAATCACCGACGTGGCCAACGCCATCTATGACGGTTCTTCCGCCGTCATGCTCAGCGGTGAGACCGCTGCCGGCAAGTATCCTGTGCAGGCCCTGCAGGCCATGTCCAAGATTGCCGACACCACCGAGAGCGACTCCAATTACAACCTGCTGGTACATCAGGCCCTGACCGAGGACAGCCGTCTGAACGTCAGCGCCGCGGTGGCACATGCCGCCTGCACCACCGCCACCGACATCCGTGCCACGGCCATCATCACGGTGTCCAAGAGCGGCGAAACCGCCCGTCTGCTCAGCCGCTGCCGTCCCAGTACCCCCATTATCGCCTGTGTGCTGGACGAGGGTGTCCGCCGTCAGCTGAACGCCTACTGGGGCATTACCCCGCTGATCATGCCCTATGCCCATTCCACCGACGAACTGATCTCCATGTCTGTGGATGTGGCGGAAAAGTCCGGCCTGATTCATCCGGGCGAGATGGCGGTTGTGACCGCCGGCGTGCCAGTGGGCGTTTCCGGTACCACCAACATGATCAAGGTGCATCTGGTGGGCAACAGCCTGTTATCCGGCGTTGGCATCGGAACCATGAACGCCAAGGGCAACGTCTGCATCTGCCGGACCCCTGCCGAGGCGGCCAAGAAATTCAAACCCGGCTGCATTCTGGTTGCCCATTTCACCAACAACGACTATCTGCCCTATATGCGTGATGCGGCAGGTGTCATTGTGGAGGAAGCCGGCACCAACAGCCATGCCGCCATTGTCGGCCTGACGCTGGGCAAGGCTGTCATCGTGGGCGCCTCCAACGCACTGCGCACCCTGACCGATGGCCAGAGCGTTTCCATGGATTGTGAGCATGGCGTCGTGCAGGCTATGGTGGAGTGATCGGTATGGAACGAATTGCAAGTTTTTGTGTGGATCACACCACCCTGCAGCCGGGCATGTATCTGTCCCGCAAGGACGGCGATGTGCTGACCTGGGACATCCGCATGAAGCGTCCCAACCAGGGGCAGTACCTTTCCCCTGCAGCCGCCCACACCATTGAGCACCTGTTTGCCACCTATGCCCGCAACAGCAAGTGGAGCGAGCATGTGGTCTATGTGGGCCCCATGGGCTGCCTGACGGGATTTTACCTGCTGACCCAGGGAATGAGCGATGCCGATGCGCTGGCACTGGTGAAGGAATCCTTTGCCTGGATGGCGGAATATACCGGTGAGATTCCGGGCGCTTCCGCCCGGGAATGCGGCAATTACCGGATGATGGACCCCGTTGCCGCCCGCCGGGAGGCTGCCGAGATGCTGCCTGTTCTGGAAGGGCTGGATGCCGCTCACCTGCGGTATGATGCCTGAGATTGATCCAAAATAAGGGTTCCGGAAAGATTGGGCCATCTTTGAGCCTTGTCTCCGGAACGTCAGGGAATCGTCGGGTTCCTGAATAAAATAACAAGCGGGAGTGGCGCAGCCAATGCTGTGCCACTCCCGCTTGTTTATGACGATACCGGCAACTTCAAACAGACGGCTGAACTTCCCATCGTGAATTCCGGATCCGTTCTTTCAGTTCATATAATGCGGTCCTGTCCAGATCAAAGTGCAGCAGCTGCACTGCTTCGGTGTAGGTACACCAGCGAAATCCGGTATGCTCCCGGGAAATGCGAATTTTCGGGTGATCCAGTTCTACCGCAAAGGAATAAACCGGGATCACATATTTCTGGCCCCAATGCCTTCTTGCTTCCGCGGAAAACTGTTCCACCGGCACATGGCACATGGACGCAAGCTGTCTGTATTCCAACGTTGCCGGTATACCCGCTTCCTCATAGGCCTCCCGTCTGGCAGCAGCCGGCGGAGCTTCCTCCCCCTCTCCGCCGCCGGCAACAAATTGCCAGACGCCCAGATCTTTTCTTTTCAAAATGCAGTACAGGATGTCATCACTGGTGCGGCAGAACGGCAGAACCAGCACATTGTAGGGAGCTCTCATTGCAATTTTTCTCCTTTGGGCCGTATGCAATAAAAAAACCACACTTCCTTTACAGAAATGTGGCTTGATTCTGGTGGACCTGGAGGGATTCGAACCCTTGACCTCTCGGATGCGAACCGAACGCTCTCCCAACTGAGCTACAGGCCCAACTATAAACTTCATGACAGCTTTAATAGTATAGCCCAAACCGCGGATAATGTCAAGATTTTTTTCGTCAGCCGGACATTCCTTCATGGGGAAATCTTCCCTTCCCCGTTCACGAACTGCCTATTGCGGTATTGATCAAATATTCCTACAATTTGTTCAATTATCCTTTGCAAATTGTTCAATTGCTGCTATAATAGAGATACCAACAGTGGTCACTGCCCTGCGAATCGGTATCGGCAGTTTCCGCTGCAAATATCGCGGGTCCGGCAGATTCTCTCCGCCGTCGACAGCGGTGGAGAATTCTTCATAGCCGTTGTGACCTGCAAAGGAGGCTTGTTTCATGAAAGTTACGTGCACAGGACGCCGGGTTACCTTGAAGCCCAGTTTTGTTGAGAAAGCAGAGGCAAAACTTGCCAAGCTGGATAAATTTTTCCCCGGCGAGGCCGAGGCGCAGGTGACGGTCAACGTGGAGAAATCCCGTCAGACCGTTGAAATCACCGTGCGGGAAGGCAGTCTGGTGCTGCGTGCAGAGAAGGCATCCGAGCGGATGGAAGACGCTCTGAGCGATGCCTGTGATCTGCTGGTTCGCCGCGTGGTCAAGTACCGCAAGCGTCTGGGTGACAAGCTGACCAGTGCCGCTGCAGAACTGCCTGTTGCGGAGCCGGAAGAGACCTACGAAGTGATTCGCGAAAAGCATTTTACCGTCAAACCCTGCAGTACCGAGGAGGCAATCCTCCAGATGAATCTGCTGGGACACAGCTTCTATGTCTATCGAAGTGTGGATACCGATGGCATTCAGGTCGTATACCGCCGTACCGATGGCGGATACGGTGTGCTGGTACCGGAACTGTAAGTAACGGTTTTCCCCGCTGATGATCTGACGAAAGCTGTGATGTCCTGCCGTACTCCCCCTAGTCGGGGGAAGCGTTATCTGTGACATTGGCCGCCTGTGCTTTTTGTGCATATCACAACAAGTACAGGCGGCTTTTTGTGCATTTTTGCCGGTTGTTCCTTGACAGATCGCCGGCAAATGTGTAATATCCGGAAGGAGGAGTGATTACCATGGAGACATCTTTTACAATTTCGGAACATACGCCACGATAAATCCATACACAGAAAGTGAGGTTTTCAAAATGACTTTTACAATTTTCGGAAGAAGCACTGATGTATTGCTCTTGGATTATTTCCGCGCGGAGTCGGGTACTCCGCGCATTTTGGAGGAAACAATTGTTTATGAAAGAAACACAGAAGGTCAGCGTGCGGCCTTATTTGCACGCAATCTATCGTAAAAACCGCATCCGTTTTGCGGCCACCATTTGCCTGTATCTGACATTCGGCCTGATTGATACCACATTTGCCGTTCTTCAGGGTGAGGTACTGAACGCCATTACCATGGGCAGTCTGTCCCGTCTCGGAATCATTGCAGGGATCCTTCTGTTTGCGCTGGTGGCAGACTTTTTGATCGAGATGGCCGCCTACCAGATGAAATGCCGGTTTGTCCATCAGGGCATTGCCCAATATAAGGGGCATCTCTTCCGCGAAATCAGCAGAAAAACCATTGCCGCCTTTACCCGGGAAAACACCGGACGTTACCTTTCCCTGCTGACCAACGACGCCAATACCATCGAGGAGAATTACCTGAACCGGGTCACCATCATTTCCTCGATGGCATTCACGGTGGTTACGTCCCTGGTCGCCATGCTGCTACTCAGCTGGAAACTGACCCTGATTGGGCTTTTGCTGAGCCTGATTCCCACCGCAGTCTCCGCCGGCATGAGCAGAGAACTGGCGCGGCGCGAGAAGGCGGTCAGCGATCAGAACGAACGGTTCCTGTCACTGGTGAAGGATTTCCTGACCGGATTTTCTGTCGTAAAAAGCTTCAAGGCGGAAACTGAAATGATCCGCCGTTTTGACGCCATGAATCAAAAAACCGAGACCTGCAAGCAGCGGCGCCGCTGGTGGGATTGCCTGGTCAATGCGTCCGGCAATCTGTCCAGTTCCATTTTCATGTTTGGTCCCTATTTTGCCGGTGCCATTCTTGCATTGAACGGTGAAATTGCGATTGGTACCGTGGTCTCGGTGGCAAACCTCTGCGGCTCGATCAGCTGGTCCATCCGGGAGTTGCCGGGATTCTGGGCCAGTCGAAAGGCTGCCGGGGCACTGATCGGCAAGGCAGCCAAGGTGGTGCAGGAAAACACGGTTTCCCATGGCAGTCAGATGCAGCCGGTCCTGCGGGAAGGAATCCGGCTTTCCCATGTCGGCTACCGCTATGACGGCAGCGATACCGAGGCGCTGCGGGATGTGACACTGAATTTTGCCCCGGGCAAAAGCTACGCCATTGTGGGCGGGTCCGGGTCCGGCAAATCCACCCTGCTCAGCCTTCTGATGGGAGCCAGCGGCCAATACAGCGGCTCCATCACCATTGACGGTCAGGAACTGCGCGGGATTGATACCGACAGTCTGTATGACCTGTGCAGCCTGATCGGTCAGAATGTCTTTCTGTTTGACGACACGGTGGGCAACAACATTACCATGTTCCGGCAGTTTTCCGACGAAGCAGTGGATGCGGCTGTACAGCGCTCGGGCCTGAAGGAACTGGTACAACAGCGCGGCCTGGCCTACCCTTGTGGAGAAAACGGCAACAACCTTTCCGGCGGGGAACGGCAGCGGATCTCCATTGCCCGCTGTCTGCTGCGCAACACGCCGGTACTGCTTCTGGACGAGGCGACCGCAGCGCTGGACAACTCCACCGCCCATGCCGTGACCCAGTCGATTCTGGATCTGCAAGGGCTGACCCGGCTGGTGGTAACCCACCGCCTGGACCAGGTATTGCTGCGGCAGTTTGATGAAATTCTGGTACTGCGGGACGGTGCTGTCTGTGAGACCGGACACTTTGATCAACTGATGCAAAAAATGGGATACTTCTATTCCCTGTATACAGTCAGCGAAAGCTGAAAAAACGCCCGGCGAAGGGACAAATGGCTGCCTTCGCCGGGCATTTGTATTGACAAAACCGGATTTCCAGTCAATAATAGACCTGCTGGTTATAGGGATCAAAATACGGCATCCGACCACTTTGCCGCATGGAAGAAGCATCGGTGGCCGTGACAATGATATGATCCACCACATCAATGCCCAAAAGGCCGAGCGCCTTGACAATCTGTACCGTGGTAGAAAAATCCGCCTGAGATGCCACAGCCAGTCCGGACGGATGATTGTGTGCCAGAAGTGCGCAGGTACAGTGGGTTCCCACTGCAGCACGAGCCAACCGGTTGATGTCAAAGGTCACATGGTTTGGCAGCCCTTCCGCCACGCGGATATCACGCAGCGGCGTGTAATTGTCATCCATGGCAATCAGGTAGAGCGCTTCCTGCTGCATCCCGAGAAACAATGGACGGACATATTCCACTGCCTGCTCGGTCTCTTTCAGCCGCACACGGCGTCCCCGTTTGTGCAGCGTGTAGTACCGGGCAAATTCCAGCACGGCATGAATCAGCCTTGCGCTGGAGGGGCCAATGCCGTCCACCTCGGTCAGTTCTTCCTCGCCGGCTTCCAGGACACGGCAGAAGCTGCCAAACCGCTGAATCAAGGCATGGGCAATGGGATTGGTATTTTTGCGGGGAATGGCAAAATACAAAAGATATTCCAGCGCTTCGTGTTCCGCAAGGCTTTCCAGGCCTTCCCGCCTGACCCGGGCCTGCATGCGCGCACGATGATCCGCATGGATTGGCTTTGGCTGTTTTGGCTGTTTTTCTTCCGGCATTTTTTCCCCGCCATCCCAGCAGGCGTATCTGCTGTTTATGATATCTAATAATCAATAAAGGTTTATGATTGATATTATACTCGCAGATGCGGGTTTTGAAAAGAGAGGTGCCCTATGAAAAAATACACTGCCGGCGAAAATGAAAACGGCGTGCGGCTTTCCCGTTTTGTGGAGAGCGTGACAAAGGATCTGCCGCGGAGTTTGATGTACAAAAGTTTCCGCAACAAGCGCATCAAGGTCAACGGAAAGCGCGCCGAGCCCGATACACGTCTGGCCACCGGTGATGTGATTGAGCTGTACATCAATGACGAGTTCTTCCCTGTCCATCCGGTTCAACACAAGCCGGCTGTCCGGCGCCAGCCACCGGTGACCGTCATTTATGAGGATGCGTCCATCGCCGTGCTGTACAAGCCTGCCCACCTGCTCTGTCACAGTGACCGCACCGGAGACCCCAATCTGGTGGATGCGTTTGCCGCACAGCTGCAGGCCCAGGGCAAATACGATCCCCATGCAGAAAATCGTTTTGCCCCCGCCATCTGCAACCGCCTGGACCGCGGCACGGAAGGCCTGGTGATTGCAGCCAAAACCTATGCAGCCTTGCGGGACATGAATGAAATCATCCGTCAGGACTGGATGAAAAAGGAATACCTGACCATCACAGTGGGAGCACCCCCGCAGGGTCGGCACATTGCCTGGCTGCAGCACAGCGAGAAAAACAATAAGGTACGCATCCACGCCCGGGAAAGCGAGGGATACAAACAGATCATCACCGATGTGACAGTGCTTGCCCAGTCCGGTCCATTCGCGCTGTGCCGTATCGGATTGATCACCGGGCGTACCCATCAGATCCGTGCCCATCTGGCCTATCTGGGGCACCCGGTCCTGGGGGACATCAAATACGGCAACCGCAAAATGAACGAACGGACCGGGTTGAAAACCCAGGCACTGTGTGCCCAGCGGCTGACCTTTGGACGGATACCGGAGACAAATACCTTGCATGGCCTGTCCGGCAAGGTCATCAAGCTGGAGCATCCGCAGATTGTCAGACAGTTCGAGCAACTGACCGCCGCCGGTCCTCAGGGCAATGCCAAAGCAGAAGTTACACAATCCGGCGCAGTTGACCGCTGATGTCTTCCGGAAAACAAGATACGAAAAAATCCGCTGCACACGAGCCGGAAGGCTCGCCAAAGCAGCGGATTTTTTGCAGCTAATCTTTTCTGCGACCTGCCAATCAGGCAATCACCAGGCGGTAGATCACAGCGGTCACAATGATCAGTGCGCACACGACGGCGGTGATCGGCGGAGCCCAATGGATAATGCGTTCCGCCATCACATCGTCTTCCGTCTCCTCATTGTCGTCGGCATAGCGGCCGCGGCGGGGCGTGTAATCATCCTCGTCGTCATCATAATCGTCATCGTAGTCCAGCTCGCCGGACTGTTCCTCCGTGTCAAACATGCGGGTGTTTTCTTCGTCATCATCCGCATCGTCATCCAGCACGTTGCCGCAGGCCGCATACTGGCGCACCCGCTGCATCTCGGGATTGTCCTCCCGCTCGGAAGGCGGCGTAAAGCGGGCGGTAGCTTCCTGCTGCTCAATGGCAGCCTGGGCGGCGGCAGCAGTGGCAGCGGCAGGGTCCGACTGTCCGCCGTTGGCGACCGCGTTGATCTCCCGCTGCTGCTGTTCGGCAGCCTGACGGGCCTCCTCCAGCACGCGGGTCAGGGCAGCCTTGATATAGGCGCGGTCACCGCCGCACTCACTGCAGACCTGGGTGTTTTCCTCATTGGGATGGAAGGCACCGCAGGCGCAGAACCAGCCCTGCTCAATGTCTTGCGGGACACAGACCAGAGCGGCATTGTTGGTGCGCTGCTGCAGCGTTTTTGCGATGGATGCCGGCAGCATACGGGGCGTCTGCAGGCGGACACGCTTGTAGCCCCGCAGGTCCACACCGCGGCCGTTCAGGAAGGCACGATCCTGTTCAATCTCCACGCTGGAAACCGGGGTATCACTGACATACACCGCATCGTCGCTGCCGAACAGATCGCCCGGCTGAGCGTTCAGCTGCTCGTAATAGAAATCATCCTCGCACAGGACCTGGCCGGCAGCGTCCTTGCATTTAAAGTGGATCACCAGACCCGTCAGCGGCTCGGTCCCGACGTTCTTGAAGGTCAGGCATACGGCAATTTCACCGGTCACGTCGCCCTTCAGCAACTCGACACGCACAAACTGTACCGGACTGCCGGCAGTATAATAGTTTGCACGGGATTGCGCCATCAGCGAAAAATTTTGATCCATGCTTCACTCACCTTGCTTTAGATTGTTGCTCCTCAGTATACTTTCAGGCCGGCATCTGACAGGGGCTGCCGGGCCAACGGGTTGAAGGAATTTTCTGCTGTCCGGGACAGGCAGATCAATTTTCGGGCTGCGCAGTGTCAGGGGCGGAGGCATCCGGCTGCGACTCTGCAGCAGGCTCAGCCACGGGAGGCTCGACCTGCCCGGCGCCGGTTTCCTCCATCAGGTTGCGGAACTCCTCGCCGGAGATCTTTTCCTTTTCAATCAGAACGCCGGCTACCTGGTGCAGCTTATCCATGTGGTCGGAAAGAATCCGGCGGGCATTCTCGTAGGACTCATCCATGATGTCGCGGATCTCGTGGTCGATCTCGGAAGCCGTCACCTCCGAGTAGCTCTTGCCCTGGGCCAGGTCACGTCCCAGGAAGGTCTGCCCCGGATCATTGCCATACACCACAGGGCCCAGCCGCTCGGAGAAGCCGTAGCGGGTAACCATGGCGCGGGCCATATCGGTGGCGCGCTCCAGGTCGTTGGAGGCACCGGTGGAGATGTCGTCCAGCACCAGCTGCTCGGCAACGCGGCCGCCCAGCAGGCAGACGATATCCTCGTACATAGCGGTACGGGTGACGTAGCTGGGTTCCTTGTCCGGCAGATACATGGTGTAGCCGCCGGCGGCACCACGGGGAATGATGCTGATCTGGTGCACCGGATCGTGGGTCGGGCAGAAATAACCGGTGATGGCATGCCCGGCCTCATGGTAGGCGGTCAGACGCTTTTCCTTGTCGGTGACAACACGGCTCTTCTTCTCGGGGCCTGCCACCACCTTGATGGAGGCTTCCTCGATTTCCGGCTCGGTGATGGCTTTCTTGCCTTTCCGGGCTGCCAGCAGTGCCGCCTCATTGACCAGGTTTTCCAGGTCTGCACCGGAGAAGCCGGCGGTGGACTGGGCGATGGTTTTCAGGCTCACATCCGGGCCGAGGGGTTTGTTCTTGGTATGGACCCGGAGAATCTCCTCACGGCCCTTCACATCCGGCAGGCCCACATAGACCTGACGGTCAAAACGGCCGGGACGGAGCAGTGCCTTGTCCAGGATGTCGGCACGGTTGGTTGCCGCCATGACGATCACGCCGTCGTTGGCGTCAAAGCCGTCCATCTCCACCAGCAACTGGTTCAGGGTCTGCTCGCGCTCGTCGTGACCGCCGCCCAGTCCGGTACCGCGCTGGCGGCCCACGGCGTCAATCTCGTCGATGAAGATGATGCTGGGCATCGTCTTTTTGGCCTTTTCAAACAGGTCACGCACACGGGAAGCACCAACGCCCACATACATCTCGACAAAGTCGGAACCGGAGATGGCGTAGAACGGCACCCCGGCCTCACCGGCGCAGGCACGGGCCAGCAGGGTTTTGCCGGTGCCCGGAGGGCCCACCAGCAGCACGCCGTGCGGGATACGGGCGCCCAGAGAATTGAAGCGCTCCGGCGCCTTGAGGAACTCGACGACCTCCTGAAGTTCGGCCTTTTCCTCCTCCGCGCCGGCCACGTCTGCAAAGGTTGCCTTGCGCTGGCTTTCCTGCTGATCCTTGACCTTGGCACGGCCCACATTCATGATGCCGTTGCCACCCGCACCGCTGCGGTACATCGAAATGAACAGGAAGGCAACGCCGCCGATCATGATGACATAGAGGATGATTTCCATCCATGGCACGCTGGCACGCAGCGCAGTCATGTCATAGACCATCGGCGCATCCGGGTTTGCCTCATTGTACTGGTCGATATACCCTTTTTCGTAAAGGGTGTTCAGGAACAGTTCCACATAGGGCAGTTTGTAGGTGACCAGAACCGTGCCGCCATTCTGGGGACCGAAATCCTCATCCGCACCGGCCAGCTCCTGCAAAAGGCCGGTGGATTCGGTCGTCTGCACGGCATTGTCCGGCAGGGGCTTTGCCCCTTCCTTCAGGCTCAGGTCGATCACGCCCGTGTTGCGGTCCAGCTCAAATGCCGTGACCTGATTGTTTTCAAAGTATTCAATGACATCCGAGTACGCCATGGTGCTTTTTTCCGACCCGGACAGTGACGAGTACATCGTCACCAGTACCAGCGCAAGTACCAGCACAATGGCAATGATAATTCCGCCACCGAAACGAGGTTTTTGCTGCAAAAAATCAACTCCTACTCTGATTCATGTCCGGGCACTGGCGTCGGCTGCGGCACAACCGCCGGCATCCGTCCCTCGCCCCTGTGCCGGACAGATTTATTTTTTATCGTAAATTTCGGGTTTCAGGACCCCCACGTAGGGAAGATTGCGGTACTTTTCGTCGTAGTCCAGGCCATAGCCCACCACAAACTCATCCGGCACGTCAAAGCCCTTGTAATCCGGCTCAATGTCCGCCTGGCGGCGGCTGGGCTTGGAGAGAATGGCACAGATCTTGACGCTGCTGGGGTTGCGCATCTTGAGCATGGGAACCAGATGGGACAAGGTGACGCCGGTATCCAGGATATCCTCCACAATCAGCACATCCTTGCCGGACAGGTCCTGATCCAGATCCTTGATGATCTTGACCAGGCCGCTGGTGCTGGTGCCGGAGCCATAGCTGGAAACCACCATGAAATCAATGCCGCAGGGAATGGTGACAGCGCGCATCAAATCGGCCATGAAAACCACTGCACCCTTGAGGATGGAAACCAGCAGCAGGTCATGGCCGGTATAATCCCGGCTGATGGCGGCGCCCAGCTGGGCAACCTTGTCCTTGAGCTGCTGTTCCGAGACAAGGATGTGGTCGATGTCACAGTTCATGTCGTACATGTTTTGTCATTCCTCCGTATTGCGCCAGGCATGCACCACCAAAACGGTGCGGGTGTCCGGGCCGGGGGCAAGCCCCTCTGCAAAGCCACAGCTGTAAAGCCAAAGGACTTCACTGCCGTCTGCCAGCAGCGGCATCAGCGCGCGGTCCGCCGGATTTGTGCCAAGCTCATTGAACAGTTTTTTGAGTGATTTCCTGACATGCCGTCCGGCAGGGCGGAAGGAATCGCCCGGCTGACGAGTACGCAGTAAAATACTCTTTTGTATTTTATCATAATCTGCGCTGCAGTTTAAGTCTTTTTTGAAAATTGGTGCATTTTTCAGAAAATCTTCATAATTTTGAGTCTCAATTTTCACAGAAAACCCGCCCGGCAGGCGGTAAATTCCCGGCAAAGCCGGCTGCGGCGGGGCCGGGAGCGGCAAACTGTCCGGCGGCGCCTGCCGAAACAGAAGCCCGTCCTTCACCCGGTAGCTGACCTCCGGCGTCAGTTGCAGGGCGCCCTCCCCCCGGAAAATCAAAAAGTGCAGCAGGCTGACATACTTTTCCTCCGCGTCCCGCACCGGCGTCACCAGGCTGTGCAGGGCTGCATCCAGCACCGGGCCGTCGGCGTCCTTCAGACGCTGCACATCGTATCCGCCCTCCAAAGCAGCCGCCTGCAGCAACGCCGCCGCCTCGGCAGTGAGCCAGGCATCCAGCTGCTGCATCTGACGGCAGAAACGTCCGATTGCCTGCTCTGCCGCCGGGTTGACGCTTTCCAGCGCAGGGATGGCATGGTGCCGGATGCGGTTGCGGGCATAGTCGTCGGTCTCGTTGGTGAAGTCCTGTACATAGTCTTGCCCCAGTGCCCGGCAATAAGCAGCCGTCTGCGAACCGGTAAGGCAAAGGCACGGCCGCACATAGACCCCGCGCCGGGCCGGAATGCCCGCCATGCCATGCAGCCCTGTGCCCCGCGCCAGTCGGAACAGAAGCGTTTCCGCCTGGTCGGACAGGGTATGGGCGGTGGCGATTTTGGCCTCCTCCCGCTGGGCCAGGGCATCAAACCAGCCGTAGCGCAGCTTGCGGGCCCAATCCTCGCTGGGATGTTCCGGGATGGTCACCCCCTCCCGGACCGCGTCATAGACAAACAGTTCGATGCCGTGGCTGCGGCAGAACTGCCGCACAAAGTCGGCATCCCGGCGGGATGCCTCCCCCCGGATGCCGTGGTCCACATGGGTGGCCAGCACCCGGATGGCCAGCTGGCGCCGGCAGCGGGTCAAAAACAGCAAAAGGGCCATAGAGTCTGCCCCTCCGGAGCAGGCCGCAATGACCCTGTCGCCGGGCTTGAACAGCCCGTGCTGCCGGCAGAAGGCCAGCAGTTTTTGTTCAGTTTGTTCGATAATAGGATCAACCGAAGTCGTCATGGCTGTAATCCAGATTCATAAACCGGGTGTGTGCACCGTCCCAGCCCAGACGCACCGAGGTGGTCTCGCCGTGACGGTTTTTGGCAACGATACATTCGGCCACATTTTCGTCCGCCTGGTCCCCTTCCCCGTTCTGGCTGTTGTAGTAGGCAGCACGGTAGAGAAACAGCACCACGTCGGCATCCTGCTCGATGGAGCCGGAGTCGCGCAGGTCGGACAGCTGCGGACGGTGATCCGACCGGCCGCTGGCTTTTTCCGCGGCACGGGACAGCTGGGACAGCGCAATGACCGGCACATTGAGTTCCTTGGCCATGATTTTCAGGTTCCGGGTGATGTCGCTGATTTCCTGTACGCGGCTCTCGGTCCGTTTGGAGGACTGCATCAGCTGCAGATAGTCGATGATGACCAGCCCGATCTTGTCCTTCTTGGGGTCCTGGTTGATCTGACGGATCTTTGCCTTGATTTCCGGCACCGAGATGCCGGAGGAGTCATCCATATAGATGGGGGTATCGTACAGCAGCGTGCTGGCCCCCACCAGGTCGTTCCAGTCGGAGTCGTTCAGGCGTCCGGTACGGAAGGTCTGGCTGTCGATGCCCGCGGTGCTGGACAGGATACGGTCGGTGAGCTGTTCGCAGGTCATTTCCAGGCTGAAAACGATGGTGGGCACCTTCTGGAGCCTTGCCACATTGGTGGCGATGTTCAGCGCAAAGCTGGTTTTGCCCATGCCGGGGCGGGCCGCCAGAATGATCAGGTCCGACCTGCCAAGACCGGTGAGCACCGTGTCCAGATAGGTGAACCCGGTGGGAATGCCGGCGTATTTGTCCCGCTCAGGACCGCTGAGCTTCTGCAGTGTCGCAATGACATCCAGGATGGATTCCTTGATGGTCTTGACGCCGGACTTGTCCTTGCCGCTGCGGATGTCGTAAATTTTCTGCTCGGCGCTTTCCAGCAAAAGATCGGCGTCGGATTCCTCCGCCGACTGCTGCAGAATGGTGCGGGCAGCCTCGATCAGGCGACGGGTCTGGTATTTCTCCTTGACAATGCGGATATAGGAATCCACATTGGAAAGCGCCGGGACCGTCTCGGCCAGGCGTGCCACATAGATCTTGGCGTCGTCTGCCCCCTGAAAGGCCTGGTTCTGGGCCAGGGCATCCACCAGGGTGACCACGTCCACGGCCTCGTTCTCGGCAAACAGGGCCGCCATCTGGGTGTAAACCGCCCGGTTCTGTTCCGAGTAGAACATATCCGGTTCCAGCTCGGTGATCAGCTCGGTGAGGATATTTTCATCCATCAGGGCGGCGCCCAGCACGCTCTGCTCCGCCTGCATGTTGTACGGCATCTGCACCCCCAGCCCGGCCAGGCTGAGTTCATTGTTTGCCATTGTGCGCCCTCCCTTCGTCTGAAATCAGAATCCTTTGTCAGCGATGGCCTGACAGCCTCGCTGTTTTTGCGTTACTGCTGCTCCTCTACCTTGACCTTGAAGTTGGCGGAGACACCGGCGTACAGCTTGACGGTGGCGTCATAGCTGCCAAATTCCCGGATGGAAGAAGGCATCTCCACCTTCTTTTTGTCCACCTCGGCGCCGATCATCTTGCTCAGGGCTTCCGCCACGTCCTTGGACGTGACCTTGCCGTACAGCTTGCCGGAAGCGCCGCCCTTGACCTTGACGGTGACGATCTTGTCCTTGACCTTGGCTGCCAGGGCCTGGGCCTCGGCGCGGGCTTCCGCCTCATGGTGTGCCTTGGCCTCGCTCTTGGTGCGGGCCACGTTCAATGCGCCGGCGTCCGCCACTGCGGCCAGACCCCGGGGAAACAGAAAGTTGCGGGCGTAACCGTCCGACACTTCATGGATTTCGTCCTTCTTGCCAATATTCTTGACGTCCTGCTTGAGAATGACTTTCACAGCAAAACCCTCCCTTGAATTGGAAACTTATTTATTGTTGGCCGCCTGTGCGGCACGGTAAAGGTCAATCTGTTCCCGGATGCGCTGCTCCGCTTCCTTGGGGGTACAGTTTTTCAGCTGCGCACCGGCCATGGTCAGATGGCCGCCGCCGCCCAGCGGTTCCAGGATCACCTGGACGTTCAATGCACCCATGCTGCGGGCCGAAATGTTGACGCCGCCGTTTTTGGCAACTGCCACGAAACTGGCGTCCACACCGGTGATGGTCAGCAGGTCATTGGCCGCCATGGGCAGCACAACCGCCATGCCGGGTTCCAGCTCGCCGGAAATGGCAATGGCGCAGCCCTTGTAAATGTAGGCGCCCTCCACAATCCGGGCGCGGGCTTCATACTCCTCCTTGGAGGTATTGAAGAGCAGTTTTGTGTCGGCAGTCTGGGCACCGCGGCTGCGCAGCCAGGCAGCAGCCTCAAAGGTGCGCACCCCCACGTGCAGCGCAAAGCTGCGGGTGTCCAGCATGATGCCGGCCAACAGAGCCTCCGCCTCCAGAGGCGTGATGTTGCCCTCGCTGGGCATGAACTGCAGCAGCTCGCAGACCAGCTCGCTGGCGCTGGAGGCATAGGGCTCGTGGTAGAGCAGAACCGGGTTGTCAATGTGTCCCACCGCCATGCGGTGATGGTCAATGACCACAACCCGCTGGCATTTTTCGTAGATCTTTTGGCTCTCCAGAAGCCGCTTCTGGTAGGTATCCACCACGATCAGCAGCGTTTTTGGGGTGATGATCTCGTAGGTCTCTTCCGGCTCGATGAAGTTGTCGCCTTCCCCTGCCCGGTCAAACAGGTCGATCAGCTGGCCGGCCAGCGTCGCCCCCCGTCGCACCGTGATCACCGAAGGCACCCCGCACATCTTGCAGATGCGCAGAATGCCAATGGCCGAACCGATGGCATCCAGGTCGCTCATGCTGTGGCCCATGATCAGCACGCTGTCGCTCTGGCGGATCTGGTCCTCCAGCGCATTGGCGATGATGCGGCTGCGCACATGGCTGCGCTTTTCCACACCATGGGACACGCCGCCGAAGAATTCAAACCCGTCAATGGTTTTGACGGCAGCCTGGTCACCGCCGCGGCCCAGGGCAATGTCAATGCTTTCCCGGGCCATGTCCTGGCATTCCGCCAGCGTCTTGCCGCCGTGACCCACACCGATGGAAATGGTGATCATCCCGCCGGGATGCAGCGCCCGCACCTTGTCCAGAACATCAAAACGGTGCTTGATCATCCGGCGGATGTGGCGCTCCTCCACCACCGCAATGTAGCGGCTGTTGGAAACCCGGCGCAGAAACCCTGTGGTCTGACCGATATACTCCTCCAGGAGGCGGTTGATGGCTTCCTGCTCGTGGGCCTGCTCCGAGTCCTTCATGTCGGTGAACAGCTCGTCGTAGCTGTCGATGACAATGATCATGTAGGCCGGACGGCTGGCGGCATATTCATCCAGCGTGTCCTTGTAAAAGGTGTCATCCACCAGATAGACAATACTGGCGCCGTTGGCGGTGGGGCTTGGGCTGGTATAGGCCGTGAAGCGGAAATCATTGACGGTGATATCCTGCCCGTGAGGACGGGCACAGACATCCAGGTCCAGCCCCGGAAGCAGCTGACTGACGGGCGCCATGATGGCGTCCTTGCCTGCCAGCACCTGCTCCTTGAAATAAGCATTATACCACAGCACCGTGTGGCCGGACAAGAGCAGCACCGGAATCGGCAGCTGCGTCAGGGCATACTGCACCTTGCTGCCGCCGAACACATTGCCGCCCAGGTTTTTGGCCACAAAGGTGCGGATGCGCCGCCGGTTGGCAAGCAGCAGAATGACGGCAGCCGCCATCGCAACCACCGGTGCCAGAAGCCACTGCGGTGCATACAAGGCCACCGGCACCGCCAGGGCAATGCAGCAGACGGCCAGCAGCAGCAAAATGGCACCCGTATCCAGACGTAACTTGTTTTTCATTGGACTTCCTCATTTGCCGCGGGACGGGGAATTTCCATCCCCTTGCGGTCGGTAATGATACAGCCTGACGGGAAATTTCTGTTACACTTCCATGAGAATGGGAAGAATCATGGGGCTGCGCTTAGTCTTGCGGTAGATATAGCTGGACAGCGCCTCCCGCACGCGGGTCTTGAGGCTGTTCCAGTCATGGGCATTGTCAGCCAGGGCACGGTCCAGGGCGATCTCCACCTGGGTGCGGGCGCCGTCCATCAGCTCCTCACTCTCCCGCACGTAGACAAATCCGCGGGAAACCAGTTCAGGCCCGGCCAGAACCCGGCCGCTGCGGCTGTCAATGGTGACCGTCACCACAATGATGCCGTCCTCGGACAGGTGGTGCCGGTCACGCAACACCACGTTGCCCACGTCGCCCACACCGTAGCCGTCCACCATGACGGCACCCGCAGGCACCGTGCCTTCCAGAACCATGCTGTCGCGGGACAGACGGATCTTCTGGCCGTTTTCGGCGATGTAGATGTTCTGTCTGGGGATGTAGCCCAGATGTTCCGCCGTCTCGGCATGGCGCTTGAGCTGTTTGAACTCGCCGTGCACCGGCAGGAAATACTGCGGGTGTGCCAGCGTCAGCATCAGTTTCTGCTCTTCCTGGCAGGCGTGGCCGGAGACGTGGGTATCGTACATATTCTCGTAGATGACCTCAGCGCCCAGGGCAAGAAGGCCATTGACCACCTTGGTGACCGTCTTTTCGTTGCCGGGAATGGGACGGGCCGAGATGATGATGAAATCACCGGGGCCGACCTTGACATTGCGGTGGCTGGCCTGAGCCATGCGGGACAAAGCCGACAGCGGCTCGCCCTGGCTGCCGGTGGTGATCAGCACCACCTTTTCCGGCGGGTACTTGTTGACTTCCTCAATGTCGATCAGCACATTGTCCGGCACATGCAGGTAGCCCAGTTCCTTGGCCATCTCGGTGTTGGAGACCATGCTGCGGCCATTGACCGCCACCTTGCGGCCCGACTCGATGGCCAGGTCGATGATCTGCTGGATGCGGTAGATGTTGGAGGCAAAGGTGGCCACAATAATCCGCTTTTTACGGGCACGGTTGAACAGGGCGCGGACGCCCTCGGCCACCGTCTGCTCGGTGGCAGTGAAGCCGGGACGCTCGGCGTTGGTGGAGTCGGCCAGCAGGGCCAGAACCCCCCGGCGGCCATATTCGGCAATGGTGGAAAGGTCGGTGACCGCATCGCCGGACAGCGGCGTATAGTCAATCTTGAAGTCGCCGGTGTGAATCACGATGCCGGCCGGGCACTCAATCGCATAGGCCAGCGCATCGGGAATGGAATGGTTCACGTGAATAGGCTCCACGGTAAAGCAGCCCAGACGGACCTTCTGCCGGGGGCGGATCTCGTTGAATTTGGCGCTGGCAGCCAGGCCGTGCTCCTCCAGCTTGTTGCGCATCAGGCCGATGGTCAGCTTGGTGGCATAGATGGGAACATTGAACTGCCGCAGAAGATACGGCAGGCTGCCGATGTGGTCCTCGTGACCGTGGGTGATGAACAGGCCCTTGATGCGGTCCTTGTTTTCCAGCACATAGGTGAAATCCGGAATGACCAGGTCAATGCCGAACATGTCGTTGTCCGGGAACACCGAACCGCAGTCCACCAGAATCATATCCCCCTGGCACTCATACAGGGTGATGTTCTTGCCAACCTCGCCCAGACCGCCCAGCGGGCAGATGTGCATGGGGATGGCCGGCTGGGCCTCCACCGCCTGCATGTGGTTGCGCCCTGCCGGACGACGGCGCGGGCGGGGATTCTGCTGCGGCGCCTGTGCGGCCGCGGTTGCCTGCGGGGCAGGATTGCGGCGGGTGCGCTGGGGACGCGGGGAACGCTGCGGGCGGGAAGGCTGCACCACCACCTCGACAGCGGATTCGGTTTCCGCCGGCTGCGGGTTTACGGCACGGCGGGGACGGCGCTGCGCATTGTTGCGGGGAGCGCGGGGCAGTTTGGTACGGTTGGGCTGACGCTTGTCGTTGAAATCTTCCATTGAAACCTCCGAATAATGGCTCGGCAAAGCTGACACCCTGCACTGCGAAGGATACTTCGCCAGTGGGATGCCGCGCCTTTGCGGGTATAAAATGCAATTGTAAAGACAACTTTAACAGCGTTTCCCGTGTGAACATTGCATCACCGGGGCAACGCAGAACTACCAGATGCTGCGCAACGGGTCATGCTGCTGCCGTCATGGGGCAGCGCATTTGCCGTGTCTCCTTTTCCCTGCTGCCAGAGAAAAACGGGGCGTACCATTCTGCCCTGAGCAGAACCGGTACCGCCACAGGCAGCCCGCCTGTACGGCAATTTGCAGGGTAAATCCGGAAAAACACGAAACGGCACAAACACTACAGTTACAGATATTATACGGCCTGTCCAGGGCCTTGTCAACGTCGGCGGGGTCGCCGCCCCTTGCCGTGGATGGGCGGAACAGGTATAATGACAGGGAGAATCCGGGCAGCAAAACCCGTTGTCCGGCGAAACCGGTACAGTCATCCGGTGCCCTCTTCTTTTATAGTATAGACGGCACTGCGAATATTTAGCAGGAGTTTGGCATGAAGCATATTGAAATTTACACCGACGGGGCCTGCAGCGGCAATCCCGGCCCGGGCGGCTGGGGCGCAATACTGCGTTTTCGCACCGCAAGCAAGGTATATGAGAAGGAACTCAGCGGCGGAGAGGCCGAGACCACCAACAACCGCATGGAGCTGACCGGCCTTTTGCAGGCTTTGCGTCAGCTGAAGGAGCCCTGTGACATTGACCTGTATTCCGACAGCCAGTATGTGATCAACGGGCTGGAAAAGGGCTGGGCGAAGGGCTGGCGTGCCCGGGGCTGGCGCAAGGCGGACAAATCCCCTGCCCTGAACGCCGATCTGTGGGCGCAGCTGCTGACCGAAAGCGAAAAACACACCATCCATTACCATTGGCTGAAAGGCCACGCCGGGCACCCGGAAAACGAGCGCTGTGACCGCATGGCCGTGGAACAGAGCAAGAAATACGGCGGCCGGCAGGCATGATTTGACCGGCAGCCCGGAAACGCCCGGGTGGACGTGACGACTATTTTTCAGATCCCGTTGACTTTTTCCCTGCAAATGATACACTGTCTCTACTTTGCCCGTTCGGGCAGGATTTTTGGCGATGCGGCCGTATTTTTTCTGCGGCACGGAGGCGGACCATGGAGATCATCACTGTCAGGGATTTGACCAAGACATTCACCTACTCTGTCAAGCAAAAGGGGCTGAAAGGCTCCATCCACAATCTGTTTGTGCGGAAGACACTGGAAAAGACCGCCGTGGACGGCGTCAGTTTTTCGGTTGAGAAGGGCGAGGCAGTCGGTCTTCTGGGGCCGAACGGCGCCGGAAAAACCACCACCCTGAAAATGCTTTCCGGCATACTGTATCCCACCAGCGGCAGCGCTACGGTGGCAGGTTTTGTTCCCTGGGAGCGCAGACGCGAATACCAGCGCCGTTTTGCCATTGTCATGGGCCAGAAAACCCAGCTGTGGCCTGACCTGCCCGCGCTGGATACCTTTGAGCTGAACCGGCGCATTTACCAGATCGATCCGGATGCCTTCCGGCGCACGCTGGACGAACTGACCGAGCTGCTGGACGTGCGCAGTCTGTTGCAGGTACAGGTGCGCAGGCTGTCGCTGGGCGAACGGATGAAGATGGAACTGATCGCCGCGCTTCTGCACCGCCCGGAAATCTTGTATCTGGACGAGCCGACCATCGGTCTGGACATTTTGTCCCAGCGCAGCATCCGGGATTTTCTGCACTACTACAACCAGCAGACCAAAACCACCATTCTGCTGACCAGCCATTACACCGCAGACATTGAGGCCATCTGCCCGCGCAGTATCATCATCAACCATGGCAGTGTGGTTTTTGACGGGCCTCTGGCCGAAGTCAGCGAGGTATTCGGCCACAAAAAGCTGGTTTCCATCAAAGCGCAGCGGGATCTGAATGCCGGGGAACTGGGCGAATTCGGCACTGTGCGCCAGCTGCAGCAGAATACTGCCCTGCTGGAGGTGGAGCGTGCCGGGCTGGAACTCTGCCTGCAGCAGATGTTCCGCGTACTGCCGGTGGTGGACCTGGATGTCAAGGATATTCCCATCGAGGAGGGCATCGCCTATTTCTACCAGAAAGCCGGGGTGAATGCCCAATGAAGCCGGCAGGATACGGTTATGTTTTTGCCATGGGCATGCAGAAAGCCATGGCATACCGGGCGGACTTCTTCCTGAGTCTGGCCAGCTGCATTTTTCCCATTATCATGCAGGTCTATCTTTGGACAGCTTTGTATGCGGCGGGTGCCGCCGATACCAACGGGTATACCTATGAGCAGATGATTCTGTATACCCTGCTGGCAGGCATTACCTCCCGCATTGTGGCCACCGGATTTGAAAACGACGTTGCCCGGGACATCAAGGACGGCGGACTGAACAAGTACCTGATCAAGCCGGTCCACTACGGCGGATATTGCTTTGCGGAATTTGCGGGAAGCAAGGCGGCAGCCGTGGTGTTTCTGCTGCTTGTGGCCGTCGCTGTGCTGGGCGGTGCGTCTGCCTGGCTGGGCATGCCGTTTGACCTGCTGCGGCTGGGTCTGTATGGGGCTTCCCTGGTACTGGCAGTGGTTCTGAATTTTTCCATCCTCTTTTCCATTGCGCTGCTTGGGTTCTGGCTGACCGAGATCAGCCAGCTGTTCGGCACCATCTCCATTGTCATCATGGTCATCAGCGGCGGTGTATTTCCGCTGGATATCTTTGGTCCTGCTGCGGCGGCTGCGGCTTCCATTCTGCCCTTTGGGTATACCACACAGTTCTGCGTCAATATTGTCAACGGTCAGCTGACCATGAACCAGATCGGGCTGGGGTTCCTTGCGCAGCTGGGATGGATTGCCGTCTTCACCGCCCTGCACACCCTTTTGTGGCGGCAGGGCGCCAGGCATTACACCGCTGTGGGCGGCTGACGGGAGGTGCGCAAATGGCACACGTATGGAAGAGGTTCCAATATTATCTGGGTCTTCTGGGCACCTTTGCCAAGTATTCCCTGATGGAACAGATGGAATACCGCATCAATTTTGTGGCAGGCATCGCGGTGGAGTGCGGCTATATGCTGATCAAGCTGATGTATGCGGTGCTGATCCTGAACGCCGGGACTGAAATCAACGGCCTGACCGCCAACGAAATGCTGATGTGCATCGGCACTTATATTATGGTGACCGGCATCTACATGGGCATTTATCCCAACTACTGGGCCCTTCCGCTGTCGGTGCGGGATGGAAGCCTGGACATGCTGCTGACCAAACCGGTAAACACCCAGTTTCTGGTGACGCTGCGCAAGCTGGATTTCGGAATGCCGATTCCCGATGTCCTGTGCGGTATTGTGCTGATTGTTTACGGCTGGCAGCAGGAGGGGTTGCCTGTCACCTTTGCCAACGTGGCAGGATTTGTGGTATTCTGTATGACAGGATGGTTTTTGACCTACTGCCTGTTTCTGATCCCGGAACTTCTGTCGTTCTGGTTTGTTTCAAACAACGGATCGCAGGCATTGTCCTCGGCGGTATTTGATTTCAACAATACGCCGATGAACCTGTATCCCAAATGGCTGCAGCGGATCGGGATTTTTCTGTTGCCGGTGTTTTTGATCACCAACCTGCCCACCCTGTTTGTGATGGGGGCCTTGTCCCCGGCGATGATCGCCTGGGGACTGATCGCACCGGTGCTGGTATTTCTGTTGCAGCGGATTCTCTGGCGGCGCGCCATGCGGCGGTACACCAGCGCCAGCGGTTAACACACAAAATGGAACGGAGGTCTGATCCAGATGGACGGATTCAACACATACGAAAAGCAGGACCGGGTGCTTGTGGGCATGAGCGGCGGCGTGGATTCCAGCGTGACGGTGCGGATTCTGCAGGAGCAGGGCTTTGCGGTGGAGGGTGCGGTGATCCGCTTCTCCCCTGTCCATGAAGCCGCGGTTGCCGAGGCAAAGGCTGCCGCCAAAACGCTGGGTATCCGGGTCCATGTGGTGGATGCCGGCGAGGCCTTCGAGCGGGAGGTGGTAACCCCCTTCTGCGAAAGCTACTGTGCCGGCCGTACCCCCAACCCCTGTATTCTCTGCAACCCCGCGGTCAAGTTTCGGCTGCTGGCCGAAAAGGCGGATGCGTTGGGCATCCACTATATTGCCACCGGACACTATGCCCGCATTGAGCGGTGTGCCGACGGCGTCTGCCGCCTGTGCGCCCCGGAAAGTGCTGCCCGCGACCAGACCTACATGCTCTACCGGCTGGGCGGCGATCTTCTGGAGCGGCTGGTCCTGCCGCTGGGTGAGTTTGAAAAGGACGATGTGCGGGAAATTGCCCGGGACATCGGGCTGGAGTGCGCCGACGCGCCGGATTCCATGGAGATCTGCTTTATCCCTGACGGTGACCATGCGGGCTTTATCCGTGCCCGTGGGATGCAGCCCAAAACAGGGCGTTTCATCGGCCCGGACGGCGAGGATCTGGGGCCGCATCTGGGCGTGGACCACTACACGGTGGGCCAGCGCAAGGGGCTGGGCATTGCCGCCGGACGGCCGCTGTTTGTCCGGACCATCCTGGAAAGCGGTGACATTCAGCTGGCGGAAAGCGGCGGTGAGTTCAATACCCGCGTCATTGTGGGCAATGTGGCGACCCCGGACGGCAAGCCGTTGGCCGAAGGCGACTACCTTGCCAAGGTACGCAGCACAGCAAAACCGGCTGCCTGTCATGTGACAGAGGAAGGCGGCACCCTGACCGCAATCTTCGCCGAGCCGGTGCGGGCCGCTGCCCCGGGACAGAGTGCTGTTTTCTACAAAGACGGCTATGTGGTCGGCGGTGGTATCATTGTCGCCGCGGATTAAAGCACAACCCATACAAAAGCCGGCGTGTCAGAGTCAATTCTCCGACACGCCGGTTTTGTTTGCTTATAAGTTATTTCAGCGTCAGGCACTTTTTCGGGCAGGAGGCGGCGCAGATGCCGCATCCGACACACTTGTCCGGGTCCAGCTGCCAGCTTTTGGCTGCCCGGTCCACCGTAATGGCGCCCTGGGGACACTTTTTCGCGCACAGGGTACAGTAAACGCACTTGGCAGGGTCATTTTCCGGTTTGCCGCCGGCCTTGCCCGCCGCGGGGGCATCCGGCGTTTTGGGCCGGGTAAAGGTCTCGCTGGACTTCTGGGTGGAAGGGGTGGTGTAGCCGGGCACAATGGACAGACACTTTTTGGGGCAGACATTGGTGCAGTTGCCGCACTGCACACAGTCAAACCGGTTGATGGTCCAGGTACCGGCTGCCCGGTCCACCTTCAGCGCGCCGGGCGGACAGTTGCGGGCACAGAGTCCGCAGCTGATGCAATCCTCAATTTTGATTTCCACATGCCCGCGCATCCGCTGCGGATACTGGGCAGGCTCAAAGGGATAGCCGGTGGTGACCGGTTTGGAAAACAGATTTTTCAAAACCGTTCCCGCAAAGGGAAAGGCCCGCCAGGGATAGGGCTTGGCGTCACGCTTGCGTTGTTCCATTTGTCTCACCTCTCCGTGCAGCTGATGCAGGGGTCAATGGTCAGAATCAGCAGCGCCACATCCGCCAGCTGGCAACCCTTGAGCATTTCCAGCATAGCCGGAATGTTGCTGGTGGTGGGGGTGCGCAGCCGGAACCGGTCAATGAACCGGGTGCCGTTGGCCTTGATATAGTAAATTGCTTCGCCGCGGGGCTGTTCAAACTGCAGGAAGTGTTCCCCGTTGGGATTGCCCTTCACCGGGACTGCAATGGGGCCCTGCGGGATTTTGGCGGCAGCCTGACGGATCAGATCAAAGGACTGGAAGATTTCCCGGATCCGCACGTCGCACCGGGCCAGAGAGTCGCCTTCCTTGGAGATGATCGGCTCGAAATCCAGATCCCCATAGGCAGCACTCCCCAGCTCCCGCGCATCGTAGGAAACGCCGGAAGCCCGTGCAGTGGGTCCTACCGCACCCATCATCTGGGCATGCTCGGCGCTGAGAACACCCAGCCCGTACAGGCGGGTCCCCACCGTATAGTTGTGCAGGAAGGCCTCCGCAATGGGGCGCAGTTCCTTTTCCATGTCATTGACGGTATCCACGATGGTTTTCAGCATCGTGTCGTCCATATCCTTGAGCACACCGCCCACGCAGTTCACCGAGAAAATCACCCGGCCGCCGGTGGTGGCGTCAAACATATCCAAAATCTTTTCCCGCAGTCTCCAGCTCTGCATGAACAGGCTCTCAAAGCCCAGCGCGTCGGCCAGCAGTCCCAGCCAGAGCAGATGGCTGTGGACACGGCTCATCTCCATCCAGATGGTACGCAGATACTTGGCGCGGGGCGGAATCTCCACATGCATGATGTCCTCCAGGCACTGGCAGTAGCCCATGCCGTGGCCAAAGCTGCAGATACCGCAGACCCGCTCTGCGATATAGACATATTCCTTGAAATCCTTGGTCTCCACCAGTTTTTCCAGACCGCGGTGGATAAAGCCGATGCTGGGCACCGCCTTGACAACCACCTCGTCCTCCAGAACCAGATCCAGATGGACCGGCTCCGGCAGGACCGGGTGCTGGGGACCAAAGGGTACCACGCTTTGCTTTGCCATTTGCGATCACCCCTTCTGCTTGAACGGCGTCTCTTTGGCAATGCGATAGAGTTTGCCGTGATAATCCTGATCAATGCTTTCGATCTTTACGCCGAACAGCTCGGCCGCCTCATTTTCCTGCAGGAAGGCGCCGGGATAAATCTGCGTGATGCTGGGGACCGTCTCCTCGTCGGCGACGGTCAGCCGCAGCGTCCGCATGTCACAGCCTTTCCCGAAGGAATAGCTCAGTTCATAGCCATCGGCCAGGCGTGTGGCGCAGATCTGCGCCACACGCCAGCCATCCATCTTGAACCGGAGAACCTGGGGAATGAACTCCACCATGGTGATCGGCTCAATCGTATTCATTGCTTCCATCCCTGTCCCCCTCACGCTTTTCCGTGTTTGTGGCTGGCCGCATAGGCCTCCCGCTTCTGTTGCAGGATCTGCAGTGCCCGGACCACACCGTCAATGATGGATTGCGGACGGGCCGCACAGCCCGGCACATACACATCCACCGGGATGACGGTATCAATGCCGCCCTTGATGTTGTAGCAGTCCTTGAACACACCGCCGGTGCAGGCACAGATGCCCACCGCCACAACCACCTTGGGGTCCGGCATCTGGGTGTAAAGCTGTTTGATGACTTGCTCGTTCTGAAAATTGACACCGCCGGTGATCAGAAGAATATCCGCCTGGAACGGGTCACCGGTATTGATGATGCCAAACCGCTCGATGTCATATTTGGGCGTGGTGCAGGCCAGTACCTCAATGTCGCAGCCATTGCAGCTGCTGCCGTCATAATGGAGCATCCAGGGCGATTTTGCCAGTTTCAAATCTGCCATACCTTTTCGCCCCCTCTTATCGCATCAGCATGAGAATCAGACCGTTCAGTCCGCCGGTGAGCAGAGTGACCACCCAGCAGCTGTCCAGCAGCGTCCGCCACTTGACACGGGCGCTGATATTGTCCCACAGCGTTTCCAGGAAAAAGGCAAACAGGCAGGCAACCACCGCCAGCGGCCAGCTGACCGGGTCGCTGTTGACAAAGAACAGTCCCACCAGGCCCAGCATCATGGTGACCTCGTAGTATTCGGCGATGTTCATCACCGCCAGGGTGGGGCCGGCCATCTCGGTGGTAAGGCCCTTGACGATTTCCTGATGGGCATGGTGGCTGGTGGACAAATCAAACGGGGATTTGCGCAGCTTGATGTTCATGATGAACAGAAGACCCAGCAGAAAACCCGGCATGGCGACCACCGCA
>CAJFMB010000014.1 GCA_904390925.1 uncultured Subdoligranulum sp.
CTTGCCCGCGGCGTCGATCACATACCACTTGCGGTCAGCCATCTCTGCGGGCTTTGCGAGAGTAGTGCTCATAGTGTAAACCTCCATCTTGTTTCCAAAAGCGCCGGGACTGTGCCGGTTGTACAGCCTGTCCCGCTTATCGTAAAGCGCGGCAACAGCGCCGCGCCGTTTCGCGCATGAGAGATTATAGCAAATCCGCGGTGGTTCGTCAATACCAAAAAGCCGAAAATTTTAATTGATTCCCTGCACACTCTTGAATACTCTCAAATGCTCTTGAATACTCTCATTTTCGGAAAAACAATTTTTGAAAAAATTTGCCGGCCTGCACAAAAACAAGGGGATCGTTTTGGTCAGACCGGTGAAAATCCGGTGTTGCCCGGCTGGAAAAGGCCTATAATATAAGGAAACGGGACAGTCCCCGGCTGGCGGCATAGCGTTCTCCAAAACCTGGTATAGACCATTCCGACCGCGGAACCGGCGAAACTGACCCGTAGCCTCCTTTGCTGCGGATGGAACGGTGCCCCCGGCTTGCCGTGTGCAACCTGGACACATATGTCAAAATGCACTTTCTGACGAAAGATGTCATTCTTTTTTCCCGGTTCGCCGTTGCATATCGGCTGCCGAACGGGTATACTGAACATGGAGCTGTTTGCCCCAGGAGGCGTACCGATATGAAAGCCGATGCATACCGTTTTGATGGAAAAACAAGCTGTGATCTTTCCCGCCTGCCCACCGATGCGGGCACCGAAAAAGGGAAAAAAGCCGAGTATGCGGAAAAGACTGCGGCCAACCTGAAAAAAATGGAATCGCTGCAGGAAGCCTTCTATGCCGATGGCCGGGAAGGTATGGTCATCCTTCTGCAGGCGCTGGATGCGGCGGGGAAGGATGGCACCATCAAGCACGTGATGGGCGGCCTCAACCCTGAGGGCGTCACCGTCTACAACTTCAAACAGCCCACCAAAACCGAGCTGGAGCACGACTATCTGTGGCGGGTGGGGCGCTGCCTGCCGCCGCGGGGCGGAATCTCCATCTTCAACCGCAGCTACTACGAGGACGTGCTGGTGGTCCAGATGCATCAGCTGCACAAAGGCTACCGCATGGCTGACCGGGTGCTGCAGGAAAGCGACCGGGAGTTTTTCGAAAAGCGTTACCATCAGATCTGCCATTTTGAGGAGTATCTGTACGAAAACAGCTTCCGGGTGGTGAAAATCTTCCTGCACTTGTCCAAGGGCGAACAGAAAGAACGGTTTCTGGCCCGCATTGACACCCCCGACAAGAACTGGAAGTTCTCCGCAGCAGATATTACCGAGCGCGCCCGGTTTGACGAATACAATCAGCTTTATCAAAAGGTCATCAACGCCACCGCCAGCGAGCATGCCCCCTGGTATGTGCTGCCTGCCGACCAGAAGTGGTATACCCGCTATCTGGTGTCGGAGATCGTGGTGGAGGCGCTGCAGAAATGTGCGCCGTCCTACCCCAAAGTGACGGACCAGGTCCGTGCCGAGATGCAGCGGGCCCGGGTCCAGCTGATGGCGGAGGACTGACAGCGCCAAAACAGGAAAGCGAGGCAACGCCGCATGGCACCCATCCGGGTTTTACAGGTGATGCCGGCCATGGATGCCGGCGGCATGGAGACTTTCGTCATGAATGTCTACCGTGCCATTGACCGCACGCAGGTGCAGTTTGATTTTCTGTACCACTACGACAAACCCTGCTTTTACGATGAGGAAATCCGGTCCCTGGGCGGGCAGATCACCAAACTGACCGTCCGGCAGGACAATAACATTCCCCGTTACCTGCATCAGCTGGACCGCTTTTTTGCCGGGCATCCCTACCGGATTCTCCACGGCCATTACAGCGGATTCGGTATGTTCTACAACCGGGCGGCCCGCCGCCGCGGTGTGCCGGTGCGGGTGGGGCACAGTCACAACACCGCCTATGAACCTAATCTGGTGGGGACGCTGGACCGGATGATGAGCAGCCGCTTCAATCATCTGCTCACCGACCGGTTTGCCTGCAGCCGGAAGGCAGGGCAGATGCTCTTTGGCAAAAGCCCCTTTACCGTGCTGCCAAACGGCATTCAGGTGGACCGGTTCGCAAACCCTGACCCGGCGGCCCGGGCAAAAATTCGGGCCGCCTGGCAGGTGCCGGAGTCTGCCCGGCTGCTGGGCCATGTGGGGCGGTTTTCCGAGCAGAAAAACCATCTGGGATTGCTGGACATTTTTGCTGCCATTCATGCCCGGGACCCGCAGGCCCGGCTGGTGCTGATCGGCACCGGTGCACTGGAGCAGCAGGCAAGGGAAAAAACCGCAGCACTTGGCCTGGCCGATCGGGTGATCTTTGCCGGGGTGCGCAGCGATACCGCGGACTGCTACGCCGCCATGGATGCCTTTGTGCTGCCCAGCCTGTTCGAGGGACTGCCGGTGGTTCTGGTGGAGGCACAGACCGCAGGGCTGCCCTGCTTTGTGTCGGATACCGTGGACCGGGATGCGGCCTTTGCCGACGGGGTGCAGTTCTTGCCGTTGCAGGACCCGGCGGCCTGGGCAGAGGCCATCTGCGCTTCGCCGCTGACCCGCAACCCCAAAGCAAGGCAGCAGGCGGAGGACGCCGGGTACGACGTGCGTACTTCCGCCCGGATCTTGCAGCAATTCTACATAAAACGATATGCCGAGGTGAATCCATGAAGTCTGCACGCATCGCGGTGGTGGTACCGGTCTATAACGCCAGGGAGTATCTGCCGCTCTGCCTGACTTCCCTTGCCGCACAGAGCTTTTCCGAGTTCTGCGCCATTCTGGTGGACGACGGTTCCACCGACGGCTCGGCGGAAATTTGTGACCGTTGGGCGGCGCGGGACGACCGATTCACTGTGCTGCATCTGCCAAATGGCGGCCCTGCTGCGGCCCGTGCCGCAGGGGTACAGGCCGCAAACTGCGAATACATATCCTTTTGCGACGCCGATGATCTGCTGCACCCGGCTTTTCTGGAAACGCTGCTGCAGGCGGCCGAGGCCACCATGCTTCCCATAGCCTGCTGCCGGTTTGATACCTTCCGGGATGCGCCGGCTCTGAACGCCGACCCGCCCCGGGACCACACCACGCTGGAAGACCCCGCCCATCTGGATGCGCTGCTCCACGACCACCGGGTGGATTACAGCCTCTGCAACAAATTGTACGATTCCGCTCTGATGACACCGGAACTTCTGAATAACGGCCTGACCCACAACGAGGACCTGCTGGCCAACTGGAAGGCATTCCTGCAGGTGCCGGGCATTGCCTTTTGCGACTTTGCCGGCTACCATTATCGCCAGCATGCCGGGTCCTCTAGCCATCGGGCACTCACGGCGGCGGAGATCGGGGATCACCTGACCGCCGCCTGTACCATCCTGGAAACCGCACCGGACAATTTCCGTGCCAGTGCCGGTGCCTTTTACTACGAAAAACTGGCATATCTGGCCAGCCGGATTCTCCGTCGTCCCCATGACCTGGCGCTGGACCCGGCTCTGGCGGATCTGAGAGCCCGTCTGCGCGCAGGTCGCAAGGACCCGGAACAGGGGGCAAACCCTGCACTGCCCGGAGCGGTGCGGCTGGCGGCACTTGCCAGTATCTATGCTCCCGGACCTGCCCGGCTTTTGTTCCGGGTAATGCTGCGGGACAGAGCCTGACGCAGGCCCCCGCATTTCTGATTTTCTTTGACATACTGCGGCGCCCGATATTTCGGACCCGCTTTTCATAAAAAGGAGCTGCCATATGCGCTTTTTGTTTGTTGTTGACAGCGTTGAAGCCCCCCAGGCGGTCAATCCGGAACTGGGGCGGAGGCTGGCTGCCTGTCTGGCTGACCAGGGCCACCAGGTCCATCTGCTGGAATTGTGGGACGGGAAAAATCCCCCGCCTGCGCCTGCCGGTGCCGGAACCCCCAACGGGGTGGTGCTGCATGATCTGCCGTTTCCCGACGAGCGGATGATGAACCAGGCGCTGGAAAACGGTTCCCGTCAGGGCAGCCCGGTCCCGGTGCGGCTGGCGCGGCTGGCCATGCACCCCACCGCGGTGGGCGCTGCGTTCCGCCAGCTGGTGCTGCACAAACCCCGCCGGGTGGAAGATACCCGTCTGGAAATCGAGCGTCTGGATGCCATCTATCATTTTGATTTTGTCACGGTTGTGGCGGCGCCCTACCGGGCTGCCTTTGCACTGGAACAGGCACGCATCACCGGCAAAAAGGTGCTGTGGCTGATGGACCCCTATGCCGCCAACCGGAGCTATCAGGCCCCGGGCGGCTGGGCGCGGGAACTGCAGCTATTGAAATCGGTGGACACCGCTTTTGTTACCCATCAGGCGCTGCCGGACTACCAGGAGGGGCCCCTGGCTCCTTGCAAGGACCGGGTGTTTGAGCTGGCTTTTCCGTCGCTGGTGCCGCCCCAGGCAGAGGTGGTGGACCCCAACCGTGGCCGCGGCGAGATCCGCTGTGTTTTCTGCGGCACTTTGTATCCGGAGCTGCGCGCGCCGGATTTTGCACTGGAGCTGTTCACCAAACTGGATGACCCGGATGTGCACCTGACCATGGTGGGCCGCGGCTGGGAACATTTCCCCAGGCAGGCCGAAGCGGCACGCCGGGTGCTGGGCGCCCGGGCGGAGCTGTACGGTCCGGTCCCGCCCGCCCATGCCCGGACGCTGGTCGGCCAGGCGGATATTCTGCTGAACCTGGGCAATGCGGTGGATAACCAGATCCCCAGCAAACTGTTTGAATATTTTGCGACCGGACGACCGATTCTGCATCTGGCGGCGGGGAGCAGGGACACCGCGCTGCCGTACCTGGCCCGGTATCCGCTGGCCCTGGTGCTGCAATCGTCTGAGGGGGCGACTCCGCAGGTGATTGCCGCCCTGCGCAGCTGGCTGCACCAAAACGCCGGCAAATCCATGAGCTTTGCCCAGGCGGCGGCCATCTTCCCCGACTTCACCCCCGAGGCAGTGGCCCGGCGGTTTGTGGAGGTGGCAGCCCGCTGACAGGCTGCGTTCGGTTTTACCAAGGAGGAATTTCATGCCGAAGATTTTGTGGCTGGTCAGCGTCACGCTGCCGGAGGCCGCTGTGGCGGTGGGACTGCCTGCGGGGCAGGTGGGCGGCGGCTGGCTGTCGGGAATGCTGGCAGCCCTGCCGGCCGAGCTGCCGCTGACGGTGGTCAGTGTGGATGCCCGCACCAAAACAGCCAGATCCGGCAAGACAGATGGCGTGCGGTATCTGGTTGTGCCGGATGTTTCCGGATTCGGGGCGATTCTGGCCCGGCTGCAGCCGGACCTTGTCCACATCTGGGGCACCGAATATACAGCGGCCCTTGCCATGCAGCAGGAGGCCGCGCGGCAGAACCTGCAGGTATTGGTTGGCATTCAGGGTGTCATGTGCGACTGCGCCGAACACCTGTGTGACGATGTGCCGCCGCAATATCGGCATTCCAACTGGATACAGCGGGGCATTGACCGGGTGGTACCCGGCGGCCTTTTGGATAAAATGCAGGCAAACTTTGACGCATTGGCGCAAAGCGAGGCCCGTCTGCTGGCGGGCGCCCGCCATGTGACCGGCCGCACCGGGTTTGACCGGCGTGCGGTTGCCCGGCTGGCACCCGATGCCCGGTACTATCCCTGCAACGAAACGCTGCGTCCGGTGTTCTGGCAGTCTGCCGGAAGCTGGCGTGCCCGGGAATACGGCCAGGGACCGGTTTTGCTGCTGAGCCAGGGCAACTATCCACTGAAAAACCTGCACACATTGCTCAAGGCCATGCCCGCCGTCCTGCGGGAATGGCCGGGGGCGGTGCTGCGCATTGCCGGCTGGTCACCGCTGGACAAGGGCAAACTGCTGCGCCCGGTCATTGACGCCATGTTCCCGTACCAGACCTGGTGCAAAAAACTGATTGCCCGGGGCAAACTGGAAGGACATGTACAGTATACCGGGCCTTTGCAGGCGGCACAGATGCGGCAGGCGTATCTGGATGCGGATCTGTTCCTGCTGACCTCTTACAGTGAAAACAGCCCCAACAGTCTGGGCGAAGCCATGCTGCTGGGCATGCCCTGCGTGGCAGCAGCGGTGGGCGGCGTGCCGGATGTGACGGCTGGCGGCGCTGCCGCAGTGCTGTACGGCCCGGCCGGGGACGCCGACGCATTGGCCGAGGCCATCTGCCGGACACTGGCACTGTCCGACCACGGCACCGCGCTGGGCCGCAAGGCTGCCGACTTGGCCCGCCAGGCCCATGACCCGGCGGCCAACGCGGCCCGCATGCTGGAAATCTACCGGCAGGTGCTGGCGGCAGAACAGGGGGCAGCCGATGCCTGAGTTTTCGCTGCCGGCCATTTCCGCCATCGTACCCTGCTGGAATGCAGCGGCGACGCTGCAGCGGGCGGCGGACAGCATTCTGCGGGATGCCCCCGGCAATCTGGAACTGATTCTGGTGGATGACGGTTCCACCGACGAGACCCCGGCTCTTTGTGACAAACTTGCCGCGCAGGACCGGCGGGTGAAGGTGCTTCACCGGAAAAACGGTGGGGCCTCCGCCGCCCGGAACGCCGGCCTTGACGCTGCGGCAGGGGAGTGGATTCTCTTTGTGGACGCCGACGACTGCCTGCTGCCGGGCCTCTGGCAGGCGCTGCCGCCGGCTTTTGCCGCCCGCCCGCAGCTGATCCTGTTCGGTATGGAGCGCCAGAGCGGCCCGGCGCCCTGCCCGCTGGCCCCGGGATTCTATCCCACCCCCGCCGACCTGGGGGATGCCATGGACACGCTGCTGTTTGAAAGCGGGTATCTGGCGGCGCCATATCCCAAACTTTTCTCGGCCGGGACACTGCGCCGGACGGGACTTCGCTTTGATGAACGTCTCAAAATCAATGAGGATGTCCTGTTCAACACAGTTTTTTTACAAAATACCATTTCCATTTTCTGCGTATCTGGTGTATACTATTACCAATATGATGGCCAAAGTGGGTCCCTGTCCCGTCGTTTGCGGGATGACCTGCTGGATGCCGAGACGGTCACCGCCCCGGCACTGGAGGCCATGCTGCGCCGCTGGGGATATGATCCGGCGCCTTATCTGGCCAAAAGCCGGCTGCGCGCCTGCCTGAACCAGTACGGGCTGCTGACCGGCTGCCGGGGAGATCTTTCCTTTGCCCGGCGCCGGGACCTGTTCGCCCGGATTCTGGCACAGCCTGCGGCCCGCGCTGCACTGCGCGCCCGGCTGCGTCAGGATGCCCACCCGCTTCTGGCGGTGCCCTACCGCATTGGTGTGGCGCTGGGGGCACCGGGCTGGCTGGCGGCCTATACGCTGTTGAAACAGCGATTTTTGTGATGCGTCAATCGGCGGGGAAAGGATGATCTGCGGCCCGGATTTTCCGGAAAGCCTGTCCCCGGATGATGTGAATTGCCCATAGGAGGTTCTGCAGAGTTGGAAGGGATCAAATTTATGGAACGCGTCTGTGTCAGCGTGATTGTACCCATTTACAATACAAAGCCTTACCTGGAGGAGTGCATCCGCAGCATCCTGGACCAGCAGTTCGACCAGACGTTTGAACTGATTCTGGTGGATGACGGTGCCACCGACGGCTGCGGGGCAATGTGCGATGCGTTCGCCGCGGAGGACAAGCGTGTCCGTGTGATCCATCAGGAAAACCAGGGCCTGTCGGCTGCCCGCAACACCGGCATTGATGCCGCCCAGGGCCGTTATTATGCCTTTGTGGACTCCGACGATATCCTGCGCCCCACCTACCTGCAGACGCTCTATGATGCCTGCGAGAAATATGACGCCTATATGTCCATCTGCGCGGTGGAGGATGTGCAGGAGGACGGCTCCAGTTCGGAACCGCCTGCCTACACCATGCCCAGCGAGACCGGGGTCTTTTCCGGCAAGGAACTGCTCAACCGGTTCTATGCGCCCAACGGCACCTACTACACAGTGGCCTGGAACAAGCTGTACCGCGCCGAGGTCTGGAAGTTGCTGCATTACCCGGAAGGCCGCCTGCATGAGGACGACTTTGTTGCCCACCGCCTGTTCTGGCGCTGCGACAAGGTGGTCTGCCTGGACGAACAGCTCTACTGCTACCGGCTGCGCAGCGGCAGCATCTGCCGTACCAACATCAAGCCGGAAGCCTTCGACGCGGTGGACGGCCTGGCTGACCGGTACCGCTTCTACGTGGAAAACGGTGCCGACCGCTCGGTGATTGACAACGCCTATGCGGCCTGCTGGCGGCGGTATCTGTTCCTCTGCGCCAAGGTCCGCCAGAGCCCCGAGCCCAAACTGGTCAAGGCAATCTCCAAGGAGCAGTTCCTGATGCAGGGGCTGATCAGCTACCTGCCCAACTGCAAGCAGCTGAAGATGACCGAGAAGCTGTCGGCGGCCCGCTGGTCGATGATGCCTGCCGAAAGCCTGTGCCCGGTGAAAAAATAATCCGCAACCGAATAGCATCTGCCGCCCGTCTTTGTGCATCAAAGCGGGCGGCATTGCTGAAATATAAAAATTCAATCCAAGTGAGGAGGCCCGGCCGTGCAGTTTGTCAAGCCGGACAAGCGACAGGAAAAACGTCCCCGGGTTCTGCTGATTCCGCCCTCGACGCTGCCCATCCCGGCGGTGCAGGGCGGCGCGGTGGAAACGCTTTTGACCCATCTGATCCGGGAAAATGAGCGTCAGGGAAAGCTGGACCTTTTGTGTGCCAGTGTGGAGGACCCGGAAGCCAAAGCGGCTGCCGTCGACCTGAAGCACACCCGAATGATGTATATTGCCCGTCCGCGGGGACATCGGCGCTACTGGCCCATGGCCTTTGTGGAGCGGTGCTTCGGCATCGCTGCACCCTACGACCCCTGGTACCAGAAGGTGCAGCTGTCGCTGGCTTTGGAACTGCCCCCGCCCGACTGGATCATTGCCGAGGGCGGAAACCTGACCCAGTGTGCCGCCATCAGCCGGATGTTCGGTCGCAAGCGGTGCCTGGCACACCTGCACGGCATGACCCAGTGCAGCCGCCAGATGGATGATATTTACGGCGGTGTGCTGGCTTTGAGTGAGTTCATCCGGGACGAGTATCTGAAAACCAGCACGCTGGACCGAAAAAACGCTTATATCCTGCACAACTGCATTGACACCGAACGGTTTACCCCCGGGGAACCGGACCGGGAACTGCGGGCTTCGCTGGGGTTTTCGCCGGAGGATTTTGTGGTGCTGTTCTGCGGCCGGCTGGAACCGGACAAGGGCATCCATCGGCTGCTGGAGGCCATCGCCTCGCTGCCGGATGAGCGGATCAAACTGCTGATTGTGGGCAGTCCCTTTTTCGGACGCACCCAGTCCAGCCCGTTTTTGAAAAAGCTGGAGGCAGTCGCCCGGACGCTGGATAACCGGGTCAGGTTCACCGGCTTCATCCGCAATGAATCGCTGCCGGACTATTACCGGCTGGCCGATCTGGTCTGCGTGCCCACCCTGGTGCAGGAGGCGGCCGGGCTGGTGGCCATTGAGGCCATGGCCTGCGGTCGCCCGGTACTGGCCACCCGCAGCGGCGGCATGCCGGAATATCTGGACGGCAGCCAGGCAGTGCTGGTGGACCTGAACCGGGACGTGCCCGCCCAGCTGGCGTTTGCCATTGAAATGCTGCGCGACCATCCCGACCTGCGCGCTGAGATGGGCCGTGCCGGCGCCAAAACGGCCAAGCGGTTCTCGGTCGAAACCTACTACAACAATCTGGTGCGCATCCTGGCGGACCTGGGGGAACGCGTATGAAACCGACTGTCTGCGTGGTGGTGCCGGTCTACAAGGCCGAGCACACCATTGACCGCTGCGTTGCCAGCATTCTGGCGCAGGATGTCCCCGGCGGGGTCAGCTGCGTGCTGGTGGATGACGGCAGTCCGGACGATTCCGGCCTGCTGTGCGATGCCTGGGCGGCCAAAAGCCGCCGGGTGAAGGTGATTCACCAGGAGGACAAAGGCGTTTCCAGTGCCCGCAATGCGGGGCTGGCAATGGTGGATGCCGAGTTTGTCGTATTCCTGGATTCGGACGATGCCTTGCGGGACGGCGCGCTGGAGGCTGCGGTGGATGCCCAGCGTCAGGCGCCCGATGATTTTGTGCTGTGGCATTACACCACCGACCAGTTTGACGATGCCCTGACCCAGCCGGACGGTAAAATCTGCCCATCCTCGGCGCTGGCGCGGCTGTACCTGGACTGCCTGATCGCCATGCCCTGGAATAAGCTCTACCGGGCCGATCTGGCAAAACAATTGCAATTCAACGAATCGTATACACTTGGCGAAGATTTACAATTTGTATTGGATTATATCGCTGCATTGCAGAAAAGTACGCCCGGATGGCGTTTCTGGGTGATGGATGCCCCCCTGACCTTTTATAACTGCGATACGGGCGGCACCAGTCTTTCCACCCGTTACCACAGCGATTACTGCGACATCTGGCCCCGGCATTTCGCCCGGCTCAATGACGCCTGTACCGCGCTGCAGGTACCCGCAGAGGACCTGCTGCCGCTGCATCGGGCTGAGCTGACGGTATTGGCTGAGGGCGTGGCAGACATTTTGCGCAGGGACCCCGCCCAGATGGGGCAGCGCCGGGACAAGGCCATCCGGGCACTGTGCAATCCCTGGCTGCGGCAGCTGCTGCACACCATGCGCAGGGAGAAAAACTATTCTGCCTACTATCTGCCGGTCTTTTGGAAAAATCTGCACCTGCTTTACACCACCGCCGAGGCCAAACGTACCGGCAGCCCGCTGTACGGCAAGCTGGACTGGCTGGGGTACTATCTGTTCCTGGGCCGCCGACGCAGGGAATGACACGGAAATTGAAAAAACAACAAACGGCAGGGGATTTCCCCTGCCGCTTTCTTTGTGTCTGATCCGGTCACCAGACAAAATCCTCCGGCAGCGGTTCGTCTGCCTGCGGAAGCGAATCTTTCCATCGGGACAGCCAGTCATACCCGGGCAGATAGCATTCCCCGTCCACAAAGAGATACTGGTTCCCGTCATTTGTGACGGTATGACGGCTGCCGTCCTGCAAGGTCAGGTAAACCGAAACCCCGCCGCCCGTCACCGGCTCGGGGCTGGCCAGATACCGGCCATGGGCGGTGTTGAAAAATTCCACCGCAGCCGGAATTTCCTCCGCCTTCAGCAGGTGATAGCGTTCCTCCGGCGCCTGGGGCATATATACCAGTTCCATCTGTGTCACTTCCTCCGGCTGCAACCGCTGCAGCCAGCCCAGGGCAGGGCGGGGCGGCCAATCCCGTTGCCAGGCAAACAGGGCAGCGGCAAAAACGCCTGCCGCCAAAACCAGAACCATCGGTTTTCCGCGTTTCATCTGACATACCTCCCGTTTTTGCCGTGTGCCGCTTCACACGGCGTATTTTGTTTCTATCCTTCAGGACGGAATTTCCGGCCGATTGTTTCAGGGGGCGGGCAGATTTTGCGTATAGTCCCGGGAGAGGAATGCCATACTGAACAGCAGGGGCGGCCTATGCTGCCCGGACAGGAAAAGGAGGAAATGCTCATGCATGGCTTGGAGATTGAACAGGTGGTCGGCCGCGAGATTCTGGATTCCCGCGGAAACCCCACGGTGGAGGCGGAGGTCCATCTGACCGACGGCACAATCGGCCGCGGCGCAGCACCCAGCGGGGCCTCCACCGGCGCGTTTGAGGCACTGGAACTGCGGGACGGCGACCCCGCCCGCTACGGTGGAAAGGGTGTCTGCAAAGCGGTGGAAAATATCCGTACCGTCATCCACGGTGCGCTGCGCGGGATGGATGCTGCCGACATCCGGGCGGTGGACCGCGCCATGATCCAGGCCGACGGAACCTCGGACAAATCCCGGTTGGGGGCAAATGCCATCCTGGCGGTATCCATTGCCTGTGCCAGGGCCGCCGCCAATGCCCGGCAGATGCCGCTTTACAGGCTTCTGGGCGGTGCCGACGGCTGTACCATGCCGGTGCCGATGATGAACATTCTCAACGGCGGCGCCCACGCGGCCAACACAGTGGATGTGCAGGAGTTTATGATCCTGCCCGCCGGGGCGCCCAGCTTCCGGGAGGCGCTGCGCTGGTGTGCCGAGGTATTCCATGCGTTGCAGAAAATCCTGCACAGCCGGGGCCTGACCACCTCGGTGGGGGACGAGGGCGGCTTTGCCCCCGACCTGGACGGGGACGAGGCGGCCATCCAGGTGATTCTGGAGGCAATCTGCAAGGCGGGGTATGAGCCGGGCCGGGATTTTGTGCTGGGGATGGATGCCGCCTCCAGCGAGTGGAAAAGCGATGAAAAAGGAATTTACCGGCTGCCCAAGTGCGGCAGGGTGTACACCTCCGCCGAGTTGGTGAACCACTGGAAGGAGCTGTGCGAGCGGTACCCCATCTGGTCCATTGAGGACGGCCTGGATGAGGAGGACTGGGACGGCTGGCAGCTGATGACACGGGAACTGGGCGGCAGGGTCCAGCTGGTGGGGGATGACCTGTTTGTCACCAACACCAGCCGCCTGGCCAGGGGAATCCGGGAACACTGCGGCAACTCGATCCTTATCAAGCTCAACCAGATCGGCACGGTGTCCGAGACGCTGGACGCTATCCGGATGGCGCACAAAGCCGGATACACCGCCATTGCCAGCCACCGCTCCGGCGAGACCGAGGATGCCACCATTGCCGACCTGGCTGTGGCGCTGAACACCTGCCAGATCAAGACCGGCGCCCCCAGCCGCAGCGAGCGGGTCGCCAAATACAACCGGCTGCTGCGCATCGAGGAGCAGCTGGGCGGTGCCGCTGTCTATCCCGGTTTTGATGCCTTCCTGTTCCGGCGCTGAAGAACGGCATCAATAAAGCAGGGCCGCCCCGCAACTGCGGGGCGGCCCTGCCGTTTGTGTCAGAATTTGTCCGGTCAGGTTTTGTCCTGGTCGGAGGCCGAATCAGACTCCTCCGGCTTTTTGTCCGGTTTGGGGGTGCTGCAGCGCTGGTGGCAGCTGGCACAGTGGCCGCTGCAGCCGGTCTGGAAACCGCCGTTGTTGGCGATAAAGAGGATCGCCAGACCCAGCAGCACAAAAATCACCACAAGGACAATAAAACTTTGCGGGTTCATGGGAAATCCCTCCTGTTGTTGCGGAAAGGTCCCTGCCTTATGCCAGGCCGATCAGCAGGCCGATGCTGTGCACCAGGAAGGCCGCGATCCAGGCGATGACGCACTGGGCAACCACCACGCCGGCTGCCGCCTTGGCGGAGCCCAGCTCCCGTCTGGCCGCCGCGATGGCCGCCACACAGGGGGTGTACAGCAGGGTAAAGGTCAGGAAAACAAAGGCGGTAAAGGGGGTGAACATGCTGTTCAGCAGGGCCGTGTCGCCGCCCAGCAGCACCGTCAGGGTGGAAACCACGTTCTCCTTGGCGGTAAAGCCGGTGACCAGCGCGGTGGAAACCCGCCAGTCGGCAAAGCCCAGCGGGGCAAACAGCGGCGCGATCCAGCCGCCCACCATCGCCAGCAGGCTGGCGTCCGGGGTCTCTGCCACATTCAGCCGCAGGTCAAAGGTCTGCAGGAACCAGATGATGACGGTGGCCACAAAGATAATGGTGAAGGCACGCAGGATAAAGTCCTTGGCCTTGTCCCAGATCAGCTGGCCAACGCTCTTGGGGCTGGGCAGGCGGTAATTGGGCAGCTCCATGACGAAGGGAACCGGCTCGCCGCGGAAACGGGTGCCGCGCAGAATCAGTGCATACACCACCGCGAACAGCACACCCATCAGATACAGCGCCACCATCACCACCGGCTGCCACAGCCGCGGGAAGAAGGCCGCGGTGAACAGCGCGTAAATTGGCAGCTTGGCCGAGCAGCTCATGAAGGGGGTCAGCAGCACCGTCATGCGGCGGTCACGGTCGGAAGAAAGGGTACGGGTGGCCATGATGGCCGGCACCGAGCAGCCGAAGCCGACCAGCATGGGGACAAAGCTGCGGCCGGACAGGCCGATGCGGCGCAGCGGCTTGTCCATGACGAAGGCGACACGGGCCATGTAGCCGGTATCCTCCAGGATGGACAGGAAGAAGAACAGCGTGACAATGGTGGGCAAAAATTCCAGCACAGTGCCGACGCCGGCAAAGATGCCGTCAATCACCAGCGAGTGCACCACCGGGTTGATGCCGTATACCGTCAGGCCGGTGTCCACCAGATTGGTCAGTGCGTCAATGCCCATCGACATCAGGTTGGACAGCACAGCGCCCACCACGCCGAAGGTCAGCCAGAACACCAGGGCCAGGATCAGCAAAAAGCAGGGAATGGCGGTGTAGCGCCCGGTCAGGATTTTGTCGATGGCCACGCTGCGTTTGTGCTCCCGGCTTTCCACCGGGCGGACCACCGTCTGGGCGCAGACGCCCTCAATAAAGCGGAAGCGCATATCTGCCAGCGCGGCTTCCCGGTCGGTGCCGGTTTCCCGCTCCATCTCCACGATGGTGTGCTCCAGCGTTTCCTTCTCGTTCTGGTCCAGTTGCAGCTGTTCCAGAATCGGCTCGTCGCCTTCCACCAGTTTGGTGGCGGCAAACCGGGGCGGCAGTCCTGCACGGCGGGCATGGTCCTCGATCAGGTGGACGATGGCATGAATGCAGCGGTGGATGGCGCCCCGGGGATCGTTGTCTCCGCCGGCCTCGCAGAAATCAATGCGGCCGGGAATCTCCCGGTGGCGGGCCACATGGATGGCATGCTCGATCAGCTCATCGATGCCTTCGTTGCGCGCCGCCGAGATGGGCACCACCGGAATGCCCAGCAGCGCTTCCAGCTCATTGACAATGACGGTGCCGCCGTTGGCGCGGACCTCGTCCATCATGTTCAGCGCCAGCACCATCGGAATCTGCAGCTCCATCAATTGGATGGTCAGGTACAGGTTGCGTTCGATGTTGGTGGCATCCACAATGTTGATGATGCCGGTGGGCTTTTGCTGCAACAGGAAATCCCGGGTGACAATCTCCTCGTTGGAGTAGGGGGACAGCGAGTAGATGCCCGGCAGGTCGGTGACGGTGGCCTCAGCATGGCCGCGGATCTGGCCGTCCTTGCGGTCCACCGTCACGCCGGGAAAGTTGCCCACATGCTGGTTGGAGCCGGTCAGCTGGTTGAACAGCGTGGTCTTGCCGCAGTTCTGGTTGCCGGCCAGTGCAAAGGTGATGGGGTCCCCCTTGGGGATCACGTCGCCGTTTTTCCGGTCCCGGTAGCTGGGTGCATGGGTGATCTCGCCATGGCCCGGGTGCGGTACCGGCATGTGCCGGGTCTCGGCAGGCGCCGGACGGTCGGTTTCGTGCACGTCCTCAATTTCAATCTGCTTGGCATCGTCCAGGCGCAGGGTCAGCTCATAGCCGCGCAGTTCCAGCTCAATGGGGTCCCCCATGGGCGCCACCTTGCGCAGAGTGACCTCAATGCCGGGGGTCAGGCCCATGTCCAGCAGGTGCCGCCGCAGGGCACCCTCACCGCCCACTGCCCGGATTCGGGCGTCCTGACCGATGGATAATTCCGCTAATGTCATAAAATCTCACAACCCCTCAACTGCTTGCCCGCGTGCTCCGGAAATGCCGGTGCCAGGACAAGAAAACTACCTCTATTAAAAAGAACCTGTATGGATATCCCCGCCAGATGCAGGGCACAGCGGCCTTTTGCTTCCGCCGTCAGTCGGATAAACCTACGGAGTCAGTGTAGCATCGGGGCAGAACCCTGTCAATAGCAGGGGAAAGCCGGAAAAGGAAAATTCCCCTGTCAAAAGGCCCGGCCTTCCGCGAAAAGGAAGTGCCGGGCCTTCTGTCAGTTATTCAATGGTAATGCCCCAGTGTGCAGTCAGCGAAGCACCGGGAGCAAGCTCCTCATGGTGACCGGGCTCGTTGACGCTGTTGGCCCAGCCGTTCCAGGGTTCCATGCAGACAAAGCTTTCGGCGTCCTGCTGCCACAGCACACCCTTGCCGAAATGGCCGTCAAAGTCCACCGTCACCCGGTGTCCGTTGCCGGAATCGGTAAAGACCATCGGACTCTCCACGCCGGTCAGAAGACGGATGGAATCCGCCGCCCCCTCCTTGCGGGTCAGGGTGATTCTGGCCGGGGCGGCGGGCTGCTCGCCCTTGGGGTCCTCGCTGCAGGTGGCAGCCGTGATGTCAAACTGTACGTTTTCCAGCGCGGAAGCCACAAAATACGGATGGAACCCGAAGCTGAACGGCAGGACCTTTTCGCCGGTATTCTTCACGGTCAGCGCCAGCTCGGCCCGGTTGCCGGCCAGGGTGTAGCGCATGGTCAGAAGAAAGTCGAAGGGATAGACGAACTTGGTCAGACCGTTGGGGGCCAGGGTCAGCTCAATGGCGGAATCATCCGCGCAGGTCACCTTCCAGGGCAGCAGATCAGCAAAACCGTGGGTTTCCATGGGATAGGCCACCCCGTCGAAGATGTGTACCTTGTTGTCCGGATTGCTGCAGCTGGGGAAGAGAATCGGCACACCGCAGCGGGGGCGGTCGGTGGATTCAAAGTTGCGGTCCCGCAGCCACAGATATTCCTCGCCGTTTTTGGTGAAGGAGGTGGCCATGCCGCCCTTTTCGGGGGTGACGGTCAGCGCGCAGCCGCCGTCCGACAGGGTCAGTGTGTCGTACTTCACGCCGTATTTTTCATAAACACCTTTGGTCAGTTGAGAAGCCATCTCGGGCACATCCTTTCAAGGGGAGATGAAACCGGCAAAATCCGCCGGCAGATCTTTGTGTTTTATTGTACCGCATGGCCGGGGATAAAATCAATCCCGCCGGATGGGGCCCAGCCGCAAAAAACACATTCCCCCGACCGATGTTGGGCGTTACAAAGACAGGAAGAACCCGCGCAGCCACGTTTGAAATGGCAATAAACCTGTGCAGTCTGCACAAATTCCTTGCGTGAATTTCGGCAGTTTCCCGCGGAACAGGGCAACTTTTGCAACTTGTTCAAATGCTGTCGGACCGGTATAATAAAAAGTAGGAAAATGCAGATTTCCCCGCCGCATTCCGGCGGGCAGCAAAGGAGAATCGCCGCTTATGAAAGCTTTCATGGATCAGAATTTCCTGTTGGATACCCCCACGGCACAGCATCTGTATCACGATTACGCAGCCAAAATGCCGATCTGTGACTACCACTGCCATATTCCTCCGGAGGAAATCTACGAGGACCGCCGGTTCGAGAACATTGCCCAGGTCTGGCTGGGCGGTCACCAGGTGCTGGCTGACGGCTCGGACTATTACTTCGGCGACCATTATAAGTGGCGTGTCATGCGCTCCAACGGCGTGCCCGAGGAGTACATCACCGGTGACAAGCCTGACCGGGAGCGCTTCCAGAAGTTTGCCGAGGCGCTGGAAATGTGCATCGGCAACCCCATGTACACCTGGTGCCATCTGGAGCTTAAGAAATTCTTCGGCTACGACGGTGTGCTGAACGGCGAGACCGCCGAGGAAGTCTGGAACCTCTGCAACGAAAAGCTGCAGCATGATCCCAACATGACGGTCCGCGGCCTGATCAAGCAGAGCAACGTCGCCTTCATCGGCACCACCGACGACCCTATCGACAGCCTGGAATGGCACAAGAAAATCAAGGAGGACCCCTCCATCACCTTCACGGTGGCGCCCTCCTTCCGCCCGGACAAGGCGGTCAATATCCAGAAGCCCGGCTTTGCTGAGTATATGCACAAGCTGGAGCAGGTGGTCGGCCGCGAGTTCAAGTGTGTCGGCTGCGTGGTCAAGGCGCTGGACGAGCGCCTGCAGTACTTTGTCTCGATGGGCTGCCGCGCCGCAGACCATGGCCTGGATTACGTGCCCTTCCGTGAGCCGGACGCCGACGCAGCAACCGCTGCCTTCCAGAAGGCGATGGCCGGTGAGCCGGTGAGCGTTGAGGAGGCCGAGGCCTACCAGACCTACCTGCTGTGCGCCATGGGCCGCCTGTACCACAAGTACAATGTGGTGATGCAGATCCATTACAGCTGCCTGCGCAACGTCAACACCAAGATGTACAAGAAGCTTGGCGCAGACACCGGCTTTGACATGATCGCCGTCACCGACGGCAGCGCTTCCATCAGCAGCCTGCTGGCCAACCTGACCGAGACCGGCGAATGCCCCAAGGTGATTCTGTACAGCCTGAACCCCGCCGACTTCGATATGCTGGGTACCCTGATCGGCTGCTTCCAGGACGACGAGGTCCCCGGCAAGATTCAGCTGGGCAGCGCCTGGTGGTTCTGCGATACCGACGACGGCATGCAGCAGCAGATGCGCACCCTGGCCCGCCTGGGCCTGCTGGGCAACTTCATTGGTATGCTCACCGACAGCCGCAGCTTCCTGAGCTACACCCGCCACGAGCTGTTCCGCCGCATCATGTGCAATCTGGTGGGCAACTGGGTGGAAAACGGCCAGTATCCGGATAACGAGGCCCTGCTGAAGAAGATTGTCGAAGGCATCAGCTTTACCAACGCTGCCCGCTATTTCGGCCTGTAATTCGATTCCCCCGAAAACAGTACAATAACCAAAAGGCGCCCTGCCGGCAGAAGATTCCGGCAGGGCGCCTTTTGCAGTTTCAACATTCCGGTGGAAAACGCTTACGCCTCCACCCGCCAGCCTTTGGCCACATCCACCCAGCCGGCAAAATTCTGCGCCGCCTGTTCCAGCTCCGGCACCGACAGTTTTACCGCCGAGCTTGCCGTGCCGGCGGCAGGGTAGATGATGTCAAACCGTTTCAGGCTTTCATCCAGATAGACAGGCACATCCTCCCGGATGGCAAAGGGGCAGACGCCGCCCATGGGGTGGCCCACCAGTTCCATCAGCTGGTCGGGGTGGACCATGGCGGCCTTGGTGTGGAATACTGCCTTGTACCGGGGATTATCCACCTTGCCGTCGCCGGCCATCACCACCAGAATCGCATGGCCAGCCACCACAAATGCCATCGTCTTGGCGATCCGGGCCGGCTCGCAGCCCAGGTCGGCGGCTGCTTCCGCCACCGTGGCGGAGCTTGCGTCAAATTCCATCACCCGGTCAGCCAGACCGAATTGAGACAGATATTCCTTCACAGATTCAACAGACATGGTCAGCCTCTTTTCCTGCGGCAAAAATCCCATGCCGGGCTGCCGCTCCAGACTTATTTTTTCTTTCCCAGCAGGACAGTGCGGATGTAGTGGAAACAGGCATCCTCCCCCTGATCTTTCAGAATAGTCAGGCAGGTTTCCAGTTGACGGCGGGTTTCCGGGTGGAGAATGTAATGGTCCTTGCTGCGGTCATAGTATTCCCAGGCCGAGGCATCGGTGTATTTGTCGCCCTTGTAGTTTTTGCTGGCGGCAATGCGGTCACAGACCATCTCGGCCACATATTTTTCCGGCATCCGCATGCCGGCCATGGCGTGGTCGCCATCCGGGGAATAGTCGATCCAGTATTCCAGGTGGTGCTTGTTGCGGCCCTTGTGATGCAGCCAGGCGGCACTGTATCCCTCCGCCTTGCGCTGGGCGTTGTTGGGGCTGCAGGTGCCTTGCCAGTACTTGGCACCTGCCAGAAATTCCACCGGGGACAGTTTGCTCAGATCGTGGGTCAGTCCCTGCCAGTACAGTCCGCAGCGAAAACAGTTCCGCCGCACCAGTACCTTGTGGTGGTGAATGGTCTTGTAGTGCCTGATCGGATGCCACATCCGGGGCCCCTCCCTTTGTAATCGGCTGAAAATCAAAAAGATGCGGTGCTCCCCGGCGGGGAACACCGCATTCATTGTAATACAAACTTTTCGGGAACGCAAACAAAAATTACCGCTTACGGTCTGGAACGCACCGCGCGGAACAAAGCCGCAACCAGTACGCCCAGCAGTGCCAGGCTGGCAGGCACCGCCGAATACTGGAACAAAACCGGAATCAAATGGCTGTGAATGTCCGAATGCACCTTGCTGAGCACCAGCCAGGAGGCAGGGGCGACCACACACAGCACCCACAGCAGGACCATGGGCGCCAGCCCGGCAAGTGTCTGCCGGCGACGCAGCAGGGCAAGAACCGCTGCCACCACCGCGGCTGCCGCCAGAGTCAGTGCCAGCAGCATGCCCAGCGACAGGGAAAGGGAACCCAGCCGCAGAGCCGGAGTGGCATCCGCCACGAAATATTTGTACAGCACGCCGGGAATGGTCACTCCCTCCCGCACGCTTCCGTCGGAGACACTGATCCGGCTGCCTGCTGCACCCAGAAGGTTGTCCAGACTTTCCTGCCAGCTGCCGAAAAAGGCAAACCCCTGGCACAGCCAGACCAGCAGCGCGGCAAGCACGCCGCCCACGGCCGCCACGCCGGTCCCCACCATGCGCAGCACCCAGGGACGCCCGGGCAGGCGGCGGAGCAGAGCAGTGGCCCAGCAAAAGACCAGCGGTGTTTCTGCCAGAATCAGAAAGGTGGAGACAAACTCAAACCCGCACATGCAGCGCACCAGGCAGGCAAGCCCCACCAGCACAAAGGTCCAGGCAGGGGTGTGCCCCCGCCGCAGTGTCACAGCGCAGAGCAGGATTCCGGCCAGAACCGGCAACAGCCAGACCCACAAACACCAGTACAGATCCTTCATGCCGGTCTGGATGCCGGGGGCCAGCAGGGCGGCAGCCAGCCATCCCAGTGCCGGCAAAGCACCCGCTGCCCGGTACAGGGCCAGACATAAGGTAAGCGTCAGGGCATAAAACAACACGGCATTGGTGGTGTACAAAAGGGTTTCCCGGGCGGCGCCGTCGTCCTCAAACACCGAATAGACCTTGTTCAGTATCCCCAGCGCCGTGCCCTGCAGGCCGGACTGGTGGGTGTAGCTGTGAAAATCCGCCGGGTCCATGGGGGCATTGTCCCGGTACCAGTAACGGTTCTGGCTGTCGCCCCAGTCCTCGGTGTAAACGCCCATGAAACCACCGGGAGTACTCTGATCCTGCTGCATCTGCAACATCCGTCCGAACACCAGCTGCTGGGAGTAATCATCCCAGCTGCCGGTGGCGTAGGTGCTGCCGTTGCGCAACACCACAGCCAGCACAATAGAACACACAAGCAGGCCCAGGGCCAGCAATGCGGTCCAGAGCCTGCCGTGACGCTCCGCCCAGGCCGGGCGGGGCAGAGGTTTGGTTGAAAAAAGTTCCTGCATAAATTAACGGTCCCACTTGTCGCACAGCGCCTGAATCTGACTGGCAAACTTGGCCAGGTCCTTGTTGGCGCCGCCGCGGTTGTGTTCGATGACCACCAGAAGCCGCTTGCCCATGTTGACCAGCCGCTCGAAAGCGGGACTGGTGCGCACCACATCCCGGGCCTCGGCGGCAGGCTTGCGGATGCGTTCCCGGTTGCCGGGGTCAAGACATACGGCGTGCCCACCGGTCAGCTGGTAGATGGAGCCATTGTAGGGGGCGGCGGCAGTATAGCCCTCGTCACGCAAATGTTCCGCCCACCGGTCGGCCACCTCGTCCTCGCCGTGGTTGACAAAGACGAAGGCGGGGCGGGGAACAAAGCTGGCCACCCACTGTTCCAGGCCGGTGCGGTCGGCGTGTCCGGACAGTCCGGTCAGCTGCCGGATCTCGGCGTTGACCTGCACATCCTCCCCGAACAGACGGACCTCGTCGGCGCCCTCCACCAGGGCACGACCCAGTGTGCCGACGGCCTGGTAACCCACAAACAGGATGGTACATTCGCTGCGCCAGAGGTTGTGCTTTAAATGATGCCGAATCCGTCCCGCGTCACACATACCCGACGCCGAGATGATGACCTTGGGGGTGGGGTCGGCGTTGATGGCCATCGAGTCCTCCTTGGTCTGGCTGATGCACAGCCCCGGGAAGGACAGCGGATTCTGCCCGGCACGGATCAGGGCCAGGGCCTCCTCGTCATAGCATTCGCTGTAATTTTCCCGGAATACCGTGGTGGAACGGTTGGCCAGCGGGCTGTCCACATAGACGGGAAAGTCCCCGTGCCCCTGAATCCGGCCCTCTGCCTTGATCTCCCGGATAAAATACAGCAGTTCCTGGGTACGGCCCACCGCAAAGCTGGGGATCACCACGTTGCCGCCCCGGTCCAGCGTCCGCTGCAAAATAGCGGTCAGTTCCCCCAGATAGTCGGGGCGGGGCGGATGGTCCCGGTCGCCGTAGGTGGATTCCATCACCACAAAGTCGGCGTCGGTCAGGCAGGTGGGGTCCCGCAGGATCGGCTGGTGCTTGTTACCGATGTCGCCGGAAAAAACGATGGTCTGGGTTTCGCCGCCCTCGGTGATGCGCAGCGTGATGCTGGCGCTGCCCAAAAGATGCCCCACGTCGGTGAAGGTGATCTCCACCCCGTCAAAAATGTGCAGGGTCCTGCCGTAGGGCTGGGGCTTGAACAGACGCATGGCCTCCTCGGCGTCCTGGGTGGTGTATTCCGGTTCCACCATGGGGCGGCCGCTGCGCTGGGCCTTGCGGTTTTTCCACTCGGCTTCCTGCTCCTGGATGTGGGCGGAATCCTCCAGCATGATTTCGCACAGGTCGGTGGTGGCGTCGGTGGCGTAGATCGGCCCCCGGAAGCCGTTTTTGTAAAGGTAGGGAATCCGCCCCGAGTGGTCGATGTGGGCATGGGTAAGCAGAACCGCCTCAATTTCGGCCGGGGCACAGGGCAGCGGCGTGTTCTCGTAAAGATTGCGCCCCTGCTCCATGCCGCAGTCCACCAGAAAACGGTGCCCGGCGGCCTCCACCAGGGTACAGCTGCCGGTTACCTCGCGGGCGGCACCCAGAAATTGCAGTTTCATGTCAGGACCTCCTTATCGCACCGGTCAGGCATTGCCTTCCGGTAATCCGTAGTGGTGTCCTTTCCCTCAGATTCCCCTCTATATCAGCCTGTCACGTCCCCGCGTCCGACGCCGTACTGCGGGGCATCGGGCAGGACAAAATTCTCGGTAAATCCGTTGGTGGCATCGTTGATGGCCATCCGCACGCACCAGAATACATCGCCGTAATCCCGCAAAACTGTGTAGCTCTGGTCGGACAGGCTGCGCAGCGTGGCGGTATCGGTCACCAGCAGGACCGAAGCATCGTCGGTGACCTCCTGGGTGACCAGGCTGTCGGTATAGGTCTCGGTCACGGTGCCGGCATTCAGAAGCTCGTTGTACATGGCATCGGTGGTCAGCACCAGCTGCAGCCGTTCCGGTACCGGCAGAACATCCATCAGAGCCCCGCGGGTGATGTCACCGGTCTCCAGCTCACCCACGCCGCTAGCCAGTGCCACCGGCGTCATGCTCTGATACTCGGCGCCCCAGTTGGCCCGGTCGTTCTCCGCCAGGGAGAGATAGGTCTCGGCCACATAGTTGCCGAAACTGATGGTGCGGGTGCCGGCCTCGTGGGTGAACAGCACCTGGGCACGGACGCCCTCATCGCCGGCTTCCAGCTCATCCAGCGCGTCCCGGGCGGACTGCCAGGCATCCTGCTGTTGCTGGGTGGAAGCATCGGCGCGGACGGTGGAAGCGGCCGCCGTCACCGTGCCCTCAGCGGTGAAGGTCAGTTCCAGACAGCCCACCGCCTCCAGGCCGCCGCCGGCCGGCACAACGGTCAGCGGCGCGTCGGAAACGGCATCAGTGATGCTGCCGGCAATGACTGCATTGACCCCCAGGTCAGCCAGGGTATCAGCCACCTGTGTGTAATCGGTATCGGGACCAACAATGCAGACAATGGCATCCACGCCTTCCGCCCGCAGGGCAGCCACCTGTTCCGAGGCGGTCTGGCTCAGGTCGGCCGCCGAGAGGCTGACGCTCTCCGCCGAGGTGGAAAGACTTGCCAGCGAGAAGAATCCGATCTGTTTGCCGGCAGATTTCAAAATGGCATTCATGCCGTTGGTGATGCGGTTGCGGCTCCAGCTGGTGGAACGGTAGAAGAGCGGCACCCCATCGGCGTCCCGCAGGTTGGAAGCCAGCGATTCGCCGTTGGCGGTGACCACATCGTCCAGCAGCCGCTCATAGCCGAAGGCCAGGTCGCTGGCGTCAAAGCACTGCAGGTTGTAGCCTGCCGCCGCAAAGGCGGAGGTCATGTCCATGCCGCCGGTCAGACTGGTGGGAAGACTGCCCTGAATGCTGCCGCCGGCGTCCACCAACAGGGCATCCGGGTTGGAGGCCTTCAGTGCGGCCACGTCGGCCAGGCTCAGCTCCTCGGTGGTGATACCGCCATGCAGCTGTCCGGTGGCGTAGATGGGTACTGTGATGTCGCCCACCCGGACCACACACTCGGCCCAGGTGCGGCCGTCCGCCAGGGTAGCGGTCACGGTACACTGACCGTCGCCCTTGGCAGTCACAACACCCTTGCGGCTGACGGTGGCAACCTCCTCGTTGTCGCTGGTCCAGTAGATCTTCTGCCCGCCGTCGTTCTCGCCGGGCTCGTCGGTCAGCAGGGTGGCCTTGTCGCCTTTCTGGCCCAGGGCCAGCTCATTTTTGTAGGTGTCATTGGTAAAGCTGGGCTCCACCACTTTCCCGGAGGCATTCTCGATGCCGGTCAGCGTCAGATCCTCCATGACAAAATCAATGTCCACCGTCTCGCTCTGCACGCCGTAGTCGGCGCCGGGTGCCTGATAGGTGGCCTGCCACATCGCGTAGGTTCCGGTATAGCCCAGGGCATTGTTGTACCGGGCGATCCACAGATTATCCCGCCACGGGTCAAATGCCGGGTCGTCAAAGCGGGCACGCACCCAGTTCAGCGAGGCATATAGGCCCTCCGGGCCATGATAGCCGTATTCCTCCAGCTGGTCGAAGAAGGCAGTGACAATGGCTGCCATCTCGTCCGGGAAGAGGCCGGTGATGGATTTGTCCTCCAGATCGTAATAGATCGGGTAGCTCAGCTGATAATTCTTGTCGGTGTAGCTGGGCAGACCCTCGATGGTGGGCTCAATCAGACCCAGCAGACGCGCCACATGGGTGGCCTCGCTGCGGGCCATCTCCTCATTGGTGGCGTAGGAATACAGATAAATGCCGAAGGGAATGTTCAGCTCGGTGCAGGCATCGGCGTTGCGCTCCCAGTAATCGTCGTCCTGCCCGTAATCCTCGTAGCTGCCCTCACCGCTCCACTCGTTGCCGAAACCGCAGCGCAGAATGGCAAAATCAATGCCGGAATCCTTGGCCTTCTGCCAGTCCACCTCGCCCTGGTATTCCGACACGTCAATGCCCTTCAGCGTGGCGGCAAGAATCGGCTCCCCGGCATCGTTGAAGTAGTATCCGTTGCTGTTTTTGACCCAGGCGCCGGCACTCTCGCCGGTCTGGGGCACCTCGGGGGCACCTTCCTCCGGCTTGGTCAGCAGGATAATGGCCGCAATCATGGCGACAATGACAAGAACCAGCCCGCCCAGAATCGGCAGAATCAACCGACGGCGGGGGTCCCGTCTGCGGCGGGGCGGACGGGTCGGTTTGCGATAGGTGGTAGTAGTCACAGTGGCAGGTTCCTTTCAGCAATGGGGACAGGTTCAAAACGACGGCAAAGCGGCATACAGTGAATGTATATGCACGCCCCCCGCAAGTGGATACAAATTTGTAAAATTCTACTCTTATGGTATCATGTTGTCGAAAAAAAAACAATGCCGGACCGGAAGATGCAATTGTAAATTCGGCATCGACAAAGAAACTTTGCCGCCCTTGCGGCGTGTGTTATAATACAAACAGAACCCTATCATCGAAATGGAGGCTTTGGTTTATGAATGTTTTGCTGATCAACGGCAGCCCGCACGAGAAGGGCTGTACCTGGGCAGCTTTGTCCGAGGTTGCTTCCGAGCTGGAAAAGGCCGGCATTGAGACCACCATCTTCCACATCGGCAAAAAGCCGGTGGCCGGCTGCATTGGCTGCGGCGGCTGCGTCAAGGCGGGCAAGTGTGTCTTCGGCGGCCCGGTGGTGGATGTGCTGCCGCTGCTGGAAAAGGCTGACGGCGTTGTCTTCGGTGCGCCGGTTCATTATGCAGCGGCTGCCGCCGGCATGCTGGGCTTTCTGCACCGGCTGGGCTATTCGGCCGGCCGGTATCTGCGCCACAAGCCCGCGGCTGTGGTCACCAGTGCCCGCCGTGCAGGCACCACCAGTGCCCTGGATGACATGCTCAAGATTCCCACCTTCTTCGAGATGCCGGTGGTGACCTCCACCTACTGGCCGATGGTTCACGGCTCCAATGCCGATGACGCCCGCAAGGACGAGGAGGGCATGCAGATCATGCGCAACCTGGGCCGCAATATGGCCTGGGTGCTCAAGTGCATCGAGGCCGGCAAGGCAGCCGGGATTACGGCGCCGGAAGCAGAGAACGGCGTTCGCACCAACTTTATCCGCTGAGATTTGAAAAAGCGGGCTGACGCAGATGCGCCGGCCCGCTTTTTGTGCGCCTGCCGCTGTTTTTTGCGGCAGTTTTGTGCTTTGTCGTTTCCTGAAATATGGCTTCAAAAACTGCACAAAAAAGAAACGATGCCGGAAAAACCGGTGCACAAAACGACGAAAATGCAAAATATTCATTGACATTGTATGCTTTATGCAGCATACTTGTATGGTCACCGGATAGGGAGCAGCGCAAGCTGTTCCGGTGACAACACATGAAAGACGATTTTGAGAATAAGAGGGAACCAAAATGAAAAAATTGACTGCAATTATGCTGGCTTCCGTCATGGCATTCAGCCTGGCAGCCTGCAGCGGCGATTCTTCCGAGAGCACTGCTCCCGAAAGCAGCTCCACCACCACTTCTGAGGAAGCTGCCTCTTCCGAGACCGCTTCTTCTGAGACTGCCTCCGCGGAAACCGCATCCTACGATGTGACCACCGTCGAGGACGGCAAGCTGATCATGTCCACCAACGCCGCCTTCCCGCCGTACGAGATGACCAACGACGCCGGCGAGTATGAGGGCATCGACGTGGATATGGCCACCGAGATCGCCAACCGCCTGGGCCTGGAGCTGCAGATCGACGACATGGACTTTGATGCCGCACTGCTGGCTGTCCAGACCGGCAAGAGCGACATCGCCATGGCCGGTATCACTGTCACCGAGGACCGTCTGGTCAACATGGACTTCTCCGACACCTATGCAAACGGTGTTCAGGTTGTCATCGTGCCGGAGGATTCCGACATTGCTTCCATCGATGATCTGAACGGCAAGGTGATCGGTGTGCAGGAAGGCACCACCGGCGATATGTACTGCTCTGCCGCGCCTGAGGATGGCGGCTACGGCGAGGACAACGTCACCAAGTTCAATAACGGCCTGACCGCTGTGCAGAACCTGATCAACGGCAAGGTGGACGCCGTTGTCATCGACAATGCTCCTGCTCAGGAGTTTGTTGCTGCCAACCCCGGCCTGAAGATCCTGGATACCACTTTCGCTGATGAGGATTACGCCATCGGCGTGGCCAAGGGCAACACCCAGCTGCTGGATGCCATCAACAGCATCCTGGCTGACATGGAGGCCGACGGCACCACGCAGGACATCATCAGCAAGTACATCAACGCTGACTAATCAGCCGAAGCATTCAGGTGCATTGTGCGCCTGACCCGAACAGGGAATGGGAGGGCGGTCCGGCAGGCGGATGCCTGCAGATTCCGGTGTTTGCCGGAAAAGGGCCGCTCTCTCTTGTTATATAATCTTCCCGTGTGTCCGCAAAAACAGGAATTGAAAACCAAACAGAAAGGTGGAGGTGGGCATGGACTTGGCCGCACAGTTTGAGGCATTGTCCGAACTGGCCCGCAGCGGCGGTGAACTGACCTTCTGGCAGGATTTCTTTGTCAAATTCTACCAGGCGTTCATTGATTCCAACCGTTGGCTGCAGTATCTGGAAGGCGTGGGAACCACGCTGATTGTCACGGCGGCGGCGCTGTGCATCGGCGTCATCCTGGGCAGTGTGGTGGCGCTTGTGCGGGTCTCCCATGACCAGCAGCGTGCCGGGCACAAAAATCCGATCCTCGGATTTTTCAACCTGATCTGCGAAATTTACTCCACCGTGATCCGCGGCACCCCCATGATGGTACAGCTGCTGATCATGAGCATGGTGGTGTTTGCCTCCAGCCGCCAGTATAATTTTATCGGTGCACTCAGCCTGGGCATCAACTCGGGCGCCTATGTGTCCGAGATCATCCGCGGCGGCCTGATGGCGGTGGACGGCGGCCAGATGGAAGCCGGCCGCAGCCTGGGCCTGAACTATCCCACCACGATGCTGCTGATTGTGGTGCCCCAGGCCATCAAGTCGGTACTGCCTGCCCTGGGCAACGAATTCATCATCCTGCTCAAGGATACCTCGCTGATCACCACCATTGGCGGCAAGGAACTGCTGTATGCGGCTCAGGGCGTTATGAACCGCACCTACGAGGCCATGTTCCCGCTGCTGGGCACTGCCGCCATCTATCTGGTTCTGGTTCTGCTGTTCACCTGGCTGCTTGGCAAACTGGAGAGGAGGCTGAGACAGAGTGATCGTCGCTGAGAATCTGCAAAAACGCTATGAAAATCTGGATGTGCTCAAAGGCATCAGCCTGACCATCAACAAGGGCGATGTGGTCTGCCTGGTCGGACCTTCCGGCTGTGGCAAGTCCACCTTCCTGCGCTGCCTGACCCGGCTGGAGGAACCCACCGGCGGCAAGGTCTTTCTGGACGGTGAGGAAGTCACCGAAAAGGGAATCGACAAGACCCGCGCCAAAATGGGTATGGTGTTCCAGCACTTCAACCTCTTCCCGCATCTGACCGTCAAGCGCACCATCACACTGGCCCCCACGCGGCTGCACCGCATGACCCGGGCCCAGGCGGACGAGCGTGCCATGGAACTGCTGGAACGCATCGGTCTGGCCGACAAGGCAAATGTGTATCCGGGCTCGCTGTCCGGCGGTCAGAAACAGCGCATTGCCATTGCCCGTGCACTGGCCATGGACCCGGAGGTCCTGCTGTTTGACGAGCCCACCTCTGCCCTGGACCCGGAAATGGTGGGCGAGGTTCTGGAACTGATGAAGGAGCTGGCCCGGGGCGGCATGACCATGGTGGTTGTCACCCATGAGATGGGCTTTGCCCGCGAGGTTGCCAACCGTGTCATCTTCATCGACGAGGGTGTCATCAAGGTGGACAAGCCGCCGCAGGAATTCTTCTCCAACCCCGAAAACGAGCGCCTGAAGGCTTTCCTTTCCAAGGTGCTCTGATTGCAGAAAATGAAAGCAAACAGATAGGGCATTCTGCAGTTTGCGCCCGGCGTATTTCCATTCCAGGAAATACGCCGGGCATTTTGTTTGTCACCGAAAATTTTGCATGCAAGAAAAAGAATAAGATCTGTAAAAACGGCATTTTTCATCTGGAAGTTGCAATTGCATAATGCTATAATAAAATATCATTATGATGAAAAATACTGCTGCCCTTCCGGGACGGACGTAATATTACAAAAATGTTGACAAATGGATTAAAAGTGTTCAAATCTACCTGGGATATGTGATATACTGTACAGAGAAGGTATTCTATTTCCACCGCAAACCCTGCTTTTCACGGCAGAGAGGGGGAACCCCGCATGAACAACACCAAGGCACTGGTACTGGCTGGCGGCGGCGCCAAGGGCAGCTATCAGATCGGCGTTTTCCGCGGCCTGCGTGAGATGGGCTGGCAGCCGGGTATCGTCACAGGCACCAGTGTGGGAAGCCTGAACGGTGCGTTTCTGGTCATGGATCATCTGGACCAGGCCGAGCAGCTCTGGCGCACGCTGGATATCCACGGCGTGCTGGAGGTCCCCAAAAGTGGCCGCCCCGAGGAACTGAGCAATTTTGTCCTGGGAGTACTGCGAGGCGGCGGACTGAATATCGACCCGCTGGAAGATACCATCGGGATGTATCTGGACGAGGAGCTGATGCGGGCATCCTCCATCCGGTATGGGCTGGTCATGACCGAGATGAATACCCTGAAAAGCCACCAGTACACGCTGGAAGAAATCCCGCAGGGCCGCCTGAAAGAGTACATGATGGCGTCCAGTGCCTGTTTCCCGGCGCTGCGCCCCCAGGAAATTGACGGGGTCCGCTACATTGACGGCGGCTGGAGCGACAACATGCCCATGGATCTGGCTGCCCGCATGGGGGCCACCGAGTTGCTGACGGTGGACATTGACGGTATCGGTGTCAACCATCCCAACAATACGGGATTGCCGGGCAAAATCCTGCGTAGTCACTGGGACCTGGGACCCTTGTTTGAATTTGATGGAACAAGGGCGGCCCGCAACATTCAGCTGGGGTATCTGGACACGCTGCGCCTGTTCGGCCGGATGGGGGGAACTGCCTATGCCATCCAGCCGTCCCAAGACCATTTCGCGGCAGATTTTGCCGCTGCCTATCGTGCAGCGCTGGCCAATGCAGCCGGGCGTGCCCCCACCCTCTGGCTGACCGAAAGCATGGCCCGCCAGGTCAAGGGCTATCCTCCTGTTTACGAGCCCAACCCCGCTGCACCTACCGCAGCCGGAATTGCCCCGCTGGAGCTGGCCGCTGAGCGGATGCAGGTTCCCCCGGACAATCCCATGACACTGAAAATGCTGGCACTGACATTTTTGGGCAGCTTTGACCGGGACCCGGCCGAAAAATTCCCTGTTCTTCTGGGCAAAAAGGAAGGCAGTGCGGTGGGGGAGGCAGCCCTGGCTGCTGCCCAGCCGGAAGAATTTGTCACGGCACTGGTGTCGCATACCCTGGCGGAAATGGGCACCGAAACCTTCTGGTGAGCGGACCCTCGCCGTTACCCGCATATCATACAGCAAAGGAGGAACCCGAATGGCTGTATTGAAGGGAATCAAAGTCTCATCCGGTGTTGCAGTCGGGCCGGTTGTCCGGCTGGACCGCGGCATTGTCGGTCTGCACCGTATTGTCAGCGACCCCTTCCGCGAGCGTGCCCTTTACGAGGCCGCCATTGTCCTGGCCAAGGATGAACTGCGCCGCTTGCAGCAGCATTCACAGGGGGCGGACGCCGACATCCTGATGTTCCAGATTGCTTTGCTGGAGGACGAATCCTTTACCAACGAGATCGGCGACTACATTGCGGCCGGCGCCGGAAGTGCCGCTGCGGTGGAACGGGCGGAAAAGATTTTTGCCGCCCGCCTGAACAATGTGGACAACGAGTACATACGTCAGCGCAGTGTGGATGTTCGGGATGCCTGCCGCCGTGTGGTAGACATTCTGGACGGCAGGCCCCGCCAGAAACTGCAATTGACCGAGCCGGTGATCATTGCCGCCGACCTGTTTTTCCCCAGCGATATTTTTGCCATTGACCGGGATATGATCCTGGGTCTGATTGCCGACGGGGACAGCGATACCAGCCATGCCGCCATCATGTCGCGCACCATGGGCATTCCGGCGGTGTTCAATCTGGGTAAGGAAGCCACAATCGGATTGAAAGGGCGGGAGGTACTGCTGGACGGATTGTCCGGTACAGTCACTTCCGAGCCGACGCCCGACGACATTGTGGCGGCCAATCACCGCCTGGCTCTGTTTGAGCGCAAGAACCGCAAACAGCATGCACTGGCCAGAAAGCCCTGCCTGACCCGGGATGGCACCCGCGTGGCGCTGTTTGCCAGTGCCTCCACACCGGAGGACATCGAAAACGCCATGCACGCCGGCGCCGATGCCATTGGCCTGGTGCGGACCGAGCAGCTGTTGCTGGACCACGCCACCGAGGCGCAGCAGTATTTCCGGTATATCAGCTGCCTGGCTGCCGCGGCCGGGAAAACGGTGGCGGTGCGTACCGGCGATGTGGGTGCCGATGATGCCGCCCCCTGGGTGGAGGATGTGCGCCGTGCCGCTGAGAACCGCCGGCTGCTGCGCACCCAGATCACCGCGCTGCTGCGCGCCGGAACCCGGGGCGAGCTGTATGTGATGCTGCCCATGATCACCGGCCCCGAAGAATGGGACGATGTGATGCAGGAGGTGGAACACTGCAAGGAACATCTGGAACGCCGCGGGGTTGAGTTTGACAAGGATCTGGAGTTTGGTTGCCTGATCGAAATCCCGGCGGCGGCGTTGGTGGCCGATCAGATCATTGACCATGGAGCCAAATTCCTGGCCATTGATATTGATGACCTGGTCCGCTATACGCTGGCGGCCAACACCAAGGACGGGTCCCGGCGGTATGGCCGGGCGGATGCCCCGGCGGTGCGGCGCCTGGTGAATATGGTATGCCGCATGGCGAAGGACCGCAATGTGCCGGTCTTTATGTGCGGTGTCAAGACCAATGCGCTGCCTGCCATGGAAACCTACCTGCGGGACGGCATCCACGCCTACTGTATGGAGGCGGCCATCCTCAACGATCTGAAGGCAAAATTCATGGATCTGGACCTGAACCAGGCTCCGACGCAGGAAGAACCGGATAAAACATTGCCGACAGCATAAGACGATCCACCGATGAAAATGTAGCTTCTTTGCAGTGCAAAACCGGGAGAAAACGACCTCTGGCAAAAAATCGCGCAAAAATGTGTTGACAAACGGATTCGGATGTGCTTAAATAGCTTTAAACCAATGAAGCGAAAGTAAAACTGCAGGCGCACGTACAGAGAGCCCCCGTTGCTGGGAATGGGGCCGAAAGCGGAGCAGACAAATGGTTCGCCGAGGGCACAGGGAAAGGCAGCTTGCCGAGTATCTGTTGACGGAAGCCTCCGTTACAGGGCAGGGGAATGCTGGTTCTCCGCAAAGGGGCTGCGCCAAAACGCAGCAAGCAAGGTGGCACCGCAGGTCATACAATCTTTTCAAGATTTGTCCTGTCCTTGCACAACACCCGTTCGGGGTTGTGCGGGGGCAGTTTTTTTATACCTTCCGCAACATGCAACACCCCGGCTCTGTTGGACCCGGAAAAGGAGCATACACATGAACTACAACACAAATCTCCCCGGCCGGCGATGGTGATGGCTCAGACAAAACCTTGCCTGACAATTCCGCAGACCATCCCAACACAAAATGCCAAGAAAAGGAGAATTCCCATGAAAAAACTGTTTGCTGTTATGACCGCTTCCGCTTTTGCTCTGTCCCTGGCCGCCTGCTCGGGTTCGTCCGCCTCCGGCAGCTCTTCCGCCTCCGGCAGCCAGGCTGGTGCCACCGCCGAAACTACCGATGCTGCCAGCTACCGCATTGCCATTGTGCAGCAGATGGACCATTCCTCGCTGGACCAGATCCGCACCGCCATTGAGGCGGAGCTGGACGCCCGTGCCGCTGCCGACGGTGTCACCATTGAGTACAAGGAATTCAATGGACAGAACGATGCCACCATGCTCAACCAGATCGGTACCCAGGTGGTTTCCGACGGCTATGACGCCATCATTCCCATTGCCTCGCTGGCTGCCCAGTGCATGGTCACTGCCGCCGACGGTGATATCCCGGTGATCTACGCCGCCATTTCCGACCCCGCCACCGCCGGCCTGACGGATCTGGAAAATGTGACCGGCACCTCCGACGCGCTGGATACCAACATGATCATGGATATGATGTTCGCCGTCAACCCGGAGATCCAGACCGTCGGCCTGCTCTATTCCAACTCGGAGCCCAACTCCGAAACCCCCATTGCCGAGGCAAAGGCTTATCTGGACGACAAGGGCATCGACTATGTGGAAGCCACCGGCAACACCACCGACGAGGTCCTGACCGCTGTCAGCGGCCTGACCGACCGGGTGAACGCCGTCTTTACCCCCACTGACAACGTGATCATGGGCGCTGCCGGTGCCGTCTCTGAGACGCTGACCGACGCAGGTATCCCCTTCTACACGGGTGCTGATTCCTTCGTCACGGCAGGTGCCTTTGCCACCTGCGGCGTCAACTATGACGATCTGGGCGCCACCACCGCCGACATCGCCGTGGATGCACTGGAATCCGGCAGCGTTCCCGCCGACTATCATGTGATGGAGGGCGGCATCATCACCGTCAATACCGAGACCGCTGCAGCACTGGGCATTGATTACAGCGCCTTCAACGACATGGCCAAGAGCGTTGTGGAAGTCACCACCGCCGCCGATACCGCCGAATAATCAACAGGGGACTGATTCAAAGGAATCCGCATCGCGGGGCAGGGGAAACCTTGCCCCGTACGGTGCTTTACAAGCAAATCCGCAAAGGAGCTGTTTACGCATGATATCCACCGCAATTGTGCTGAGCGCGCTGGAGCTGGGCTTCATCTATGCCCTGGTCGCCATGGCACTGTTTCTGAGTTTCCGCGTGCTGAATATCGCGGACATGACCACCGACGGTGCCTTTACCCTGGGCTGCGCGGTCTCGGCCACCATGGCGGTGGCGGGACATCCCATTCTGGGGCTGTTTGCCGCCATGATCGCCGGATCGGCAGCCGGATTCATCACCGCGCTGCTGCAGACCCGGCTGGGGGTGCCCTCCATTCTGGCCGGCATCATCACCAACACCGGCCTGTATACCATCAATCTGGCGGTGATGGGCTTCTCCTCCAATGTCCCCATGCTCAAGACCAACACCATTTTTACCATGCTGGAGGACCTTCTGGGGGAGGATTTCCCCTCCAAGCTGCTGCTGGCGGCGTTGATCACTGCCGTTGCCTGCGTGCTGCTGATCCTGTTCCTGGGCACCCGGCTGGGCCTTTCCATCCGTGCCACCGGCGATAACCCGGATATGGTGCGGGCCAGCTCCATCAATACCGCTTTCACCATCACGGTGGGGCTCTGCGTTGCCAATGCCTTCACCGCACTGTCCGGCGCCGTGCTGGCACAGTACCAGCGCTCGGCGGACATCAACCTGGGCACCGGCATGGTGGTGATCGGCCTGGCCTCCCTGATCATCGGCGAGACCCTCTTTGGACGCGGCAGCCTGTGGATCAAGGCGGTGGCCGCGGTGGCAGGCAGCATTATCTACCGCTTCATCATTGCCCTTGCCATGCGGGCAAACCTCCCCTCCGAGGCGCTCAAACTGATCTCCGCCATCATCGTGGTGCTGGCCATCTCGATGCCTGCCATCAAGAAGGGCATTGCCTTCCAGCGCCGCCGCTATGCCGCCATGCACGGGAAGGGAGGTGCCGGCCATGATGCTTGAACTTCGCGGGGTACAGAAAACCTTCAACCCCGGTACTGTCAATGAAAAGAAGGCGCTCAACGGCATCGACCTGGCACTGGAACAGGGCGATTTCGTCACCATCGTCGGCTCCAACGGTGCCGGCAAGTCCACGTTGTTCAATGCCATTGCCGGCAGCTTTATCCCGGATGCCGGGTCGATTGTGCTGGACGGGCAGGACATCACCTTCCAGCCGGATTACCGCCGCTCCAAAACCATCGGGCGGCTGTTCCAGGACCCGCTCAAGGGCACCGCACCCAGCATGACCATTGAGGAAAACCTGGCGCTGGCCTATCTGCGGGCGTCGGGGCATACTTCGCCCTTCTCCCGCATCTCCAAGGCGGAGCGGGAACTGTTCCGGGAGCGGCTGGCCGCGCTGGATCTGGGGCTGGAATTCCGGATGAAACACCCGGTGGGGCTGCTGTCCGGCGGCCAGCGCCAAGCACTGACCCTTCTGATGGCCACCCTCGTCACCCCGAAGCTGCTGCTTCTGGACGAGCACACCGCCGCTTTGGACCCGGCCACTGCCGACAAGGTGCTGGCACTGACCAAAAAGATTGTGGCGGAGCACAACATCACCTGCCTGATGATCACCCACAACATGCACGCTGCGCTGGAACTGGGCAACCGGACCCTGATGATGGACTCCGGCCGGATTGTTCTGGACGTGGGCGGCGCCGAACGCGCCGGCATGACGGTGGACGATCTGCTGGAACGCTTTGCCCGCGGCACCGGCCATAAGCTGGACAATGACCGCATTCTGCTGAGCAAGGAGCAGTCCGCGGCCCGGTAAGGTCCCCGAAAAAACCAAAACAAAAACGTCAGGTACTGCCCGAAAGCAGTTGCCTGACGTTTTCTTTTTAGGATCTGCATTTACTGGGGAAATCCGCTGCTGCGCACCACAGTCTCCTCGTCGGCGCCGTACCAGATGGCCTCCACACCGTCCAGCTGTTCCACCAGGGACTGGCCGTCATCCAGCGGCATGCAGAAAAGCCCGGTGGACAGCGCGTCCCCGACGCCGCTGTCCCCGCACAGCACCGAAACCTCCCGGAAATAGGTGGCGGGGTAGAGGGTGCCCAGGTCAATCAAATGGGAATACCGCACCCCGTCCACCGTGAAGTACCGCTGGTCATCCGCACTGGTCACCAGCGACTGTCCGTCCGCCAAAGGAACCTGGATCATGTCGCTGCCGCCCTCGTCCCAGGGCGCGGTGACACCCGCCACCCAGGACTTGCCGTCGGCATGGGTGCCGATGGCGCGGATGTTGCTGCCTGCATCAATCAGGGCGTTGGTCAGCCCGCGTTCTTCCGCAGCCCGGGCCGCCTTCTCGATGGCCCAGCCCTTGGCAATGCTGCCGGCGTCCAGCTGCATTTTCGGGTCGGTCAGTTCCACGGTGCCGGCGTCCTGGTCCACGACCAGATCTTCCATGCGGCTATGCGCTGCGGCAGCCTGCAGCTTTGCGCTGTCCGGCAGTGTTTCGGTTTCCCGGGCATCGTGCCACAGGTCCAGTACTGCCCCGGCGGCAATGTTGCAGCAACCGTTTGTCTCGGCGTACATCTGCTGGCCCATCGTCAGCAGGTCCAAAACATCCCCGTCCACCTTTACCGGACCCTTGCCGGCGGCTTCGTTCACATCCGCCAGATTGACCACGCCGTCGTAATGGTTGTAAATGTCAAACAGCTGGTGGTAGTGCATCAGGTCGTCATGCAGCGCCTGGGACTGCTGCTGCCATTCCTCGTCGCTGTCACAGTAGGCGGTCACCCGGATGACTGTATCAAACATGTCAAACCAGGTCACCTGATACTGTTTGGGTCCGCCGCAGCCGGTCAGCAACAATGCCAGCAGCGCTGCCGCCGACAGGCAGACAGCAGGGGAAAACAGATTCCGGCCTTTCATTGTGCCTGCCCCCCGCCCAATGCATGGTGTTCGGCGGACAGCTCCTCCAGCAGATGGGCCAGCGTCCAGGTCTCGCTGGTGGGGGTCACCGCGGCCCGGATGGGAAACTCGGCGCCAGACTTTTTCACGGCATCCAGAAACCCGTTCAGGTCCCCGTTGTCATGGCGCAAACCGCTGATGATCATGGCAGGAATCTGCCACTGGCTTGCCTCGGCAGGTACCGGGGCGGGGGTTGCCCGGCCGGCGCAAAGGTCGCGGATACGGCAGTCCAGGTGCGCCGCATCCACAAAGACGGGCGTCAGCCGGTAGGCCTGGGCCTGCTGCATGACGGCATCGTAGCCAGTGCTTTCGGGACCGAACCGCCACAGCAGCAGGGCGCGGGGCTGGGTATGAATGTGTGCTTTCATGGGGAAAACCCTCCGTTCACTTGTAAAATGTGCAAAACCTGCGGCCATTACAAAAGGCGCAGCAGGATCATATAGACGGCGGTGCCGCCGGCAATGCTCAAAAGGGTGTTGCGGCGCCACAGATGCAGTGCCACCACCACGGCCACCGCCACCAGCTGAGGCAGATAGCCGGTGACAGCGGAAAAGCTGGTGGATTTCAGGCAGTAGACCACCAGAATTGCCATGACGGCAGGGGGCAGTACCCGCCCCAGATACAGCACACCGCGGCCGGGTGTGCCGCTGCGGCCAAACAGCACAAAGGGCAGAGCCCGCACCAGAATGGTGCACAGGCTAGCCACTGCCACAATGGCCAGATCGGCCAGAAATGCCGTTGAAAAAAGGCTGTTCATGAATGCGGAACCTCCCCGGAGTCCTGTTTTGCCGGTTTAGGGTCATCCAGCCGCCCGCGACAGGCGGTCAGCCCCAGCACGGTGCAGATCAGTGCCGGCAGCAGAAAGTTGTCCGGCCCCAGCACCACCAGCCAGATCAGGCCGAACACCAGCCCCAGCACGGCGGGCAGATGGCTGTCCGCCGCCCGCCACTGGTCCACAAAGATGACCACAAACAGGGCGGTCATGGCAAAGTCGATGCCGGTCAGGTCAAAGGGAATCATGCTGCCCATCACTGCACCGATCACGCTGCCGGCAATCCAGTATCCATGATCCAGCGCCGACATCCACAGCCGGACCTTGTCGGCGCGCAAGGCGTCGGGAATCTTCACGCCGCAGAGCAGGGAATAGGTCTCATCGGTGAGGGAAAAGATCATGTAGGGCCGTGCCCGGCCCATCCGGCGGAAGGTGTCCAGAAAGGACAGGCCGTAAAACAGGTGCCGGCTGTTCACCGACAGGGTGGTCAGCGCCACCGAAAGCAGCGAGGCAAACCCGCCGCCCAGCATGCCCACCAGCACAAACTGTAGTGAGCCCGCATAGACGACACAGCTGATCAGCAGTGCCCAGGGCCAGCTGTACCCGGCCTGCTGCAGCAGCAGACCAAAGGCAATGCCCAGAAAGAGGTACCCGCACAGAACCGGTACTGTCTGCCGCAGCGAAAAACGAAATTCCGCCATTGTTTCCACTCTTTTCCCGTCCGGAGCGGTTGCGCCCTGCGGCAGAACCATTCCTGTTTTGCAAAAAGCAGCGGCGCAGCCGCGGCCCAAAAGCCACAGTCTGCGCCGCTGCCCGGTTTTGTATGCAGAGAAGTCCCGCTCTTACAGATCGGGATGATATTCCTTGCAGGTGCACTTCTTCCATTTCAGGCCGCTGCCGCAGGGGCAGGGATCGTTGCGGCCGATCTTGGTCACCCGGATGGGAGCGCTGCCCTTGGCACCGGCTTTGGTGGGGGCACCCTCGCCGGTGGGCTTTGCCACCTGTTCCCGCTTGGGCGCCACGTTGGGCTGGCGGACCTCGATGGTCAGCAGCATGTGCACTGCGTCCTCACGGATGGAGGCAACCATCTCGTCAAACATGGCAAAACCTTCGATCCGGTACTCCACAATGGGATCGTGCTGGCCGTAGCTGCGCAGGCTCATGCCCTGCTTCAGCTGGTCCATGTTGTCAATGTGGTCCATCCACTTGGCATCCACATTCTTCAGCAGGCAGATGCGTTCCAGTTCCCGCATCAGCTTGCTGCCGTATTTCTTTTCCTTGGCTTCCAGCACGCTCATGCCGCGGTCATACAGCATCTTGACGATGTCCTCGACCTGCAGGTTGTTTTTCTCCTCGGCAGTGTACTGGAAGTCGGTGGGCAGGCACAGCCAGTTCATGTAATGACGGCGCAGAGCGGCAAAATCCCAGTCATCCACACTCTCGCCGCCCAGGTATGCCTTGCAGGATTCCTCAATGCTCTCCCGCATCATCTCGTGCAGCTTGGAGGACATATCCTCGCCATCCAGCACCTGGCGGCGCTCCTTGTAGATGATCTCGCGCTGCTGGTTCATGACATCGTCATACTGCAGCACCTGTTTACGGATGGCAAAGTTGGAGGCTTCCAGCTTTTTCTGGGCACTCTCGATGGTGGAGGTGATCAGCTTGGTCTCGATGGGGGTATCCTCGTCCAGGCCCATGGAGGTCATCAGCTTCTGTACCCGGTCACCGCCGAAGATGCGCATCAGGTCGTCTTCCAGCGACAGGAAGAACCGGGAGCAGCCCGGGTCGCCCTGACGGCCGGCACGGCCGCGCAGCTGGTTGTCAATCCGGCGGGATTCGTGGCGCTCGGTACCCACAATGAACAGGCCGCCGGCTTCCCGGACAGCATCGGCCTCAGCCTTGACATCCGGCTCATACTCGGCGCACAGCTCGTCAAAACGGCGGCGGGCCTCCAGAATATCGGCGTCGTCAGTATCGGCATGGCCGTCGGCTTCGGTCAGCAAAAAGCTCAGCCGGGCCTCGGTGTCGGTCTCGGGCGGCAGCTCGGGTGCCGGCTGGCCTGCTGCCTTTGCAGCGGCCTTGGCAGCCTTGCGGGCAGCCTCCTCGGCTTCCTTGGCGGCGGACAGCTTCTTCTGCAGCTCCTTGCGCAGGGCCGCCTTGGCCATGTAGGTGATGTTGCCGCCCAGCATGATATCGGTACCACGGCCTGCCATGTTGGTGGCGATGGTCACGGCGCCCTTGCGTCCGGCCTGGGCAACGATCTCGGCCTCGCGCTCATGCTGCTTTGCGTTCAGAACATTGTGGGGGATGCCCTTGGCCTTCAGCATGCGGGAGAGCGCCTCGCTCTTTTCCACGCTGATGGTGCCCACCAGCACCGGCTGGCCCTTGGCATGGCATTCCTCCACCTGGGCCACCACGGCACGCAGCTTGCCGTTGACCGTCTTGTAGACGCAGTCGGGCAGATCCTTGCGGGCGCGGGGCTTGTTGGTGGGAATGCTGACAATCTGCAGGCCGTAAATCTCGTTGAATTCGTCGGCCTCGGTGGAAGCGGTACCGGTCATGCCGGACAGCTTCTTGTACATACGGAAATAGTTCTGGAAGGTGATGGTGGCCAGCGTCTTGCTCTCGGCAGCCACATTGACGCCTTCCTTGGCCTCGATGGCCTGGTGCAGACCGTCGTTGTAGCGGCGGCCGTACATCAGACGGCCGGTGAACTCGTCGACGATGATGACCTCG
>CAJFMB010000015.1 GCA_904390925.1 uncultured Subdoligranulum sp.
GAGGCGACCGCTCTATCCAACTGAGCTACGGGGGCTTATACAGAAAATATTCAATTTTACAGGGCTCCAGGATTCGAACGATTCGATTTTTAGGAGGCGTGTGCTCTATCCTGCTGAGCTACTGAGACATTTGAATAAATATGAAATTGTATTCCTAATTTAGACTCGAACTGTCTACCGCTTAGGAGGCTCGCGCTCTATCCAACTGAGCTACAGAGACGTATATGATTTTTGGGCTTGCGGAGATAATTTTGCAAGCCGATGAATGGCAACGGGAAAAGCCAGGAAAGTCAATCCAGAAGTGACCAAAAAGTACTGCCGGGGCTCTCCCAAGCCAAGTAATATGATACCAGAAAACATTGAAATATCAAGGTTTTCTGGTGCCAATAAAATGTGAAGCGCGGCAAGCAATTCCCTCACTACTGCCGCGTGAGCGCCCACCCTTTGAGGGTGGGTGATCGCGCGAATTTTTAAGATGCGCGAAGAGGGTGGGCACCGCGAAACGAATCCTTAGTGTAGGATGTTATGCCTTCAAAATTATTAGAAAACAGGCCGTTTATCTAATATTTTATCCGGCAAAGTCTTGAAACTGTTACACGCCCGCTGCGTTAGAAAAATGCGAAATTGCAGATAGAACTCGAACCAGAGTTCAGATTCAAAAATGCCGTTTCGCCCCTGATAAGCAAATTCTTAGGAGGCGCGTGCTCTATCCTGCTGAGCTACTGAGACTGATAAGCATTCAATTTTGACCAGCGCTGTTTTCGCCAAAATGTCTGCTGCAATGTGATTTTGGGAAACAACAATTTCTTCCGATCAAGGCGAAAGGTTTCAAGCCGTTTTCCCATAAAACAATAGCCTTGCGGCAAAGCTTCTGCAACCGCAAGGCTATTATACATTTTTCAGGACATAAAATCAAGTCATGGAGTCCATTAGAGAATCAGCATCGCATCGCCGAAGCTGAAGAAGCGATACTTCTGCTCCACAGCCACTTTATAGGCTTCCATGGTTTTTTCATAGCCGTAGAAAGCGGAGATCAGCATGATCAGCGTGCTTTCCGGCAGATGGAAGTTTGTCACCAGGCCGTCAATGGCGTGCAGTTCCACGCCCGGATACAGGAAAATGCTGGTGTTGCCACTGCAGGGGCGGATTTCGCCATAAGTGGCCCAGACCGCTTCCAGCGTGCGGCAGCTGGTGGTGCCCACCGCAATGACACGATGGCCATTGGCACGTGCTGCATTAATCGCCTCCGATGCGGCATGGTCAATGCAGTACCATTCGCTGTGCATTTCATGATCTTCGATGTTTTCCTCATTCACTGGGCGGAAAGTGCCAAGACCCACATGCAGCGTGATTTCGGCGATGGTAACGCCTTTGGCACGAATACGGTCCAGCAGTTCCGGGGTAAAATGAAGTCCGGCGGTAGGTGCAGCCGCACTGCCCAACTCCTTGGCGTAGACCGTCTGATACTGACTCTGGTCTTCCAGCTGCTTGGTGATATACGGAGGGAGCGGCATTTTACCGAATTCATCCAGCTTTTCATACAGCGTTTCGGTGTCATAAGTAAAGGTGACATGCTTGTTGCCGTCCGGCAGGGTTTCATCCACCACAGCAGTCAGGCTGCCGTCGCCGAACGTCAGATGCGTGCCTGCCTGCATCCGTTTTCCGGGACGGGCAAGGCATTCCCAGGTGTCACCGTGAACCTGGCGCAGAAGCAGCAACTCGCAAACTGCACCGGTGGGAACCTTGATGCCCATCAAACGGGCCGGCAAGACCTTGGAATTGTTGATGACCAGTACGTCCCCTGCCTCCAGATAATCCGGCAGATCATGAAAAATCCGGTGCTCAATGGAATCGTCACTGCGGCGCAGAACCATCAGGCGGGCCGAATCACGGGGATTGGCCGGCTCCTGTGCAATCAGTTCCTTCGGCAAATCATACCAGAAATCTTTTTTCAGCATCGGTTTCTTCCTCTTTTCTCGTTGACAATCGCCTTGTGCAATGCTATGATGTACCCAAGCACAGAGGCGCGGTTTTCATGAGTATCCGTTGGGATGATACGTCTGCCAGGGCGGTAGCCTGCGGAGAAAGGGCAAACCGCCGAAGGCGATGCACGGCACGCATCGTACCTGGGTCCGCAGTCGAACAGGCGCGGAACTGTCATGTGGGCAAACCACATGTTGCGCTGTGCAATATGCAATATAGAATTATATTGCATTCTGTGCCGGTTTTCAAGCCGGTTTTTTTGTTGTCGGGAGAAAAATTTCGGACCCGCAGCAAAACAAACCACCAGGCAAATTGCAGCAAAGACAGTCACAAGCGGATTTGCTGCTGCATACAAAAGAGGTATACAGGGGTGTATACCGGTTGGCCGGTCTGTCGCCGGCGCAGAAAGGACGGTATTGTTATGAAAAAATTCAAGGTAGGCGTCGTTGGCGCCACTGGCATGGTTGGGCAGCGTTTTATCACTCTGCTGGTCAATCACCCTTGGTTTGAGCTGACCACTCTGGCCGCATCGGCCCGCTCCGCCGGCAAGCGTTACGAGGACGCCGTGGGTGGCCGCTGGCTGATGCAGACCCCCATGCCGGAGCAGGTCAAGGACATGATCGTCCTGGATGCCAGCCATGTGGAGGAAGTCGCCTCCCAGGTGGATTTCGTCTTCTGCGCAGTCAATATGAAGAAGGATGAGATCAAGGCACTGGAAGAAGCCTATGCCAAGGCAGAGTGTCCGGTCGTGTCCAACAACAGCGCCCACCGCTTCACCCCCGACGTGCCGATGGTGGTGCCTGAGATCAACGCCGAGCACATTGGGATCATCCCTGCGCAGCGCCGCCGTCTGGGCACCAAGCGCGGCTTCATCGCCGTCAAGTCCAACTGCAGCCTGCAGAGCTATGTCCCGGCCCTGCATCCCCTGCGCAAGTATGGCATCACCAAGTGCCTGGTCTGCACCTACCAGGCCATTTCCGGCGCCGGCAAGACCTTCGAGACCTTCCCCGACATTCTGGACAATGTGATCCCCTACATCGGTGGTGAAGAGGAAAAGAGCGAACAGGAGCCGCTGAAGCTGTGGGGCCATATCGAGGGTGACAAGATTGTTCCCGCCACCACGCCCAGCTTTACTGCTCAGTGCCTGCGTGTGCCGGTTTCCGACGGTCACATGGGTGCCGTGTTTGTCAGTTTTGAACACACCCCCACCAAGGAGGAAATCCTGAAAGACTGGGCCGAGTTCCATGGTCCTGCTCAGGATCTGGAGCTTCCCAGCGCTCCCAAGCAGTTCCTGCACTATTTCACCGAGGACGACCGTCCCCAGCCCAAGCTGGACCGCATGCTGGAAAACGGCATGGCCGTGAGCATTGGCCGTCTGCGTCCGGACACCCAGTACGACTACAAGTTTGTCTGCCTGTCCCACAACACCCTGCGCGGCGCCGCCGGCGGTGCGGTTCTGCTGGCCGAGCTGCTGGCCAAGAAAGGCTATCTGGATTGATTTACCGCCAGAAGTCTCCCCTGTTTGCAGGTTCCATACATTGATTCTAGAGTGATCCGTATTCTGTTCCAGTAAATTCTGGTGAATATCTGAAGGAGGCATGCCTGCCATGAAGAAACCCGTTTTTACCGGTGCAGGCGTTGCGATCATCACCCCCATGCTGCCGGACGGTTCCGTCAATTATGAGGAACTGGGCCGCATTCTGGATGACCAGATCGCACACCACACCGACGCCATTATCATCTGCGGCACCACCGGTGAGTCTGCAACACTGTCCCACGAAGAGCACACCGAGTGCATCCGCTATACCGTAAAGCGTGTGGCGGGCCGCGTTCCGGTCATTGCCGGCACCGGTTCCAACGATACTTCCTACGCCATCAAGCTCTCCCAGCAGGCAGAAGCTGACGGCGCCGATGCTCTGCTGCTGGTCACCCCCTACTACAACAAGTCTACTCAGCGGGGATTGATCGCCCATTACACTGCCATTGCCAATTCGGTGCATCTGCCCTGCATCGTTTACAACGTGCCTTCCCGCACCGGCGTGAATGTGAAGCCGGAAACTTTGGCACAGCTGTGCAAGATTCCCAACATCAACGGTGTCAAGGAAGCCAGCAGTGATATCGTACAGATTGCCGAGATCAAGGAACTGTGCGGCGATGAGCTGAATATCTATTCCGGCAATGACAACCAGATTGTTCCCATTCTGGCTGTGGGCGGCGTGGGCGTCATCAGTGTGTTGTCCAACGTTGCTCCCCAGATGACCCACGACATCTGCCAGCTGTGGTTTGACGGCAAGACGGAAGAAAGCCTGAAATTGCAGCTGCAGGCAATGGGTCTGGTCCGCGCCCTGTTCAAGGAGTGCAATCCCATTCCGGTCAAGTGGGCAATGAACCGTCTGGGCTGGAATGTGGGCAGTGTTCGCCTGCCTTTGGTGGATGCCAGCCCCGAGGTACAGCAGATGCTGGAGACCGAACTGAAGAAAAACGGCTTGCTGTAATAATGATGCAAGGCAACAGGCCCGCAGCGTTCCGCATCCTGCGGGTGCCGCGGACCTGTTTTGTATTATGACCGGCCGGAAAGGAATTCCGGCTGCGATGTAAACCAGAAAGGATTTTGACCATGACCGATATCATACTTCAGGGCATCTGCGGCCGGATGGGCCATGCCCTGATGGAAAAGATTGCCCAGCGTGACGACTGCCGTGTGGTGGCCGGTGTGGACCAGCGTGCCGGCGATGTGGGCGGTATCCCCGTCTACGCCAGTCTGGAGGAGCTTCCCGTGAAGGGGGTCCTGATTGACTTTTCCTCCCCTGCCGGTTCGGTGAATGCCGCCAGATACTGTGCCGCCCACGGAATGCCCTGCGTCATCTGCTCCACCGGCCTGACCAGTGAGGATGAGGCCGTTCTGGAAGAAGCCTCTGCCAAGGTTCCGGTTTTCCGCAGCGCCAACATGTCGGTGGGCATCAATGTTTTGATCGAGCTGGCCCGCCGTGCCACCCGTCTGTTTGACGGAGAATTTGACATTGAGATTGTGGAGAAGCATCACCACAACAAGCTGGACGCCCCCAGCGGCACCGCACTGATGATCGCGGATGCCATCAATGCCGAGGCTGACGGCGCATACGAATATGTATATGACCGTCATGCCGTGCGGCAAAAGCGCGGCAAGCAGGAACTGGGCATCAGCTCGGTGCGCGGCGGCGGTATCGTCGGGGAACATGAGGTTCTGTTCTGCGGACCGGAAGAGGTGGTCACCCTCTCCCACTCTGCACAGAGCCGCGGTGTTTTTGCGGATGGTGCCGTGCAGGCAGCTTTGTTTGTCAGCACTGCACAGCCCGGTTTCTACACCATGACGGATATGCTGCGAGGAAAAATGCAATGTCTTTGAAAAAGGGAGGGCCGGCTTTTCTGGTCATAGCAGCCGGTGTTGTTCTTGCACTTGCTGTGGCAAGCGGTAATATTACTCTGCCGTCCAGTGCACCGGTTTCGGTGGCCACCGCCAGCCCTGCCGCCTCACCGGAGCCGGTTCCGACTCCAACCGCTGCCCCCGCAGCCACACCTGCCCCCACCCCGACGGTACAGACGGTACGGTTTTCCGCCAGCGGTGATAATCTGATTCATGAGGGGTTATACAATCAGGCGCATGCCCGTGCAGAAAATGGCGGGTATGATTTTACCGCTGCCTATGCGGATCTGAAAGAGTTTTATGGCGGATTTGACCTGAACTGGATCAACCAGGAAACGCTGGTCAATGACGCATATCCGCCGTCCGCTTACCCGATGTTTTCCACACCCGCCGAGATGGCCGAAAACCTGTATCAGGTCGGCTTCCGGGCGTTCAGCCTGTCCAACAATCACAGTTATGACAAGGGTGCGGATGGGATCTCCTCCTCCCTGGCATGCTGGGATGCCCTGCCGGAGGATGCGGTGGCAACAGGCTTTTATAATCTTTCCACCTATGACAATTATGCCTATCTGACGGTCAACGGCATTACCTTCGGGTTCCTCTCCTACACGCAGTTCACCAACGGAATTCCGACCCCTTCCGGCAGTGAATACGGTGTCATTTATCTGAACCAGACAGATGTCATTGAAAAGCAGATCTCGGATATGCGGCCCAACTGTGATGTTTTGGTGGTCAGCTGTCACTGGGGTGTGGAGGACAGCCACGATGTCACGGAACAGCAGCGAAACACGGCGCAATGGCTGGCCGATCAGGGCGTTGACCTGATTATCGGAACCCATCCCCATGTGACCCAGACGGCGCAATGGCTGACCGCTGCTGACGGGACCGACGCCTTTGTGGTCTATTCCCTGGGAAATCTGATCAGCGCACAGTCCAAGCCGGACAACATGATCGGATTGATTCTGGACATCACGTTCCAGAAAACCACCGCACCGGACGGGACCACAAATATCCAGATCCTGGACCCGAGTCTGCATCCCACCGTCACCCAATACGAAAACGGATACAGAAACATCCGCGTGATGCTGTTCCAGGATTATACCGACGCCTTAGGTGCGGCCCACGGGGTGTTTACCCTGAGCCGCTCGTATATTCAGGATGTCCTGAACCAAACTGTGGACACAAGTTTTTTGGCAGCCTGATTTTTTCCATACTGAAATCAAAGGAGGATTCTCATGTACGGAGTCAGCAAGATTACCAGTGAGCAGAACATCATGCTCACCACATTTCCCGGTGCAAAATACAGTGCACAGAGCCTGGCCGAACATCTGGACGTGTTTGCGCGTGCCGGCATTGTGGTGGATATGATCTGCCAGAGTGCCCCCCGCGGTGAATCGGTGGATTTCAGCTTCACCACCAGCTATACAAATTTTGCTGCCGTGATGAAGGCATTGCCGGAAGCTGCCAAAGTCCATCCTCCGCTGGTTTCAGGCGGGTACTCCAAAATCAACCTGTACGGCGAGGAGATGGTCACCAGCTGCGGCGTTGCTTCCCGCGCGTTGACTGCCCTGGCTGCTGAGAATATTGAGATCGCCCTGATCACGACCAGCGATCTGGACATTTCCCTGCTGATCCGCCAGCAGGATGAAGATGCCGCCCTGGCTGCTTTGACAAAGGCTTTTGCGCTGTAACACTGACACACAAGAAACGGAGTGTACATCCCGATCTGTTCGGGAATGTACACTCCGTTTTTATATACCGTCAGATAATGCCCGATGTGCCGTTTCGCATTCCTGATGCAGTGCATCCCGGGTATACAGGGTGTTGAGCACCTCCAGCAGTTCCTTTTTGCTCAGACGAGGCGGAAGGCCAATTTTTCTCAGAAAGCTTCGGCGGAACTCTGCACAATCCGGTCGGCCGGAAAGCCCCCACTCGTACAGATCACTGTACAGAATCGGTTCCTGTTTTTCCGAAATTTCCAAGCCTTTGGGCTGTCCGTCCAGCGCCGTCTCCAATCCGGACAGAATCAGCTCATTGGGAACGCCCTCCACCCCCAGCAGGCCTTCCTTGCCAGGCTCCGTCTTGCGCGGCTCCTTGCCGGGCAAGGCCGGCACATAGGCCTGTAGCACATGCTCTGCGCCAACAATCCGGGTAATGAAATGGCGGATGCGGAAGCCGGCAGCGTCCGAATCGGTCAGGATGATCAGTCCCCTTGCCCTGGCCAGTTGTTTGAGCATATTCTGCATGGCTTTGTCTTTGAAAACGGCAAAGCCGTCGGTTGTCAGGATGGTGCCCTCCACAATACCGGCCAACCGGGCTGCGTCATATTTTCCCTCCACCACCAGGACGCGGTCCAGCTGTAGTTTCATCGGCGGCCTCCCGCCAGCGCCAGCTGGCACAACGCTTTCTGCAGCAGCAGATCACTGTCCAGCTTGCTGCGCTTCAGGTCCAGATCCAGATTTTGCAGGATGGAAAGGCTTTGCTCAATCTGATCACGGCTGAACCGGGCAGCCGTTTTCTCGGCATTGCCAAGCCGGTACTGCCATTTTCCGGTATAGCCGAAATCCTTTGCCACATCCGCCAGCTGTCTGCGGCTGCGCCGGGCAAGAAAGACCCGGTAGATATCCAGATAGTTTGCAATCAGGGCGCCGGTAATCAGGATCGGATCATTCTGCAATTCCAGCAAAACCTTGAGTTTCTGCAAGGCTTTGCCTGTCTGCCCTGCCGCCACCGATCTGACCATATCCATCGTGTCGGCATCCAGCGTGACCGTGCCAAGGGCACGGACCATATCCGGGGTGACGGTATCGTAGCCGGAAAGCGCCGCAAGCTTGTCCACCTCGTTGCGCAGCAGGAACTGATCCTCCCCGCAACGGTCCAGAAGCTGTGTGTCGGCGCCCGGCGCAAGGCGGGTGCCCATCTCTTCGGCCCAGCCTTGCAGCATCTTTTGCAATTCAGTTCGGCCGGGTTTGGTCACCTGCGCACAATACCCCAGCTTTTCACAGGCGGAAATCAGTTTCTGTTCCCGCTTGCCGGGCCGGATTTTCCCGAACTTTTCTTCCAGCACACTGGTCAGCAGAAACACAGCGTTTTCCGCATCCGCCAGGGTATCACAGATCTCCTGCAAATCCTTGTCCGAGTAGGCAGAAGGCCGGATCAACGGCATCTTTACCAGACGGCGCCCACCAAAAAACGAGATTGTGCCCGCCGCCATGACGATTTCCTCCACGGACGGGGTCGGCCCCGCAAGGACCGTGGTTTCCGGATCATCCTCCATAAGGAAGTGCTCGGCTTTGGACGCCGCAGACTGTACCAGTGCCTCCTCGGAAGCATAAAAATAGAAGACACCACAGCCCGCATTGAGTTTTTTATTCAGTTCCTTTTCACTGTACAGCATAGGGTTTTACTCCGTCAAATGTGGCCGAACGGCCGGAACGTATGGTCAGGACCGGCTCCTCCATTCCGTAAAGCAGAGTCGTTTGCTCCTGGTCCACCTCCTCCAGCCAGTCGGTGGTGTGGGAGGTATATACGACTGTATCAGCATCCACCACATCCGGATAACTGCTGCCGGCCACATAGACATTCAGTTCCACCGGCTGATCCCTGCGGACGCGCCCTGCCATTATACCAACAGTATACCCGTCCACCGTAACCACCGCAAGGTTTCCGCCTGAATCATGCAACAGTTCCAGCTGAATTCCACCAGGCAGAGAAACTGTCTGGACATCGGAGGACATCTGATCCATGGAAATCACCCGGTCAGCGTCAAATTCCATTTCCCGCGGGTCCTGCCGGAGGTCCACCACCAACGCAACGGGAGGGTTTCCGGTTTCCTTCAGATACTCATCCACTGCGTTCAGATTGGAATTACCGCCCCGGAACAAAACCGTCGCATATCCATCCTGCGTGATCACCAGGCATGGGTTCCCGGCCGTTCCCACCGCTGCCATGCGTACCACATTCTTGGAAAGCTGAATTCCCAAAAATATCGCTGCCATTGCACAGGCTGCCGCCGCAGGAATGTACCAGCGCAATCGTTTGGCACGCCAGAAAATAAAAGCCAGAAGCCCCAACACAGCCAGAACAAACAGTGTATATTTTACCGGCAGCGCAAGACGTGCCCCGGGCAGTGCAGCGCATCGGCCGATGATTTCGGTCATCCAGTGCAGCCATGCTGCAAGGATCAAACTGGCACCGCGCATGGCAAAGCCCAGAAATGGAACTGCGGACAAAAGCAACACCAGAAGGCCAAGTACCAGAGCGGGAGCAAGCATCCAGACCACCAGAAGGTTGGTCAGCACACCAACACCGCTGACACTCATCCCATGGGCAAGCAGGACCGGCATGGTGGCCAATGCCGCGAAAACAGCAATCAGTACCGAGTCTGCCAGCCAGAAAAAGGCGGTATAAACCTTATTTTTCAGGGAATCTTCCGGTTCCTTCCATTTCCGGCGGGCACGGCGTGACAGGCTTGCAGCCACCTCGACACCAAGAACGGCGGAGAAGGACAGCTGGAATCCCAGATCACAGGGAAAGTAGGCATTGAAAAGTCCCAGAAGAATTGCAGCCAGTCCCATGGAGGTAAGCGTATCCGGAGGCTGAAGGAAATAATAGCCGCCCAAGGCAATCAGACAGCCAATCCCCGCCCGGACGGCGGAAACCGGGAATCCGATCAGAGCAAGGTAAAACAGCAGCAAAATTGCCTGCATGACTATCAAAGGCCGGGAAAAGCGCCGGCGGTTTTCTCTGGAGGAAACCAGCAGGCCGCAAAGCAGTGTCACATGCAGGCCCGATACAGCCAACAGATGCGATACCCCCGCCGTCCGGAAGTTTTCTTCCTGAAACTCGCTCAACCGGGACGTGTCACCGATCAGCATAGCGGCTTCCACCCCGCCTTCCTCTGTGGGAAGCCAGGTCATCAACCGGCGGGACAGTTCCTGACGAATCCGGTATAGAATAAATTCCAGCGTTGTGCTCTCGCCAAGATAGGCATACTCTCCCACAAATTCTGCCTGCAGAAAGACGCCGTCGGAGAAGTAGTTCATCCGATAGGAATCTTCGTCCAGGTTTTGCAGTTCCAGAGTAGCGGAAAAGATTTCACCCGGCCGGCTGCCTGGGAAGCTGGCGCAGGTGACCAACAAATCTGCCGGCTCCCCGTCCAGTTCGGTAATGTGCAAAGTACCGCGAAGTCGGTCTTCCTGGTAAGAGGTTTCCGAGTCGGTCCCAGCCGTTGCCACCACCCGGACCTGGCGTCCGGCCAGTTCCAGCACCGGCTGTACTGACAGCGGTTCATAGACCAGATGTGCGGCAAAACCAAGGCACGCTGCAACTGTGAGGAGCACAACCGATGTCAGTTTCCGCTTTTGCAATGCAGTCAGTCCCGCAAAGACAAACGAAAAGGCCGTCGCCAGCCAAACAGCCAGCGACGGCAGATAGGCCGCGGCGAGCTGTGCCAGAGAAAAGGCCAGGCCAAACGCCGCAAGCTTGCGCTTCATGGATCAGTGGAAAAACAGCGGCAGAGGCGACAGGAAGAAAATGTCGGTGCGCTTGGCCGCATCGCCCTCCGCCAGAACTGCACAGCAGCCCACCACAGTACCGGTGCTGCGGGCAACCAGTGTCTCCAGCGCATGGAGAGAGCCACCGGTGGAAATCACGTCGTCAACAATCAGGATGCGCTTGCCGTTCATCAAGTCGATGTCCTTCTTGTCGATGACCAGTTTCTGCTTGCCCGCGGTAGTGATGGATTCGTCCTCGATCACCACCGGCTCGCTCATGTACAGCTTGACGCCCTTGCGCGCAGTCAGCCAGGGCTTGCCGCTCTGACGGGCCATCTCATAGGCAAGGGGGATTCCCTTTGCCTCCGCAGTAAGGATCACATCAAACTCCGGGCATTTGGCCAGCAGGTCCCGGGCACAGGCCACGGTCAGCTCCACATCCCCGAACATGATAAAGGCTGCGATGTCCATGTGGTCGTTGACTTTGCAGATCGGCAGTTCACGGTCCAGCCCCGCCACATGCAGGGTATAGGTTTCAGGCATAATCTACTTCCCTCTTTTTATCTCCTGATGAATTCATCCCGGACAATCAGCCCGGAGGCCAGGCCAGGCTGCGCTTGGCCAGTACATGGAAATGCAGATGCTTGACACTCTGGCCGCCGTCCTCGCCCACATTGGTGACGACGCGGTAACCGCCATCACAGCCCAGTTCCTTGCACAGCTTTGCAATGGTTGCAAAGACATGTCCCAGCAGAGGGGCATCCTCCTCCGTCAGCACAGCGGCAGAGTCAATGTGTTTTTTGGGAATGACCAGAAAATGCACCGGGGCCTGCGGGTCAATGTCATAGAATGCCAGCAGCTGGTCATCTTCGTACAGTTTGTTCGAAGGGACCTCCCCTGCCGCAATCTTACAGAACAGGCAATCAGCCATACTTCCAACCTCCTTTGTTCTGGTTTACCAGCATAACATACAAGCGGTATAGAATAATTATACAGCTGGACCTGAAAAAAATCCAGGATTTTATTTTTTCAGAGCAGTAGGAACCGCACTGGAAACGGGCTCATGATCTGATGAACTTTTTGAAAGGTATCAGCTCAGGCCTCAGGCATTCTTATCCAGCTCAGACTTGACAATGCCGCAAACCGCAGCCAGAGCCTCGTCAATCTTGGTGGTGTCGCGGATACCGGCCATGGCAAATTCCGGCTTGCCGCCGCCGTTACCGCCGGCCACAGCGGCAATCTGCTTGACCAGCATGCCAGCCTTCAGGCCGCGGGCCTGAGCGTTCTTGCTGACGCTGACCGCCAGGGTGGTCTTGCCGGCGTCGCTGCCGATCAGGGCTGCCACCACGTTGGGAGCCTTGTCGCGGATCTTGTCGCACATGCTGCGCAGGGCATCGGAACCGGTGCCGCTGAAGAAGGCAGTAACAATGCGCACGCCATCCACATTCTCGGCGTTATCAAACAGACCGTCAATCTTGGCGGCTGCAATGGTGGCCTTGGCGATGTCCAGCTGCTTGTTGGCCTCCTTGAGCTCCGCCACAACAGCAGCCACACGGGCGGGCAGGTCATGGGCGTTGCTCACCTTCAGGCAGCGGGCAGCGCAATCCAGTTCGTTGCAGCGCTCGTCCAGCAGGCGCAGAACACCGTAACCGGTGGTGGCTTCAATCCGGCGGATACCGGCTGCCACGCTGCTTTCGCTGAGGATACGGAAGCAGCCAATCTGTGCCGTATTCTTCACATGGGTGCCGCCACAGAACTCGGTGCTCCAGCCGCAGATATCCACAACGCGGACAATCTCGCCGTACTTCTCACCGAACAGAGCCATGGCGCCCAGCTTCTTAGCCTCGTCAATGGGCATGCTGCGGACTTGCACCGGCAGAGAAGCAAAAATCTTCTCGTTCACGCGGCGCTCCACCTCGCGCAGTTCCTCGGGCGTGACGGCGCTGAAATGGGTGAAGTCGAAGTGCGTGATCTTGTCATCCTGATAGCTGCCGGCCTGGTGCACATGGTCACCCAGCACCTCCCGCAGGGCAGCCTGCAGCAGGTGGGTGGCAGTATGGTTGCGGCAGATAGCCATACGGCGGCCTTCATCCACAGAAGCAGTCACCTCGTCGCCCACCTTGATGTTGCCTTCCAGCAGGGTGCAGGTATGGACAAAGTATCCCTTGGGGGTCTTCTTGACCTGATTGACACGCAGCTTGGCGTCATCAGAGACAATATAGCCATGGTCAGCAACCTGGCCGCCCATCTCGGCATAGAACGGCGTGCGGTCCAAAACCACCAGTACGTCCTCTTTCTGCTCGATGTCGGTGGCAACCGCGTCGGCCAGCTCCTCGCCCTCGGACAGAGCGATCACCTTGGCCTGCTCGGACAGAGTCTCGTAGCCGTCAAAGGTGGTGGGCTCGGCATCCAGCGCACCGAACAGGTCAGCTGCCCAGCCGGAGATATCCTTGGCCAGACGCTCGGCACGGGCACGCTCGCGCTGCTTGGTCATGGCGGCATGGAAGGCCTCCTCGTCCACCGTCATCCCTGCCTCGGCGACGATCTCGCGGGTCAGGTCCAGCGGGAAACCAAAGGTATCATTGAGCTTGAAGGCCTCCTCACCGGTGAGGACCGTCTTGTTCTCCGCCTTCAGCTGCTCCATCATGCCGTTGAGGATGTTCAGGCCGGCGTCGATGGTGCGGCTGAACCGCTCTTCCTCGGTGCCGATCACCTTTTTGATGTAGGCTTCATGCTCACGCAGCTCGGGGTAACCCTGCTCGCTGGAGGAGATGACAGTGTCCACCAGTTCGGTCAGGAAGGGACGGTCAATGCCCAGCATACGGCCATGGCGGGCGGCACGGCGCAGCAGACGGCGCAGCACATAGCCGCGGCCCTCGTTGGAAGGCAGGATGCCGTCCGACACCATGAACACGGTGGAACGGATATGGTCGGTGATGACGCGAATGGAGATGTCATCCTTCTCGTTCTGCTTGTAGGTCTTGCCGGCGATGTGCTCCACATGGTGCAGCACAGCAGCCACGGTATCCACCTCGAACAGGTTGCCCACGTTCTGCATCACGCAGGCCAGACGCTCCAGGCCCATGCCGGTATCGATGTTGGGCTTGGCCAGACGGTTGTAATGACCGTTGCCATCGGAATCGAACTGGCTGAACACCAGGTTCCAGATCTCCATATACCGGTCGCAGTCGCAGCCGACGCCGCAGGTGGGCTTGCCGCAGCCATACTCGGGGCCACGGTCATAGTAGATCTCGGAGCAGGGGCCGCAGGGGCCGGAACCATGCTCCCAGAAGTTGTCCTCCTTGCCGAAACGGACCATATGATCCTCGGGGATGCCCACCTTCTTGGTCCAGATGTCGTAGGCCTCGTCGTCATCCAGATAAACCGAGATGTAGAGCTTCTCGGCGGGGATTTCCAGCGTCTTGGTCAGGAACTCCCAGGCCCAGGGGATGACCTCCTCCTTGAAGTAATCCTGGAAGCTGAAGTTGCCCAGCATCTCAAAGAAGGTGCCATGGCGGGCGGTGATGCCGACGCGCTCAATGTCCGGGGTACGGATGCACTTCTGGCAGGTGGTAACCCGGTGACGGGGCGGCTCCTCCTGACCCAGGAACCATTTCTTCATGGGCGCCATGCCGCTGTTGATCAACAGCAGGCTGGGGTCATCCTTCGGCACCAGCGGGAAGCTGCCCAGCCGCAGATGGCCCTTGCCCTCAAAAAAGTTCAGGAACTGTTCGCGAAGATCGTTCAATCCTGTCCACTGCATAATCCTTGATTCTCCAATCCCTATTTTGTATACTTGCCCGAAAGCACGGGCCACAAAAGAAAAAGCCTCCATCCCAATTCTGGGACGAAGGCTGAACTTGCTTCCGTGGTACCACCCGGTTTGCGGGCCAAACTATTGCGACCCGCCGCTTTCCCGCATTAACGCTGCGGACACGCCCGGTTCTGCCGGGGGCTCAGGGGCGGCGCTTCCCTGCCTGCCGCGAATGCCTTGCAGCAAAATGGCATCCTCTCTGAAAGCGGCGGCATGATGGGAATTGACCCCGTCACTGCCTGTTTCGATTTACGGTACAATTATATGCCTGCCCCACCTGTTTTGTCAAGGAAACAACGACAATTTTCCTGCATCGGCGGCGATATTTCTCTATTCCCCGTCTATGGCGTGTAAAGCGTTCGCCACCCGGGCGAACACGGCGGCGCTGCTTGTTTCGGGGTCCAGGGTGGCGTCCTGCAAAACCGTGATCACATACTGCGGCTGCTCCGCCGGGACAAAACCGGAAAACCAGTAATTGAGAAGCTCCTCCCCATCCGCATTGAACTGGCCGGTCTGGGCTGTCCCTGTTTTTCCGCCGGCGGTCTGCCAGTCCGGTTCTGCCTGGCTTCCGATGCCATCGGTGACCACGCTTTGCAGCATGCTGCGCAGGACGCGGGCGGTGGCGGCAGGGATCACCTGCCGGGGTTCGGTTTGCGATGCCTCCTGCTGGATTTCCAGTGTCTCGCTGTCCACCGTTCCTTTCACAAAAGAAAGAGGCAGATAGCTGCCATCTCCGGCAATCACACGCATCATGGCGGTGATCTGCACCGGGGTCACCGTCAGGCTGCCCTGGCCAAAGGAGAACATCGCCAGCTGTCCTTCATTTTGCAGCTGCTTGCCATCCGGCAGGTTTCCGGCACTGGTTTTCAGTCCACCGGCTACGGCAGTCGCCTGTCCGAACCCGAAGCGTTGTGCCATTTCGGCCACGCGTTCCGCCCCCAGCGCCTGACCCAATGCCACGAAATAGCAGTTGCAGCTTTGTTCCAGCGCGCCCCGCAGATTGACTGTGCCATGGGCACGTCCCAGTGCACAGCGGTAGGTCTGATCCGCCACATCAATGGAACCGGTGCATTCATGGGTGAACCAGTCAAAACCAGCCTCGTAGGCGGCGGCAGCAAGAACCACCTTGAACACCGAGCCGGCACTGAAGGAGGAAAACGCCCGGTTGATCAGGGAGGTATCCCCCGCCTCAATGCTTTTCTGAATATTGTCCGGATCAAACGCCGGCATACTGACCGAGGCAAGAACTTCCCCGGATGTCACATCCGCAACCAGTATGCAGCCGCTCTTCATGGTCTGCTGGGCAATTCCCTCACAGGCCCGCTGAATTTCTGCATCCAGCGTCAGCTGCACGCCCAGTCCATTTCCCGACTCCCGGGTCTGCATATCCGGCAACGTTCCGTCCAGAAGGCTTCCCCGGGCCGTCGTGGCGCAGGACACCACATCCGCATCCGTTGCGTGGGACAGAATATCTTCATACGCCAGTTCCAGTCCCGAAACGCCGTGTCCGTCGCCGTCCAGATAGCCGATCAGGTGTTCGGCAATGGGAAGTTCCAGATACCTTTTGCTGCTGGCATAGGTAAAAATCCCGTTGGCGGTCAGATCCCGGGAAACCTCCACCAGAAACGGTTGTGTGTTGTTCCTGTTTTCGTAGAGAAAACTTTGCTGTTCATAGGGAACGTAGGGAAAAAGTTCGGCATAACTGGCATCGCCGGGAATGCACAGAGCATACCAGGTTTTGGACAGCCCGGTAAGGCGTCGCCCGTCGCGGTCAAAGAAATCGCCGCGGGTTCTGGGCAGTTCCGTGACCGAGACAGTCTGTGCCCCGGCACTGACCGCATAGCCGGAATCTGTGGCAATCCACAAGGTACGGCACAGAACGATGCCAAATAGCAGCACCAGAATGACACTGACCCCATTCAGCCGACGTCGTGTCATGGCATCCCTCCTGTTCCCAACGGTGGCAAAATTGTATTCCCGAATAGTATGTACCTTCCCCATACAAAACATACGGCCGATGCTGTCCCAAGACAGCACCGGCCATTGGAAATTCAGTTTTGATTTTGTCGGCGGTTACGCCTGTACCAAAGCCAGCAGACCAGCAATATACCCGGGACAAACCCCAGCGCATCCACCAGCACATCGGTTGCCAGGCAGGCACGCCCCGGCACAAAGAACTGATGCAGCTCGTCGCTGATCGAATAGACCAGGCAGACCAGCAGTGCCGTTGCCGTGCAGAAGCGGAAAGGCTTTCCGGCTGGATTCCAGAAAGAGCAGACCGTCAGTGCCGTACTGATGCCCAGCAGGAAATACAGCCAGACATGCGCCCATTTGCGCAGATTGGCATGAAAGTCCGGGCTGAACCAGCCGGGTGTGGTCCCGGCCAGGTTATCCTGCTGAATCTGCTGCGCCAGCTGCGCTGAAAGTTCGTAGGACTGTTGCCCGGGTTGCGCGGACAGGAAGAAAATTCCCGCCATGATTGCAAGCATGATCAGAAAAAGAATCCAGCGTTTCAGGCGTCCGGTCCCTTCCTTTCGGAGTTGTTGTGTTTACAGAATATGATTATCCCGCAGGAATGTTTCCACCACGCGGCGATAGCGCGCCGGGTCGGACAACAGGCTCATGGCATGGGCAGCACCGGGAAAAACCGCCTTGCGCCGCGGGCCGGTGCATTTGGCGTCGTAATTTTCTTGCAGCATAGAAAATGGAACGTAGGTATCCTTGTCCCCATGAATGAACAGCATAGGGGTGTTTCCGCTGCGGGCAACCGCCTGTGCCGGCTGCACCTGGGAAAACCGCACCCCGGTACGCAGCCATGCCACTGCCATGCAGGGATACAGCAAAAGCGACGGCGGCAGATGGTACCGCGTCCGCATCACATAGGCAAGCTGTTCCTTCAGGCTGGAATAGCCACAGTCCTCGATGACAAAGGCAAGCTTTTTGTCCATTGCACTGTGCAGCATGACCGTGGCAGCGCCCATGGACTCGCCGTGGGTCCCCAGTATGCAATCCTGGCCGAACCGCTGACGTGCCCAGGTGCAGATGGTGGCCAGGTCTTCGGCTTCCCTGCGGCCCATGGTGGTGAGTGCCTGGTCGGACATACCGTGATTGCGCTGGTCATAGACAATGCAATCAAAACCAAGCTGGCGGAAAATGGCTGCATATTTCAGGCTGGCAATCAGATTTACCGTATAGCCGTGTACAATCACCACCACACGGGTCCGCCCGTCTGCCGGTGTACAGTCCGGATCATGCGGAATCACAGCTCCGCGCAGCAGATACCCATACCGGCTTTTTACCGTGATATCCTCCCGGTGCCAGTTTTTCTCCCAATCGGCCAGGGAAAGCCCCGCCAGCGTCAGCTCCTTCTCGCACTTGTCGCGGGTGTCCAGCTGATGGACAGGTTTGACCACAATATTTGTCAGCGCCCACTCGGCGGCGAACAAAGCCACCGCCCCGGCTGAGAGAATCTGCCATGATTTGACCTTTGCCAAAACGGTCACCCTCCCTGAAAATAAAGTCCGGTATTTCCGAGAAAGATCGGACACCGTGTTTATATTTACAGTTTCAGGATACCAAGTTTCACAGCGTTTTTCAATCCCTGTCAGTGCAATTTGAACATTGGTCATAAAACTGGCAAAATGCGGGCAGCCCTGAACCGAACGCTGCCCGCATGCCCTGATTCTTATTCTGCAAAAACCTGTTTTGCAATGTCCGCAGCTGCCTTTGCGTCCTTGGCATAGAAATCAGCACCGATCTGAGCAGCATACTCCGGCGTAAGCACAGCGCCGCCCACCATCACCTTGCAGGGCAGCCCAGCCGCATGCAGCTGTTCGATGGTCGACTGCATGGACGGTACCGTGGTGGTCATCAATGCCGACAGCCCCACCAACGGGGCGCCGGTACGCTGCACCGTCTCCACCACCATCTCGGGCGGCACATCCCGGCCAAGATCAATCACCTCATATCCATAGTTTTCCAGGATGACCCGCACAATATTCTTGCCGATATCGTGCACATCTCCCTTGACGGTGGCAATGACAATACGGCCCCGGCTTTCTCCCTGGGTACCGCTGGCGGCAATGGCCGCCTTGACCACGTCAAAGGCTGCCTGTGCAGCGGATGCCGACTGCAGCAGCTGCGGCAGGAAAATGGTTCCCTTTTCAAAGCCATCCCCCACCTGATCCAAGGCAGGAATCAGCACCTGATTGACCAGGTCCAGCGGTTCCATCCGGGTAAGGGCCTCCTCGGCGGCGGCACGGGCTTCCGTTTTCAGGCCCCGGCGGACCGCATCCGTCAGGCTGTGGTGCTCCCCTTCCGGCTTGGCCGTGGAAGCCGAAACCGCCGTCTTTGCCGTCTGGGTGGTCTGAATCTGCAGATCCGCATAGGCACGGATGTATTCGGTGCTCTTGTCATCCTGGCCGGTCAAAACACGGAATGCCCGGACCGCCCCCATCATATCCGGCGTATTGGGGTTGATGATGGCCAGATCCAACCCCGCCGCCATGGCCATGGTCAGGAAGGTGGCATTGAGGTATCCCCGGCAGGGCAAGCCAAAACTGATATTGGAAACGCCAAGGATGGTCCGGACCCCCAGTTCCTTCTTGCAGATGGAAAGTGCTTTGAGCGTCTGCGCAGCACCGTCCTGCTGGGCGCTGGCGGTCAAAGTGAGACAGTCAATATAGATATCTTCACGGGGAATGCCATAACGCTCGGCATATTCGGTGATGCGCCGGGCGATCACCACCCGTTCAGCCACCGTTTTGGGAATGCCATGCTCGTCCAGCGTGAGGCCGACCACGGCGGCGCCGTACTTCTTGCACAACGGCAGAATCGTCTCCAGGGTTTTCTGTTCCCCGTTGACCGAGTTGACAATCGGCTTGCCATTGTACACACGCAGCGCCCGGGCCAGTGCCTCCGGGTTGGAGGAATCCAGCTGCAGGGGCAGTTCCGTGATACTTTGCAGCTCCCGCACCAGATGCTCCAACGTGGCTGCCTCGTCAATGCCAGGCAGTCCCACATTCACGTCCAACAGATCGGCGCCTGCCTCCGCCTGGGCAACCGCCTGGGACGCCGGGTACGCCATGTCCCCGGTCCGCAAGGCCTGTTGCAGCCGCTTTTTGCCTGTGGGATTGATCCGCTCGCCCACCACGGTAATGCCGTCAATCTCCACACAGCGCACCGGCGTGCAGAGAACGCTGCGGCGCAGCGGTACCTTCTGGGCAGGAAAATGTCCGGCAAACGCCTGTTTCAGCAGGCGGATGGTTTCCGGGGTTGTGCCGCAGCAGCCGCCGGCCATCGAGATACCGGTGGGCAGGTATGCCATCATTTCCCGGGCAAAATCCGCAGGCGTCAGATTGTAGCTGCCGTCGGGATTGGGCAGGCCGGCATTGGCCTTGACAAACACCGGCACGCCGCCGGGAACCAAACGGCAGAGACGCTGAATAAAAGGAAGAATCTCCACCGGCCCCAGGGAGCAGTTGATGCCGACCGCATCGGCACCCAGTCCCACCGCCGTGGCGGCAAAGCTCTCGACAGTACAGCCGGTGAAGGTACGGCCATTGCTCTCAAAGCTCATGGAAGCAAAGACCGGAAGGTCAGAATGTTCTTTCACCGCCAGCAGTGCAGCTTTAAGCTCATAGAGATCGGTCATGGTTTCCAGAAATACCAGATCCGCGCCGGCCTTGACACCGGCTTCCACCATGACGGAAAACTGCGCCACCGCATCCTCAAATTCAAGGCTTCCGGCGGGAGCCAGCAGTTCTCCCAGCGGGCCGATGTCCAGCGCCACCAAAGCGCCGGTCTCTGCCGCTGCGGCACGTGCACAGGCAATGGAAGCGGTGATTACTTCCTCCGCCGAATGGCCGGTACCAGCCAGTTTATGGGGATTGGCTCCGAAGGTGTTGGCCAGCAACAGATCCGCGCCGGCCCGGGCGTAGTCACGGTGGATGGCCGTGACGGTTTCCGGCATGGTCAGGGCAGCCAGCTCCGGTTTCTGCCCCGGCTGGAGGCCACGGGCGGTGAGCTGGGTTCCCATGGCGCCATCCAGAAAGACAAAGCGTTTGCGGGCAAAAAAGTCATTCAGTTGCACAGGTGGTTCCCTTCTTTCGGTAAGCACATTTTGTGCGCAGGGCACAGGTGGCACAGCCGGCCTTGGTTCCCGTTACCGGGTGGTCCGCCGTGCCAAGAATTGCCGTGACGCTTTTGCGGGGGGTCAGCAGACAATCCGGCGTCAGGCAAAGACCGATGCCGCGCACCGTGTCCAGCGCGAGACAAAAGTCCTTTTGGAGCGTCAACGGGCAGTCTCCGTAGCCGGGTGAATAGCGGCCGGTCAGATACAGCCCCTTTTCAGTGATTTGCTGCCGGATTTCTGCTTCAAACTGGTCACAGACCTGCTCCAGCAAGACCGAGGCAGCGGCATCTGCCACCGCACCCAGGGCAATATCCTGCAAACAGAGACGCCGCAGTGCAGTATCAACCCCGCTGCCCAGTGTGGCGGCCATCAACACCATTCCGTCGCAGCCGTTCAGATGGCGGGCCAGATCCGTTCCCGCATTCTCCAGCGGCAAGGCATCCAGCGGCAGCTGCCGCCAGATTCCCCGCGGCGTGGCGGCACGGCGGAGTGACGCTTCCGCCCTGGCAAGAAGCTGCTGCATGGAATCATCCGGTGTCCATCCGGCAGCCCCCAGATAGCGCAGCACGGTTTGGGTATTCAACTGTTCGGGCAATGGCAGCTGCATGGGCGGTTTCCTCCCTCGGCAGGTCATGTTACCGGGTAAAAAAGACCATGAGATACCATGCGGCAAATATGGCATCTGTTGGTTATCTTTCCTTCCGGTCTTCCAGTCAGGACATTTTGTCAGATCACAGCAGATCGTGGATGCCATCATACACAGCTTCCGCCACGTCGGCGTCGTTCATGGCATAGAGATGAACGCCGTCGGCACCGCCTTCAATCATATCGCGCAGCTGATGGACTGCATAGTCAATGCCCGCCTTGTACAGCGATGCCGGATCATCCTGCCAGCGGGAAACCATGCGGGTGAACTCGGAAGGCAAACTGGCACTGGAAAGCGCTACCGTTCTCTCGATCTGGCTGCGGCGGACAATGGGCATGATACCGGCCGAGACCGGCAGCGTGATGCCGGCTTTCCGGGCCATGTTCAAAAAGCGATAGAATTTGCCGTTATCAAAGAAAAGCTGTGTCACCAGATGCACCGCCCCGGCCTGCTGTTTGTGAAGCAGATTGGCCACGTCCGCAGTAAGGGAAGGTGCCTCCGGATGTCCTTCCGGGTAGCAGGCACCGGAAAATTCCATGTCCGGTGCCGTTTTCCGGATAAATTCCATCAGATCACTGGCATGGTGAAAATCCGGGCTTTCCGGGCGAAGCGGCGTATGATCCCCCCGCAGGGCCAGAACATTATGTACCCCGACCGCACGCAGGTCATCCAGCTGGACAGCCATCTTTTCCCGGTCACTGCCCATGCAAATGGTATGGGCAAGGGGCAGAATGCCAAGGTCATTTTTCAGGAAATTGGCCACCTGCACCGAGGAAACGCCCCCCGCCGAACCGCCGGCACCATAGGTGACGCTGACAAAATCCGGGTGCAGTTCCTTCATACGGCGGAGTGTTTGCTGCATGTCGGCAAATTTCGTGGTCTGCTTGGGGGGAAAACACTCAATGGAAAAGACACAGGACTTTTCCTGAAAAAGCTGGGCAATGGTAGACATGGTTTTCACTTTCCTTTCTGTTTGGCCAGGATACAGCCGTATTTTGGTTTTTCCAGTAAATAGATCAGGCGGCAGGGTCCTGCACTTCGCTGTCGGAAGTACAATGGACCTGAATTCCGTTCGAGTCATAGACCACGGTAACCGTCCCGTCATAATCGGTGCGATAAAACTCGGCACCAATGGCTTGGATGCGGTCCACCACCTCTGCATGGGGATGCCCATAATCATTGTTCAACCCGCAGCTGGCCACCACAATATCGGGAGAAACTGCACTCAGAAATTCTTCTGTATTGGATGTGCTGGAACCATGGTGTGCTGCCTTGAGCAGATTTGCCTTCAGGTCGTCACCGTAGCGGTTCACCAGCTGCCGTTCCACTTCCTGTTCTGCATCCCCGGTATCCACAAAGGCAAAGCCTCCCGCCGTATACCGCAGACAAAGGGACAGATTGTTGGCATCAATCTCCTGGTCCGGATTCTCCGGGGTTTCCCCGGCCTGCAGCACCGTAAGCGTTCCGCTACCCAGGGCAAAGGTATCGCCGTCCAGTGCCACATACATCGGGACTCCATTTTCGGCAGCGGCATCCAAAGTGCGCTCCAGACCAGCGGATTCCTCGTCATATTCGGTCAGGTCCGGAAGGATCAGCATTCCGGTGGGGAATGTCTCCAGCACATCCGGCATGCCACCGATATGGTCCGCATGGGGATGGGTCATCACCACATAATCCAGTTCTTCCACCCCGCAGGCACGCAGATCCGAGATCAGCCCTTCAGCGGAATCCGTTGTACCGGCATCAATCAGGCAGAAATTGTCATCCTGGCACAGCAGAACAGAATCCCCCTGCCCCACGTCAAGAAAGGTGACGCTGGTTTCCCCGGAGGCAATGATCTGTGGATCGGGGGCCTCATCCGATACATCCAGCCAGTCATACAGCTGGTTCCAGGTGGGCACAAAACCTTGCCCGCCGTACTCCTGAATGACAAAGCTGAACCCTGCCGCCAGCAGTCCGAGAAGACTGCACACCACGGCGACAAGTTTCCGGTGATTCGGATTTGCATTGCCGCCACGGCGCTTTTGTCCACGGGAATTTGCCATGATGTCTCCTTATGTCCGGCTGCTTGCCGGCAGTCCTTGCCCTGTCAGATCATTCCTCTTCCGGGGCGCCCAGTTTCCGTTCCTGCCACTGTGCACAGGTAACCAGCACACTGCGGGGCTTGGCGCCCTCATAGGGTCCAATGATGCCTTCCTGTTCCATCTGGTCCATGATACGCGCGGCACGGGCATAGCCCAGCTTGCAGCGGCGCTGCAGCAGACTGGTGGATGCCTGTCCGGCGTCAATCACGCATTCCACTGCCTGATCAAACATCGGGTCATGGGCAGAACCGCCGTCCGAATCGTCGCCGGAATCATGGCTGCCTTTTTCGGCCACAGCACGGCGCTCCATCTCGGCAATCATCTCTTCGTCATACTGAGCAGAGCTGGTAGCCTTGATGAAGTTTAGCACTGCGCTGATTTCCTCGTCGGTGACGTAGGTGCCCTGAATCCGCACAGGCTTGGGCGCTCCCACCGGCAGGAAAAGCATATCGCCATTGCCCAGCAGTTTTTCGGCACCGCCGGAATCCAGGATGGTCCGGCTGTCGATCTGGCTGGAAACTGCAAACGCGATGCGGCTGGGGATATTTGCCTTGATCAGACCGGTGATGACATCCACACTGGGACGCTGGGTGGCAATAATCAGATGGATACCGGCAGCACGGGCTTTCTGGGCAATGCGGCAGATATAATCTTCCACTTCCTTGCCCGCCACCATCATCAGGTCGGCCAACTCGTCAATGACAATGGCAATGTAAGGCAGGTGCTCCAGAACCGGACTGGATGCGGCAAGCTTGTTATAGCTCTTGATATCGCGGACGTTGTTCTCCGCAAACAGCTTATACCGGCGCTCCATCTCGGCCACTGAAGCTCCCAGCGCACCGGCAGCCTTGCGGGGTTCGGTGACCACCGGCATCAACAGATGGGGAATGCCATTGTATTCGGCCAGCTCCACCACCTTGGGGTCAATCAGGATCAGTTTGACATCCTCCGGCGAGGAGCGGAACAGAAAACTGATGATGATGGAATTGACACAGACCGATTTGCCGCTGCCGGTGGAGCCGGCAATCAGCAGATGGGGCATTTTGCACAGGTCCGCCACCTGGGCGGTACCGGCAATGTCCTTGCCCAGCGCCATGGTCAGCGGGGACCGCATATTGATATAATTGGGCGACTCAAAAACGCTGCGGATGTTGACCGCCGTCCGGATCCGGTTGGGGACCTCGATGCCGACGGCAGGTTTGCCGGGAATGGGGGCCTCGATACGGACGCCCGCCGTGGCCAGATTCAGGGCAATATCGTCAGCCAGATTGGTGATCCTGCTGATTTTGACACCGGCCTGCGGCTGCAGCTCATACCGTGTGACGGAAGGCCCGCGGCAGATGTCCATGATCCGTGTCTTGACACCAAAGCTGTCCAGCGTGCGGACCAGGGTATCGGCATTCTTTTTCATTTCCCGTGCAGCGCCGGCGTCGTCTTCCGGTTTTGTGGGATTGAAAAGATTCAGGGACGGATAGCAGTAGGGCTGCACTTCTGTCTTGGCGAGTTCTGCCAGATCCGGCTGTGCCTCGCCTTTTTCCGTTGTCTGCACCGGAGTGGCCTTGTCGGCACGGGGCGGCGTGTGGATCGGCTCAGAAGCGGTATTGCCGATACTGCTGGAGACGCGCAGCCGTCCCGTACTGTCCGATGCGGTTTCGGAATAAGCATCGTTGGCGGATGTAGCCTGGGACATCGTCGGCTGCGGGGCGGCTGGAGCTGTCCCGGCCAGCACCGCACCGATGGGCCTTCCGGCATTCCAGGCGTCCCGGGCAGCTTCAAAACTGCCGCCCAGTGTTGGGATCACGTCCCGGGTCCCCTGCGGCTCCGGCTGGACAACAGGCTGTGGCTCCGGCTGAGGCTGAACCACCGCGGACTTTTGTGCCTCCACATCCAGGTGAATTTCACCCACATGGTTCTCGTCCGCTTCCTCCGGAATGCCCGCCATTGCCTTGCGGATCAAGTCATCCAGCTCGTCCTGGCTGGCAGAGTCCTGCTTGGGCGCAGATTCCAGATGCAGGGAAAAGTCCTCCTTTTCCTCCTGACGCTGCGGTGCCGGGGAAGGCGGTGGAGTCAGCGGTTTCTGCTGAACCTGCTTTTCGTGGCCAAGCTGCAGCAGCGGGTCCAGGCCAAAGGTACCGCCCGGGCCAATTTCCACCGGCTGCAACGGATCATGTTCCAGTGCTTCATGCAGCATCCGGTCAGACATATCGGGGCCCAGATCCACATCAAAGGAGGCGCGGGTGTCCTGCTGAGGTGCCGCCGAGACCGCAGGGGCAGCCGGAGCAGCCGCTGCCGCCGGTCGGGAAACCACTGGCGGCTGTGTCGGCTGCATGGACGGCTGCTGCACAGTCTGTTGCTGGGCGGCAGCGCGGCGGCGGGCAAGACGAGCTTCGTCCTGTTCCAGGTAGGGTTCCGCATTGAAGGCCGGATGGTGCGGGACCTGATTTTGTTCCTCCGCCGGCAGACCACCCGTCAGATTTTCGATGGGTTCCTCCTCCGGCTCACCTCTGAAAAGCGGTGTGTCATATTCCGTTTCCCGGGCGTATGCATTGGCCCGGGACTGCTTCCACCTTGCCACCTGGTAGGCAATGAACTGCACCACATCCCGCGGTGTGACGGCAAAAAACACCATCAGCCCGGTCAGAAACAGCAAAATCATGACAAAGTTGGAGGCGGGGCGCCCGCAGAGAGCAACCAGGGTCGCACCGATCACACCGCCAACCACGCCTCCGGCCCAGAATCTTGTCTGACCCCAGGCAAACAGTGTCTGAACCACCTGAATAAAACTGGAATCGCCAATTTTAAAGGCAGAAAAAACAACCGGCACGCTGGAGCATACCAGAGCCAGCAAAAACGCCTTGGCCACGAACTTGCCCACCAGATAGCCCGATGCCATCAAGTAAGCCACATAGATCAGAAAAGGCCCGACAAAATAAGTCAAAATGCCAAATACGCCAAAAAGTCCACTGCGGATAGCGCTCCACACACTTTGCCCCGGGACAATGACAAATGCAATGGCAAGGATGCCAATTGCCGCCAGTGGAATGCTGCCCATAACGCTGTTGCGTTCTTTTCTGCGCTGGGCCCGGCGTGAGACATTCTCCCTGGCGGAGGCGCTGCGGCTTCGGGAAGCTGAAGATGCAGCTTTTTTGCCCGATGAGGACCCGCGTGTGCTGGAAGAAGACCGCCGTGATGAACTACCGGTGGATTTTCCGGAACGAGATTGTGCCATGTTTCATGTACTCCTCAAAACAATGTCTGCGGCAAAACAACATGCCGGCTGTCTGAAAGATTTCCCTTAAATTATCTTTCAGGTATGTAAAGCGGGAGAACCTGTCACCGGCCATTTCTGTGTCGGTCGGCCTGTCTCCCTGGCAGATGCCACGGTAGGGCCCCTTTTCCCTCATGGGTCCCTCTGGCTGTACATCCTGACACAGAAACGGTCTGGGGTCTTGATTTTCTGTGTCAGGCGGACAAACGCCCTCCGCAAAGCATCGATATTTCGCAAAATAGCATCAAACACATGGGCATATTGTTACACTACCCATGGTCTTTTATTTTAGCACGATTTCGGTATCTTGTAAAATCATACGGCCTTGTTTCCACTGCCGGAATCCGTAAAAAGTTATTGTTGTTTTTATCGCCGCTTTTGGGCATGCTGCCAAACGCTAAAGCCGGTATCAGCCTCTGGATGCGTCAATTTCCCGGTACAGATAGTGCAGTGCATCACTCAGCCCGCCAAGAGAGTCGATCAGTCCCTCCTCCACAGCCTGCTGCCCATTGAGTACTGTTCCCATATCCATGACAAGCTCACCGGTATTGTGCATCAGTTCCACAAACCGCTTTGCCGATATCCCCGAATGCCCCGATACAAAACTGACAATCCGTTCCTGCATCTGCTCAAAATAGCGCATGGTCTGGGGAACGCCCAATACCATTCCCGAATGGCGCACCGGATGCACGGTCATGGTGGCGGTGGGGACAATAAAGCTTCGTCTGGCCGATACCGCCAGCGGAATTCCGATGGAATGTCCTCCCCCCAGCACCAGGGTGGCGCTGGGCTTGGAAAGTCCGGCAATCAACTCCGCCAGGGCAAGGCCCGTCTCCACGTCGCCGCCCACAGTGTTCAGGATTACCAGCAACCCTTCAATCTCCGGGTCTTCCTCAATATCCACCAGTTGGGGAATCACATGCTCATACTTTGTCGTCTTTTGATTGTCCGGCGCAAAGCTGTGGCCTTCAATTGTTCCGATCACCGTGAGGCAATGAATGGTATGGCTGCCACGGGTTGCGGCAACCGTGCCGCTTTCGGCGATCAGCTGCTGCTCCTTTTGTTTCTGCATGGTAGATTCCCCTGCTTCGGATTCTTTCCGACTCATGGTATACTCCTCCTTTCGGCTGCCGCCCCGCACTGGGCAGCGGTATACCTCAGTATGCCCCGCATTGCCTTGCCTTATTTCAAATGACCCGCATTCATGCCGGAGAAGAAGGAAGACCCCATACGAATCCACTTAGATAAAAATTTGACAAATCCTTGTGCAGCGATTATACTATTTTTGTACGATATGTTTACAGGCGGTGTCAGCCCGCCTTTTCTATGTGATTTTGAAATACTGGTCATAGCAGCATCATTTTCTGGGATCGGGAGGTGCGAACATGCCCGCACAAAGCAAAGTTTCGCTGCCAGTCATCAAACGTCTGCCCAAATATTACCGCTATCTGGTGAATCTGTCCGCCGATGGCCGGGAAAAGGTTTCCTCCAGTGAACTGGCACATATGATGGGAACCACCGCCAGTCAGGTACGCCAGGACTTCAATTGCTTCGGCGGCTTTGGACAACAGGGCATCGGGTACAAGGTCAACGTCCTTCTGGATGAGATCGGCCGCCTGTTGTTTGGCAATGGTGAACTGCTGCCCACCATTCTGATCGGTGCCGGCCGCCTGGGAAATGCCGTGTCCAGCTTTATCTCCCGGGAGGCAAACGGATACCGGCTGCTTGCAGCATTTGACGTGAATCCTGCACTGGTTGGGCAGGAAATGGCAGGCGTTATCATCCGTCCGCTGGATGAGCTGGAATCCTTCTGTCTGGAATACAAGCCTGTGGTTGCAGTGTTGTGTGTTCCCCGGCAAAGTGCCGTGGAGGTAAGCGGAGATCTGGTCCGTCTTGGCATCAAGGGGTTCTGGAATTTCAGCCATTACGACCTTTCTGTGGAGCATCCGGAAGTAACCGTCGAAAATGTACATCTGGGCGACAGCCTGATGAGCCTGGGATATCGCCTGCGCAATACCGAGGGTTGAAATAAAAAGTGTCTGCCGTGTATTCCGGCAGACATTTTTTGTATCTGCGTACCCTGCTTTGTGCTATACTGCCATAGACAGGATTTATACCATAAGGAGCAGCAAGATGGCAAAACTGTATTTCCGATATGGAGCAATGAACAGCGGCAAGACAACGGCACTTCTTCAGGTGGCATACAATTATCAGGAACGCGGAATGCGGGTACTGATTTTGAAGCCTTCGGTGGACACCAAGGGAGGAGACCGGCTGGTCTCCCGGCTGGGCACCGAGCGTAAAGCAGATTACCTTGTCACCGCCTGTGAGAATGTATTTGATCTGGTGGCACAGGATCAACAGGCCCACGGAAAGCTGGCCTGCATCCTTTGCGATGAGAGCCAGTTTTTCACACCGGCCCAGGCGGAGCAGCTCTTTCTGGTAACGGTGGACCTGAATATTCCGGTCATCTGCTACGGACTGCGGGCGGATTTTATGCTGAAAGGTTTCCCCGGCGCCACAAGGTTTCTGGAGCTGGCACATACCATTGAGGAAATGAAAACCATCTGTGCCTGCGGACGAAAAGCCACCTGCAACGGGCGCAAGATCAACGGAGAATTTGTCTTTGAAGGCGACCAGATTGCCATTGACACGGTAGACCAGGTACAATACGAAAGTCTCTGCCCCCAGTGCTGGTTCCGGGAATACCGTGCTTACCTGCACCGAAAGCAGAAAGACTGCTGAACTATTTGACCAAAAAACGCAGTGTATCCCTGCACAAACAGGCATACACTGCGTAATTTATTGTTTTTCCGGTGCCGGGGCATTGTCAAACAGCCGGTCCTGCATCCAGTTCAGTTCATCGGCGAAAACTTTTTCCCGTTCGGTTTCGTTGTGCATCTCATGGCGACCACCCTCGTAAAGATTGCAGGTCAGATCCTGCATGCCGGCATCCCCCAGCATGGCATAGACTGCGCGTACACCGTCGCCGTAGTCCCCTACCGGGTCATCGGTGCCGGAAACCAGTAAGATCGGCAGATTTTTCGGCAGGGCCTCCGCCCACTTCCGGCTGCTCACATGGGTCAGTGCAGTCAGCATGTCACGGTAAGCGGAAGCCGTAAAATTGAAGCTGCACTGTGGGTCGGCATCATATTCCTGCACCACCGCCGGGTCGGTACTGATCCAGGCATTGCGGGAAACCGCATCCGGAATCCGCTTGCAGTAGGCGCCCGTCTGTCCTTTGACAATCACGGCGGAATGGTAACGGGGTCCCGCCACGGCCGCCGCCAGGCTGGCAAAGACCAGCCCCAGCCGGTTGCGCGGCGAGGGGCCTGCTGTTCCGCTGAGGATCAAAGCGTCGATGGTATCCGGCCAAAGCTCCGCATACCAGCGGGCGAAGAAACCGCCCATGCTGTGTCCGTACAAAACCAGCGGCAGGCCCGGATACCGCTGATGCAGGATCGTGTTCATGCTTTTCAGGTCTGCCAGCAGGCATCGGTATCCGTTTTTCTCGGCAAAATGGCCGTATTCTTCCTTGGTCGTACTTCCGCCATGACCCAAATGGTCATTTCCGGCCACCACAAACCCGTGGGACGTAAAATACTGAATCAGATACCGGTAGCGTCCCACATACTCACACATTCCATGGCTGATCTGGATGATCGCACGGGGAACAATCCCTGGCATAGTGTACAGATAGCCTGCAATTGTGTGCTGTTTGTTTGCAGACGGATAGTGTACGGTTTCGCAACTGAACTGAGTCATACAGCTTCCCCCATGGGTTGAAATCAGAAACGCTCGACCCCTTCCGGCGTAACGCGGGCATAGACCAACGGCGGCAGTTCCGGCTTCCGGTCAGAGATCTCCAGCCCACTGCGGTACATTTCCTCTGCGGCCATAAACAGAGCCGGGTCATCGGCATAGAAGGTACAGATGGCATCGCCGGAACGGACATAGCTGCCCAGCTTTTTGTGCATGACAATACCGGCGGCAAAATCAATGGCATCTTCCTTTTTCAGGCGGCCCGCCCCCAGCAATACGCTGGCATTGCCGATTTTTTCCACATCGTTTTTTACGATATATCCGTCCGTCCTGGCGGTCAGGTCATAGCGGTACGCCGCCTTGCGCAGTTTACCGGGATCATCAATACAGGACACATCCCCCCCCTGCGCCGCGAACATCTGCCGGCATTTGCAAAAGGCTGTGCCATCGGCAATGGTCCGTTCCGCCATGGCCCGGCATTTGGCAAGTGTCCCCATGCCCGCCAGTACCAGCATATTCGAGGCAAGCTGCAGACAGACTTCGGTCAAATCTGCCGGACCGTGCCCCTTCAAAACGGCCAGGCTTTCGGCAACCTCCAGAGAATTACCGATCTGATATCCCAGCGGCCTGTCCATATCCGTGATCAGCGCTGTCATTTTACGGCCATGGGAGGTTCCAATGGAAACCATCAGCCTGGCCAGCTCAATCGCGTCGTCCAGGTTTTTCATGAAGGCGCCATCCCCCACCGTTACATCCAGCAGGATTGCATCTGAACCGGATGCCAGCTTCTTACTCATGATGGAGGAGGCGATCAGCGGAATGCACCCCACCGTGGCGGTGACATCCCGCAATGCGTAAATCTTTTTGTCCGCGACGGCAATCTTCCCGCTTTGGCCGATGACTGCGATGCCGATCTCGTTGACCTGGCGGAAAAATTCTTCCTGGTTCAGACTGGTGCGGGTGCCGGGAACCGATTCCAGCTTGTCAATGGTGCCGCCGGTATGCCCCAGTCCGCGGCCGCTCATTTTGGCAATGCGAACCCCGCAGGCCGCCACAATGGGGGCAATGACCAGCGTGGTTTTATCCCCAACACCGCCGGTGGAATGCTTGTCCACCTTGATGCCAGGAATGGCTGACAGGTCTACCATCTCGCCGGAGTGTGCCATCACATCGGTGAGCAGGGCGGTTTCCGTATCGGTCATTCCCTTCAGATAGATGGCCATGAGCAGGGCACTCATCTGATAATCGGGGATCTCCCCTGCCACGTATCCATTGACCGCAAAGGCAATTTCCGCCTGGGTCAGCCTGCCACCGTCCCGCTTTTTGGCAATGATATCGTACATCCGCATGACAGAACGCCTCCCTTCCGACTCGTCTGAAAAAAAGCCGCCCCACCCGCAAGATTCGGGCCGGGCAGCTGCCGTAGAGGGGCAATGGGATTTTTCCCCATTCCCTTTTCCTTTGACTGTATTATAACGAATTGCGCCCTGTTTTACAACAATTCCAAAGGTGAAATTCCGTACAGGGTCATTGGCATTGCCCGAAAACACAAAAACAGCCCGGCCGGGCAGACTGCCGGTCGGGCTGATGAAAAAGGTTCTTCTGAACAATCAGCGGATTTCGACGCCGAGACGATACTTCAGGTTACCCAGAATCTTCTTGACGAAGCGGTCCACTTCCTCATTGGTCAATTCCTTGCTGTCCGGCACAAAGTGCAGCGTGAAGGCCATGCTCTTTTTGCCTTCACCCAGCTGCTCGCCGCGGTAGATGTCAAACAGTTGAATCTCACCCACATGGGGGCAGGCCTTGCGCATTTCGTGGACGATATCGCCGCAGGTGACCTCCTCGTTGGCAACCAGGGCCAGGTCCCGGCTGACGATATCAAACTCGGGGATGGGACGGTAGCGCAGGTTGGGGTTGACCAGCTCGGAGAAGGCCACATAGTCGATCTCACCCAGATAGATGTTCTGGTGGGTCTTGCTGTCCTTGGGCAGCTTGAGCTCGGCGGTGACATCGTTGGCCAGCTTGCCGAAGCAGCCGATCCGCTTGCCCTGGCAGAGAATGTCGGCGGAGATACCGGGATGCAGCCAGGGTGTGGAGGTGGCGCGCTGGTAGTCAAAGGTCAGGCCGAACTGCTCGCCCAGAGCCTCCACGGCGCCCTTGATCCGGAAGAAGTCCTCATCATCGCCCCAGGCCACAAAGCCCAGGTGCAGGCGTTCCTCAGGCAGCTCGGTGACGGGAATCTGCTTGGGAATATAGATGTTGGACAGCTCGAACAGGCGGCCGGCGGTGTTGCCGTTTTTCAGGTTGATGACGGCAGAGTTCAGCAGCGAAGGCGCCAGCAGCGACCGCATGATGGTCAGGTTGGAGCTGATTGGGTTGAGGATGCGGATGACATTGCGCTCGGGGGCATCGGCGGCAATGTGCAGGGCATCCAGGTCAGCGTCGGCATAGAAAGCCAGGGTCTCAGCCTCGTAGAAGCCCTGGGCGCAGAGCACCCGCTTGACCTTGGCGCGACGGTGCTGCTCCGGGGTCAGGCCGCCGCTGGTGACGGTGGCAGCCTTCAGGAAGGTGGGAACAATGTGCTCGTAGCCGTACTCGCGGATGACTTCCTCCGCCAGATCCGGCTCGCCCACCTCGATATCCTCGCGGTAGCGGGGTGCGATGACATCCAGCTTGTCCCCGTCACGGGTGACCTGGAATTCCAGGCGGGTCAGGATATCCACCACAGCGTCGCCGGGCACCTCGATGCCCAGGATGCGGTTGATGCCGCTGATGCTGGCGCTGATGTGCTTGCCCTCGCGGGGGGCGCCTGCGCTCACGTCAAAGGCGCTGGCGGTGACCTCGCCGCAGCCCAGCTCCTGGATCAGGTGCAGGGCGCGGGCCATGCCCAGCTCGGCGGTGTACTCGGAGACGCCCTTCTCGTAATGGCTGGAGGCGTCGGTGGACTGGCCCAGGCTGCGGGAAGTCTTGCGGATGCTGTCCCGGGCAAACTTGGCGGACTCAAACAGCAGCTGGGTGGTCTTGTCGGTGATCTCGCTGTTCAGGCCGCCCATGACACCGGCCAGAGCCACCGGCTTGGAACCGTCGCAGATGACCAGATTGTTGTGGTTGAGGGTGAACTCCTTGCTGTCCAGGGTGACGATCTTCTCGCCGTCCTGGGCGCGGCGGACAATGATCTGGCAGCTTTCCAGCGTGGACATGTCAAAGGCATGCATGGGCTGGCCGATCTCCAGCATGACGTAGTTGGTGATATCCACCACGTTGGAGATGCTGCGCAGGCCGCACAGGGCCAGGTGGCGCTTCATCCAGCGGGGAGACTCGCCGGGGGTGATGTTGCGCACATAGTGGCCCAGGTAGCGGGGGCAGAGATCGGGCGCTTCCACCGAGATGGAAAGACGCGGGTCCTTGTAGTCGCTGGTGGTGTAGTCGGTGGCGGGCATCTTGAGGGGCTTGTTCAGCACAGCGGCCACCTCTCGGGCAATGCCCAGGACCGACTGGCAGTCGGCACGGTTGGCGGTGATGGAGATGTCGAAGATGTAGTCGTCCAGGCCCACAACCGAACGGATGTCGGTGCCGGGAACCGTATCCTTGGGCAGGTCCAGCAGACCGTAGACCTCGGCGCCGGGGTACAGGTCATCGTTCAGGCCCAGTTCCTCGCCGCTGCAGAGCATGCCGTTGGACTCGACACCCATCAGGGGTTTGGCCTTGATTTTGACGCCGCCGGGCAGCGTGGAGCCGTCCAGCGCGGCGGGGGTGTGCATGCCCACATAGACGTTGGGTGCGCCGGTGCTGATCTGGATGTCGTGGCCGTACTCGCCGCAGTCCACCTTGCAGATGTGCAGATGGGTACCCTCCTGAGGCACCGCCTCGGTCACCACGCCCACAACGACGCGGCTGATCTCGGCGCCCAGGTCGATGAGCTCCTCCACCTCGAACCCGCAGGAGAAGAGTTTGCGCTCC
>CAJFMB010000016.1 GCA_904390925.1 uncultured Subdoligranulum sp.
TTAATGCTGCTCGGTTCCCCGCCTGACATGGTTCACGGGGCACCCGCGCACGGGGCCCGCATCCGTATGCAAAACAGCGCAAATACAGCCCTGTCCGCTAGTGTGTATTATACAATACTTTGCCTGCAATTGCAAGGGGTCTGCCCTCTTCCGACAGGACAAGTCTGCCCCGGGGCGGCAGCGGATATGCACCCCGAAACACAAAAGAGGCCGGAGCCTTACGGCTCCAGCCTCAGAGGGGGTTATGCTGTTACAGGACCGGCGTGTCCGGATCAGTACATGCCGCCCATGTCGCCGCCTGCGGGAGCAGCCGGAGCCGGCGGCTCAGGCAGATCTGCAACCAGGCTCTCGGTGGTCAGGACCATGGCTGCAACGCTGGCAGCATTTTCCAGAGCAGAACGGGTAACCTTGGTCGGGTCGACGATGCCGGCCTCGATCATGTCATCCACATAGGTCTCGTTCTGAGCGTCAAAGCCGTAGTTGGGCTTGTCGGCCTCGAGGATCTTGTTGATGATGACACTGCCTTCCAGACCTGCGTTGGCAGCAATCTGGCGCAGAGGAGCTTCCAAAGCGCTGCGGACGATCTTGGCGCCGGTGCGCTGATCGCCTTCCAGCTCACTGATCAGCTTGTCAACAGCGGGGATGGCGTTGATGGTGGCAGTGCCGCCGCCGGCGACGATACCTTCCTCAACAGCAGCCTTGGTGGCGTTCAGGGCATCCTCGATGCGCAGCTTCTTGTCCTTCATCTCGACTTCGGTGGCAGCACCGACCTTGATGACGGCAACGCCGCCAGCCAGCTTGGCCAGGCGCTCCTGCAGCTTCTCACGGTCGAAGTCAGAGGTGGCAGTGGCAATCTGGCTGCGGATCTGAGCAATGCGGTCCGCAATGGCCTGCTTGTCGCCGGCGCCGCCGACGATGGTGGTGTTCTCCTTGGTGACCTTGACCTGACGGGCAGTGCCCAGCAGAGCCATGGTGGCATCCTTCAGCTCATAGCCCAGATCGCTGCTGATGACAGTGCCGCCAGTCAGGATAGAGATATCCTGCAGCATCTCCTTGCGGCGATCGCCAAAGCCGGGAGCCTTGACGGCAACCACATTCAGGCCACCACGCAGACGGTTGATGATCAGGTTGGACAGGGCATCGCCCTCCACATCCTCGGCGATGATCAGCAGCTTGCGGCCGGACTGGACGATCTGCTCCAGCAGAGGAACCATATCCTGGAAGGCGCTGATCTTCTTATCGGTGATCAGGACGCTGCAGTCCTCATAGACGGTTTCCATCTTCTCGGTATCGGTGACCATGTAGGGGGTCACGTAGCCGCGGTCAAACTGCATGCCTTCGACAACCTCGGTATAGGTCTCGGCAGTGGTCTTGTTCTCCTCGATGGTGATGACACCGTCAGCGGTAACCTTCTCCATGGCGTCAGCAATCAGCTGGCCGATCTCGGGGTCGCCGGCAGAGACGGTGCCGACACGGGCAATGTCCTTGCTGCCCTTGATCTTCTGGCTGTGGGCCTTGATGGCATCCACGGCAGTGGCAACGGCACGACTCATGCCGCGCTTGATGTCCATCGGGTTGGCACCGGCGGCCACATTCTTCATGCCCTCATGGACCAGAGCCTGGGCCAAGACGGTAGCAGTGGTGGTGCCGTCGCCGGCAGCGTCGTTGGTCTTGGTGGCAACTTCACGGACCAGCTGGGCGCCCATGTTCTCGAAGGCGTCCTTCAGCTCGATCTCCTTGGCGATGGTCACGCCATCATTGGTGATGACGGGGCTGCCAAACTTCTTGCCCAGAACCACATTGCGGCCCTTGGGGCCCAGGGTGATCTTGACGGTGTCGGCCAGCTGATCAATGCCGGCGCAAAGGGACTTACGGGCTGCTTCGCCCTGTTTAATCTGTTTAGCCATGATACTGCGCTCTCCTTACTGTTACGATCAATTACTCAACAATGGCGAGAATGTCGCTCTGACGGACGATGGTGCACTCCTCACCGTCAACCTTGACTTCGGTGCCGGCATACTTGCTGGTCAGCACCTTGTCGCCAACCTTGACGATCATGTCCACCTGCTTGCCGTCGACGTTGCCGCCGGGGCCAACTGCCAGCACCTCAGCAACCTGAGGCTTCTCCTTGGCATTGCCGGTCAGGATCAGGCCACCCTTGGTGGTTTCTTCTTCTTCGACCATTTTGATGACCACACGGTCTGCAAGAGGTTTGATTTTCATAGCGAAACATCCTCCTATACATAAAATCTATTGGATACTTTTTGTTTAGCACTCTTTTCTCTTGAGTGCTAAGTACATTTTAGTCACTTGCCGGCAAAAAATCAAGACCTGAAAGTATAAATTTTTTGTGAACTTCAAAATAGTGCCTTGCAGCGAAGATATTTTTTCCAAAAAAGAGGAAGAATGCAAGGTTTTTGCCTGTCCGACGCCTGCAAAGGAACCGGTTTTTGGACTTGCGGTCCACTTTGTCACAGGCAACGGCAATGGCGGTGGTGCGCTGCCAAACCCCCGGAACACCGCATCTTTTTCCCTGTGCAGACAGCCGCTGGCAATCCTCCCCCTTTTCCGCCAACAAAAAGGCACGGACGGGAACTTCCACGTCCGTGCCCAGGCTGCCGGATCAGTACTGAACCGGCGGCAGCTGATTCTGATTTTTGTAGCGCTTGCGCACCGCACCATATTCCAGGTGGGGTTTGCCGTTCTCCACCGTATCCTCGTCGATGGTGACCCGGATGATGGTGGGGTCGGAAGGAATCTCGTACATGATGGGGATCAGAATTTCCTCCACCACGCTGCGCAGACCGCGGGCGCCGCTCTTGCGCTCAATGGTCTTTTTGGCGATGGCATGCAGCGCTGCATCGGTAAACTCCAGCTCGGCATTGTCCAGCTGGAACAGCTCCCGGTACTGACGCACAATGCTGTTCTTCGGCTCGGTGAGCACCCGGATCATCGCATCCTCGTCCAGCGGGTCAAGCACCGTCACCACCGGCAGACGGCCGATCAGCTCGGGGATCAGGCCAAACTTGACCAGATCGTCCGGCTCCACCCGGCGCAGCAGCTTCTGGCGGGTTTCGTCCTTGTCGATGTTGGCACGCAGCTGGCTGCCGAAGCCCATGGTGGCGTTATCCGTGCGCTTCTGGATCAGCTTTTCCAGACCGTCAAAGGCACCGCCACAGATGAACAGGATGTTCTTGGTGTTGATCTGGATGAACTCCTGCTGGGGATGCTTGCGTCCGCCCTGGGGCGGCACATTGCTGACGGTACCTTCCAGGATCTTCAGAAGCGCCTGCTGAACCCCCTCGCCGCCCACATCACGGGTGATGGAGGGGTTCTCGCTCTTGCGGGTGATCTTGTCGATCTCATCAATATAGATGATGCCGACCTCCGCCTTGGGAATGTCGTAATCCGCTGCCTGAATCAGCTTGAGCAGAATGTTCTCCACATCCTCGCCCACATAGCCGGCCTCAGTCAGGGTGGTGGCATCCGCAATGGCGAAGGGCACCCCCAGCATTTTTGCCAGCGTCTGGGCCAGCAGCGTCTTGCCGGTGCCGGAGGGTCCCAGCATCAGCACGTTGGATTTTTGCAGTTCCACATCGCTGTCCTTGCCGGACAGAATGCGCTTGTAATGGTTGTAGACAGAGACTGCCAGCACTTTTTTGGCCTCGTCCTGGCCGATGACGTACTGGTCCAGCCCTTCCTTGATCTCGGCCGGCGTCAGGATACGGATATCCAGCATCGGGTCGGTCCCGGTGCGGGGCGCACGACCGCGGCGCTGTGCGGTTGCACGGGGCGGAGCCGGGCGGTCCCCGTCCTTGTACAGCACGTTGTAGCACATGTCGATGCAGTCCTTGCAGATGTTCACACCCGGACCGATGATGAGCTGCTCGACCTGGTTCTGAGAGCGTCCGCAGAAGTTACAGATCAGCTCCCGCTCTTTTCCGTCCTTGCCGGAATTGTTATTTGCCATTTCCAGCCCCCGTGGTTAGTGTTTGGTGATGATCTCATCAATCAGGCCGTATTCCTTGGCCTGCTGTGCGGTCATATAGTTGTCGCGCTCGGTGTCCCGCTGCAGCACCTCCAGCGGCTGGCCGGTGTACTGGCTCAGCAGCTCATTCATGCGGTTCTTGATATAGACCATGTGGTCGGCATGAATCTTGATGTCGGTGGTCTGGCCGGACAGGCCGCCGCCGGCAATCAGCGGCTGATGGATCAGGATCTCGGAATTGGGCAGCGCATACCGCTTGCCCTTGGTGCCGCTGGCCAGAAGGAATGCGCCCATCGAGGCGGCCATGCCCACGCAGATGGTGGAAACGTCGCACTTGATGTACTGCATGGTATCATGGATGGCCATGCCGTCGGTGATGGAACCGCCGGGGCTGTTGATATAGAAGCTGATGTCCTTTTCGGGGTCCTGGCCCTCAAGGTACAACAGCTGGGCGACAACAACGCTGGCGGAAGATGCGTTGACATCCTCGCTCAGAACGATAATGCGGTCGTTGAGCAGACGCGAAAAGATATCGTAGCTGCGTTCGCCGCGGGCAGTCTGCTCGACAACATACGGTACAAGGCTCATGGTAGTCCCCTCCTGTACTGAAAAATTTGGGTTGCGGTAAAAAAACAGGCTTTGGACAGACGAACCGATACGGCAGCATTCAATCAAGCTGTTCCAGCTTATTCCCCTGCACCGTATCGGTCCGTTGCTGCCATCACGTCAGTGATTTGTCACAGACGCTCAGGCCTTTTCTTCGTCCTCCACCTGCTCGGTGGTGATGTTGGCTTTCTCCTTGACAAAGTCGACAGCCTTGTTCACAGCCAGATCCTTCTTGACGGCATCGGCGTCAACCAGGTTCTTGACCTTGTCGGCTTCCATCTTGTAGGCATCGGCAATGCGCTTGACTTCCTCGTCGAACTCCTCGTCAGAGACGGTGATGTTCTCCTTGGCGACAATGGCCTCCATGGCCAGGCGCATCTTGACCTGCTTCTCAGCCTGCTCGGCGAACTGGCCGCGCAGCTGATCCATGGTCATGCCCATGTACTTCAGGTACATGTCCATCTTCAGGCCCTGCTGGGACAGACGGTACTCGAAGTCGCGGACCAGCTCGTCCACGCGGGCGTCGTACATGGCCTGCGGGATCTCGGCCTGCATGCCGTTGACGACCTGCTCGATCAGGTCATTCTCGACCTGCTGGTCAGCGCTGCGGCTTGCGTTCTCTTCCATGCCCTTGCGGATGGAAGCCTTCAGCTCATCCAGGGTGTCGTACTCGCTGACGTCCTTGGCAAAGTCGTCATCCAGAGCGGGCAGCTCCTTGTACTTGACCTCATGCAGCTTGATCTTGAAGGTGGCATCCTTGCCGGCCAGCTCCTCGGCATGATACTGCTCGGGGAACTTGACGTTGACGTCGAACTCGTCGCCGGCTGCATGGCCGACAACCTGCTCCTCGAAGCCGGGGATGAAGGAATTGCTGCCCAGCACCAGGGAGTAATGCTCCGCCTTGCCGCCCTCGAAAGCGGTGCCGTCCACAAAGCCCTCGAAGTCGATGTCGACGGTGTCGCCGTTCTCGGCTGCACCCTCACGGGTCAGCAGACGGGCGTTGCGGTCCTGCATGCGGCCCAGCTCGGCATCCACCGCGCTGTCCTTGACAGTATGGACCTTTTTGGTGACGTTCAAACCGGCGTAATCGCCCAGGGTGACCTCGGGACGGACAGCGACCTTGACCTTCAGGGTCACGCCGTCAGCCTCGCTCATCGAGACAACTTCCGGAGCGGGAGCGCCGACGATGTCGATGTTGGCCTCCTTGACAGCTGCCTCGTACTCGGCCGGGAACAGGTCATTGATGGCATCGTAATGGAAAACATCAGCGCCGTACATCTTCTCGATCATATGGCGCGGAGCCTTGCCGCGGCGGAAACCAGGCACATTGTATTTTTTGCCTTCGCGTTTGAAAGCCACGTCAACGGCCTTCTTGAAGGTTTCAGCGTCAACGGAAAACTGAAGCTCGACCATGCTTTTTTCGAGCTTTTCACAAGAAATAAGGTTCATTGGGAACACTCCTCCAAACATAGCAGTACAAGGTATTATAACATACCAAACGGCAGAATACCATAGTGAATTGCAAATTTTTCGTGCATTTTTGCGCTCAGCCGCCGATCTTCATGGGGCAAAAGCCGATTCCGTCGGCGGAAACCAGCCGATACTGGATGCCCTCCTGCTCGCCCTGCACCGCAAACCGGATGGCCTTGCCGTGCAGATGGCCGTACCAGCAGCGGGTCACGCCGAACTCCCGGAGCACATCCACCAGTTCCCGGGCACAGGCGCCCGGATACACCGGCGGATAATGCAGAAACGCCCATTTTTCCCCTTCGCCGGCGGCGGAAAGCGACATGCGCAGGCGGCCGGCCTCCCGGGCCATCACCTTCGCATCCTGGGCGGCGGTGTCGTCAAAGGGCCAGCCACGGGTCCCGCACAGGGAAATGCCGTCCACCGTGCAGGCGTTGTTGTGCAGGATATGCAGCGAGGTGAACCCGTTGTCCGCCAGGAAACGCTCCATCTTGGCGCGGGTGGTCCACCAGTAGTCATGGTTGCCTTTGAGAATCCACTTTTCCCCGGGCAGGCTCTGGAGAAAGGCGAAATCCTCCCTGGTATCCTTCAGGTTCATGGCCCAGCTGGTGTCCCCCACCAGCACAACGGTGTCGCCGGGGGCAATCAGTTTGCGCCAGTTGGCTTCCAGCTTGGGCAGATACCCCTCCCAGCCGGGGAAAATGTCCATGGGCTTGCTGCTCCCCAGTGAGAGATGCAGATCACCGATTGCAAAGATTGCCATGAATCCCTCCGTATAAGCCGGCGCTTTCCTGCACACAATATCGGCGGAAAGGAGGCCGACAAACCATGAATATGAACAGTGACAACAACGTCATCAACGGCATCTGCTGCGACGTGGAAAACTGCGTCTACAACAACGGTTCCTGCTGCTGCACCGCAAAGGAAATCCACGTGAAGAACCGCAGCGCCGAACCCGGCGAGACCATGTGCGAAACCTTTTCGGAGATCTGAGTCCTGACAAAGGGTGAAGGATTCCGGCGGGCTTTTCCGGCTTTTGCCGCCCTGTGCAGGCGGCATCGGGCGGAAAGGCCCGTTTTTTCTTACCGCAGAGCGGCGGCGCGGATCTCCTCCGGGGCGATGGTCTCGGTAAAGCGGACCGGCAGGCTCTTGAGCCGGGCAAGCGCCTCGGGAGCCTGGCAGCCGGTTTTGGCGGTCAGGGCGTCCATGGCGTCGAAATCGCTGGCGGGGACTTCCCCACCCAGTGCCCGCAGCACATCCCGCGGGAACTTGAAGGGGCTGGCGGTGGAGAGCACCACCATCGGCGCCGCGCCGCGGCAGGCGTCCGCCACCCGGAAGGCCACCGCGGTGTGGGTGTCGCAGAGATAATGGTCCTGCTCAAAGCGCAGGCGGATCTCCCCGGCGCCCTGGGCATCGTCGGCCCAGCCGCAGCCGAAGCTTTCCTGAATGCCGGCCAGCGTCTCGGCATCCACCGTGTAGTGGCCTTCGGCAACCAGCTGCTGCATCCAGCCGCTGACCTTCTCGGCACTTCCGCAGACATGATAGAGCAGCCGCTCCAGGTTGCTGGAAATCAGGATGTCCATGGAGGGCGAAGCCGTCTTGTGGAAGGTGCGGCGGGCATCATAAGTACCGGTGCGGATAAAGTCGGTGAGGACATTGTTCTGGTTGGAGGCGCAGATCAGCCGACCCACCGGCAGGCCCATGCGCTTGGCATAGTAGCCGGCCAGAATGTCGCCGAAGTTGCCGGTGGGAACGCAGAAGTCCACCGGCCGGCCCCAGGCAACGCCGCCGTTTTCCGCCAGGCGGAAGTAGGTGTAGAAATAGTAGACGATCTGCGGAACCAGGCGCCCCCAGTTGATGGAGTTGGCGCTGGACAGGCGGATGCCGCGGGCTTCCAGCTGTGCCGCCACGTCGGCGTCGGCAAAGACCCGCTTGACGCCGGTCTGGGCATCGTCAAAGTTGCCGTCCACAGCAAACACCGCCACATTGTCCCCCTGCTGGGTGGCCATCTGCAGGCGCTGGATCTCACTGGTGCCGGCGTTGGGATAAAAGACCGCAATCTGGATGCCGTCCAGATCCGCATAGCCTGCCAAAGCCGCCTTGCCGGTATCGCCGGAGGTGGCCACCAGGATGCGGGTGGTCTCGGTGCGGTTCAGGTTCTTTTTGCCCTGGACCAGCAGCTTGGGCATCAGCTGCAAAGCGTAGTCCTTGAAGGCACAGGTGGGGCCATGCCACAGTTCCAGCGAATAAAGACCCTCCCGGACCTTTTCCACCTGCCCGGCCTTTCCGCCGAAGGCAGCGCCGTAGGTATCGGCGGTGGCCTTCTGCAGGAAAGTCGGATCATAGTCGGTCAGGAAACTGCCCACCACCCGGGCAGCCAGTTCCGGATAGGACAGGCTGCGCCATGCTTCCAGATCCGCATGGGGGAAGGACGCCGGCACATACAGGCCGCCATCCGGCGCAAGGCCGCGGACAATGGCTTCAGACGCCGAAACCCCGGTGCTGCCGCCGCGTGTGCTTTGATACTCCATAAGTTCCACCCTCCTGTTTGTGTGTGCCAAACGGCACAGCAGTTTTTTCTACACTGCCGATGACTCAGCAGGAAAACGCGTTTGGAATGCAGTGCACCTGCCAGCCACCCCGGGCCGGCATCACCTCCACCACATCAAACCGGATGCGGGCGTCGGCGTAGGGACTGCGCTTCAGATAAAACCTGGCCGCCGCAATCAGGCGATGCTGTTTGCGGGCATCCACCGCTTCGGCGGGACGGCCGTAATCACTGCGGGTGCGGGTCTTGACCTCGGCAAAGACGAGGCAGTCGTCCTTGTAGAGAATCAGGTCCAGCTCCCCCATGCGGGTGCGGTAATTGTGGTTGAGCAGCAGATACCCCCGCTGCAGGTAATACTTGGCGGCCACCGCCTCGCCGGTATGGCCCAGGTCGCGGTTCACTTCCAGTACCCCTGCTTTTTGAGGAAACTGCGGCGGTAGAAAGGCTGGATGCCATACTGGGCAATCAGCTCGTAGTGCAGTTTGGTGGGATAGCCCTTGTGCTTTGCCAGCTGGTACTGGGGATACTGCTTGTCCAGCTCCAGCATATACCGGTCCCGGCTGACCTTGGCCAGAATGGAAGCGGCCGCAATGGAAGCGCTGCTGGCATCCCCCTTGACCACTGCCTGGCAGGGTTGGGGCACATCCGGCGGGCAGCGGTTGCCGTCCACCAGCACAAAGTCGGGGGCGGGGTCCAGTGCGGCCACCGCCTGTGCCATGCCGTCCATGGTGGCCCAGAGGATGTTCTTCTCGTCGATTTCCTGCGGTGGAACGAAAATCACCTTCCAGGCCAGCGCCTTCTGGGTGATCTCCTCATAGAGGGCTTCCCGGCGCTTTTCGCTGAGCTTTTTGGAATCGTTGACCCCTTGCACCGGATTGTCCGGGTCGAGAATCACCGCCGCGCAGCAGACCGGCCCGCACAGAGGGCCGCGGCCGGCCTCGTCCACGCCGCACACAATGCCGTGGGCCGCCCGCTGTTCGGCGTCAAAGGCATACAGCGCGGTGCTGTCAGTCGTCTTGCGGGGCATCGGCTTCCTCCATTTCCGGGTCGGCGTCGTCCTCCTCCCAGTCCGGTTCCGGTGCGGCGGGCTGAGGCGGGCGCTCCAGCGAGATACGGCCCCACTTGCTGGCGCGGAATTCGCCCACCAGCATGCGGGCGGCACGCTCGGAATCCACCTCGCCGCCGGACACCAGCATGCCCCGCTTGGCGCCGATGGCCAGAAGCAGGTCATAGGCGGACAGTTCCAGGGCGCTTTCCTCCAGCTTGTAGCGTTCCAGCAACCGCTGGGGGTAGATGGCCCGCACACTGCTGAGCAGACCGCAGGCCAGCTCCTCAATGTCCAGGATGTCATCCCGGATGGAGCCGATAAATGCCAGGTTGGTGGCGGTTTCCAGCGTGTCGAATTTCTTCCAGAGCACGCCGGGCATATCCAGCAGGTCAAAGTCGCCCACCGTAATCCACTGCTTGCCCCGGGTGACGCCGGGCTTGTTGGCCGCCTTGGCACGGGCCTCGCCCGCAAAGGAGTTGATGAAGGTGGACTTTCCCACATTGGGAATGCCCACCACCATCACCCGGGTACGGGCGCCCGCCATGCCGCGGTTGCGGCGCCGGGCAATCAGTGCGGAAAGCTCCGAAAGAATCGGTCCGCGCACCGCATTGGCGGCTTTTTTCTGCCGGGCATCGACGGCCAGGCAGCCGGCCCCGGCGGACTTGAAGTAGCTCAGCCACTGTTTTGTGATGTCAGGGTCGGCCAGATCGGATTTGTTGAGCAGATAGAGATGGGGCTTTTCCCGGGTGATACGTTCGATCTCCGGGTTCAGGCTGGAAAGCGGAATGCGGGCGTCCAGAATCTGCAAAACGCAGTCCACATTGCGGATTTCCTTTTCCATCATGCGCAGGGTCTTGGCCATGTGGCCGGGGAACCATTGAATCACCCGGCGGTTGACCCCTGTCATATCGTCCATTGGGTTCCCCTCCTGTTTGGGTCTGACGAATTTATGAGATGCTGCCGAATTTGTCGAAGGGAGTCAGGCGAAGAATGGCACGGCCCAGCACGTCGCCTTCCGACACAAAGCCGATTTCCGGCGAACGGCTGTCCTTGGAGTCGTTGCGGTTGTCGCCCATGATGAACAGCATGCCCTCCGGCACCGTGACCGGAAAGTCCACCCCTTCATACAGATACGTGGGGGCAGCGGTATAGGGTTCTTCCAGGGCCTGGCCGTTGCGGTAGACCACACCGGTGTCGAAGTCGATGTCGATCACATCGCCGCCCTTGCCGATGACCCGTTTGATCAGCAGCTTGCCGTAATTGGTATAGCTGTCAATGACTACCACGTCGCCGTATTCCGGCTCATAGGGCAGGCTGGAAAGCAGCAGGCGCTCGCCGTTGACCAGGCCGGGGTTCATGGAAGAGCCATCCACCTGCACAATGCGCACGCCGAAGGTGAACACCAGTGCCAGGACGACCGCGGCAAACACCAGCGAATCGACCCATTCCAGCAGACCGAGATTGGATTTGGTGCGGTTCATTCCTGCATTCCCTCCTGTCAGAAACGGATTTTGCCGCAGGACTGCGGCGGAAATTCCGCGGAAATAAGAAAAAGGGAGGACAATGCACCGTCCTCCCCTTCTTCTTGTACTCAGATGCGAGCCTTGACCTTGGCAGCCTTGCCAGTGCGTTCACGCAGGTAGAAGAGCTTCGCACGGCGGACCTTACCGCGGCGAACAACCTCGACCTTCTCGACAAACGGGCTGTTGACCGGGAACACACGCTCAACGCCAACGCCATAAGAGGTGCGGCGGACGGTGAAGGTCTCAGCAATGCCGCCATGCTTCTTGGCAATGACGGTGCCTTCAAAAGCCTGGATACGCTCCTTGTCGCCTTCCTTGATGCGGACGGAAACGCGGACAGTATCGCCGATTTCGAACTCGGGCTGGTTCTCTTTGATCATGCCCTCGGTGAGAGTTTTGAATGCGTCCATGAGTAATCCTCCATTTGTTCGACGTTCATACCCGAAAAATCGGCAGAGGACCGCCTGTTTAATGATGTTGTCATTATCCCGCCGGTGGAGCCGGCGGCGCTAACGCTAAAATATAATATCACAATCGGGGGCTGAATGCAAGCATTTTTTTGCCCCGGCAGGTTGTTTTTTTATGGTCCGCTGAAACCCGGACAATTGCAGAAAAACGGTTCCGGCAAGGGTGGGCTGTCATCACAGTTTCAGCTTTTTGAAATAGGGGGTGCAGTCCAGCGTGGCAAAATAGTCGGCGGGGGTCTCGGCACGGCGGATCAGCTGATGGGTGCCGTCCTCCTTCAACAGGACCTCGGCGCTGCGCAGCTTGCCGTTATAGTTGTAGCCCATCGAGAAGCCATGGGCGCCGGTGTCGTGAATCACCAGAACGTCGCCCTTGTCAATCTTGGGCAGCATACGGTCGATGGCAAACTTGTCGTTGTTCTCGCACAGGCCGCCGGTGACATCGTACTTGTGGTCGCAGGGGGCGTTTTCCTTGCCCAGCACGGTGATATGGTGGTAGCTGCCGTACATGGCAGGGCGCATCAGGTTGGCGGCGCAGGCATCCACACCGATGTACTCTTTATAGATGTGCTTTTCATGGATGGCCGTGGTGACCAGGCAGCCGTAGGGTGCCAGCATGAAGCGGCCCATCTCGGTGAAGATGGCAATATCCCCCATGCCTTCCGGCACCAGGATTTCCTCAAACTTCTTGCGGACGCCCTCGCCGATGGCCAGGATGTCGTTTTTCCGCTGATCCGGGCGATAGTCAATGCCCACACCGCCGGACAGGTTGATGTACTTGATGTTGGCGCCGGTGCGCTTGTGCAGGCGGACCGCCAACTCGAACAGGATGCCGGCCAGTTCCGGGTAATAGTCGTCGGTGACGGTGTTGCTGGCCAGGAAGGCATGGATGCCGAAAGTCTCGGCGCCCATGGCCATCAGGCGGGTGTAGGCTTCAGCCATCTGGTTCTCGGTCATGCCGTACTTGGCATCGCCGGGGTTGTCCATGATGCCGTTGCCCAGATCAAAGGTTCCGCCGGGATTGTACCGGCAGAACACCGTTTTGGGAATGCCGGCCACATTGGCAAGAAAATCCACATGGGTCAGGTCATCCAGATTGATGAAGGCATTCAGGTCGTAGGCCTTTTTCATGTCTTCCGCCGGGGTATCGTTGGAGGAGAACATGATATCGCTGCCGGAAAAGCCACAGGCCTCGGACAGCAGCAGTTCGGTGTAGCTGGAGCAGTCGACGCCGCAGCCTTCCTCCTGCAGGATGGTGAGCAGGTAGGGGTTGGGGGTTGCCTTGACGGCGAAATACTCCTTGAAGCCCTTGTTCCAGGCAAAGGCCTTGTTGACAAGGCGGGCATTCTCGCGGATGCCCTTCTCGTCATAGAGATGGAACGGCGTGGGCACATCGGCAATGATGTCCTGTGCCTGGCTCAGCGTGATGAATGGTTTTTTCTCGGACATACTTTCCTCCCCTTTCGGCAGAGAAACGGCGGTGCCGCCTCCCCGCTGCACCGCCGTTTTCCCCTGATGCCAGGGCAATCTGCACAATCACGGCCGGTGCTTTTCTGCGATAATATCATATTATACGACCTTACTGCCCGCAGGGCAATACCTCACCGGCCAATCATCGACAAAAAAGCCGCCTCGTCGATCACCGGAATTCCCAGCGTCTGCGCTTTGGTCAGCTTGGAGCCGGCTGCCTCGCCCGCCAGCACATAGCTGGTCTTTTTGGAAACCGAGCCGCTGGCCTTGCCGCCGTTCTGCTTGATGAGGGTCTCCGCCTCCTGGCGGGAAAGGCTGGGCAGCGTACCGGTGACCACGATGGTCATGCCCGCCAGGGCTGTTCCCTTGGGCTCGCCGTGCCAGGTCATGTTGACCCCGGCATTGGCCAGCCGGGCAAGCAGGTCGGCGGTGCCTTCCCGGGCAAAGAACTCGGCCACGCTCTGGGCCATGATGCCGCCGAAACCGTCAATCTCGGCGATCTGCTCTTCGGTGGCGGTGCGGATGGCCTCCATGCTGCCGAACCGCTCGGCCAGCTGGGCCGCCGCCTTGTCGCCGATGTTGCGGATGCCCAGGCCGAATACCAGCTTGTCCAGGTTGTTTGCCTTGGACCGCTCGATGGCAGTGTGCAGGTTGGTGGCGCTCTTCTGCTTGAACTTGTCCAGCGTCAGCAGCTGGTCCACCGTCAGGTCGTAGATATCCGCCACGTTCTTCACATAGCCCTTGTCAATCAGCTGGGCCGCCACCGCCTCGCCCAGGCCGTCGATGGCCATGGCATCCCGGGAGGCAAAATGGATCAGGTTGCGCAGCACCTGCGCGGGGCATTCCGGGTTGACGCAGCGCAGGGCGGTCTCCCCTTCCAGATGCACCACCGGCGCCCCGCAGGAGGGGCAGGCAACCGGCATCCGGTAGGGCACGGTGTTCTCGCCGTGGGCGGAGACAGCGATGACCTCCGGGATGATGTCCCCCGCCTTGCGCACCTGGATGGTATCGCCGATGCGCACATCCAGCGAAGCAATGATGTCACCGTTGTGCAGGCTGGCCCGGGAAACGCTGGTGCCTGCCAGGAAGATGGGATCAAACACCGCGGTGGGGGTCAGCACGCCGGTACGGCCGACGGTGACCTCAATGTCCCGCACCACCGTTTCCTTGACCTCGGGCGGATATTTGAAGGCGATGGCCCAGCGGGGGAACTTGTTGGTGCTGCCCAGCGCCGCCCGGTCCGCCAGGTTGTTGACCTTGATGACGGCGCCGTCCATGTCAAAGCTCAGCGAGCCGCGGGCCTCGCCGATGGCCCGGACCTCCCGGATGGCGTCCTCAATGTCGGTATAGACATTGTAGCGGGGCGACACCGGGAACCCCAGAGACTTGATATAGTCCAGCGTCTGGGAATGGGTGGTGAAGCTGCGCCCCTGCACCTGCTGCAGATTGAACACAAAGATGGAAAGTCCCCGGGAAGCAGTGATCCGGGCGTCCTTCTGGCGCAGGGAACCCGCCGCCGCGTTGCGGGGATTCTTGAAGGGGGTCTTGTCCTCCAGCTCCTGCTGTTCCTTCAGGCGGAAAAAGGCATCGTGGGGCATGTAGACCTCGCCCCGGACCTCGAGAAATTCCGGCGCATCCACCAGCTGTTTGGGAATGTCCGGAATGGCTGCCAGATTTTCGGTGACATCCTCGCCCACAACACCGTCGCCGCGGGTGGAGCCCCGCACAAAGGTACCGTTCTGGTATTCCAGACTGACCGAAAGGCCGTCGATCTTGACCTCCACCACATACTCCGGCGTGATGCCGGCATCCCGGACGCGGGCGTCAAAGTCCCGCAGCTCATCAAAGGAGAAGGCATCCTGCAGACTCTCCATTTTGACTGCGTGGGTCACCTTGCTGAATTTGCTGCTGGCGGTGCCGCCCACATGCTGGGTGGGAGAGGCGGGGGTCACCAGCTGAGGGAATTGTTCTTCCAGGGCCGTGAGTTCCCGCACCAGGGCGTCGTACTGATAGTCTTCCAGCTCCGGGGCGTCCTGGTCATAGTAAAGGCGGTTGTTCTTTTCAATAACACGGCGCAGCTCTTCGGCGCGCTGTCTGGCCTGTTCCAGTTCCATGGCATATCCTCCGACGAAGATCCTGAAGATCGTTTGAAAATTGTATCGTTATTATAACACAGCGGCCCGGCAATTCCAGACCCGGCAAAAAGTTGGCAGCAAAAAAGCGAAAGGCAAATCGCCTTTCGCTTTTTGGTTGGGCCGGCCGGATTTGAACCGACGGATGGAGGAGTCAAAGTCCTCTGCCTTACCGCTTGGCGACGGCCCAGTATCAACAGGATGCGCGAAAACCGCACATCCGCAGTGCTATGAAAAAAGACCGTGCAGCAAGGGTTTACTGTACGGTCTTTGGTGGGGTGCCTAGAGGGATTCGAACCCTCGGTCTCCAGAGCCACAATCTGGCGCGTTAGGCCATCTACGCTATAGGCACCACATTAAAGGATGCGCCCGAAGGGACTCGAACCCCCGGCCCACTGCTTAGAAGGCAGTTGCTCTATCCAGCTGAGCTACGGGCGCACAGGTTGTTCTTGCCTGGGGCGTGCTGCGCTAGTTATATTACCATACCACCCCCGGAAAAGTCAATACCTTTTCCAAAATTTTTGCGACATTTTTTGCATTGCCGCCTTGTGGCATGGATTGCAGCCTTTCCGGCGCAAAACAGAAGCCGGGTTTGCACATCCGCACAGACCCGGCCCGTTTTATTTTGTTTTACTGATTGAGAACGCCAACCACACTGTTGAGCTCATTCTCATCATCGCAGACGATCTTGACAGGCTGGCTGAAATCCAGGCTCATCATGCCGAGAATGCTTTTTGCATCGGCCACACTGCCCTTGGTATCATGCACGCCCACTTCGCTGCGGCACTTCGTTGCGGCAGAGACGATCCCCTGCACTTCCGCGAAGTTGGAAATCTTAACTTGCCTTACCATATTTTTCCCTCCATTGGTTGCCTGTGAGAAAAGAAACAGTTGTGCTCTGTTCCTTTCGCACGACATCATTATAGCATAAGTATGTCCTGGCCCACGTTTTTGCAATCCGCAGGCGTTGCTTTTCTGCATTTTGTACAACGCGCTTATTTTCAACTTTTGTTTTCCGTCGTATTGTACAAAATCCATCATTTGTTAGGTCATCCTAACATTTTCATTTGGTATTATTCGTTTTCAAAAATTGTATTTTCGGGTCATTTTATTGTTTTTCTTGTCAAATCTTGGGGGATTGTCCGGAATTTGACCCACCGAAAGCATACGTTGCAGAAACATTATTCCATGCAAAAAAGAACTGTTCCGTCTTGTCATTTCCGGGTTCAGCAAATCTGCGTCTTCTGTGCAACGCCTTTCATGGTCAATGCAATGCGCTTTTTCTTCACATCCACACTGAGCACCCGGACATTGACCACATCCCCCACCTTGAGCACATCCCGGGGATGTTTGACAAACCGGTCGGCAATCTGAGAAATATGTACAAGGCCGTCCTGGTGGACGCCGATGTCCACAAACGCACCGAAATCAATGACATTGCGCACTGTGCCGGTCAGCTCCATGCCTTCTTTCAGATCCTCAATCCCCATCACGTCACTGCGCAGCAGCGGCTTGGGCAGGCTGTCGCGCACATCCCGGCCGGGCTTTTTCAGCTCGGCAATGATATCCTTCAGGGTAGGCTCGCCCACGCCAGCCTCGGCGCAGAGTCTGGCAGCGCCCAGGCGGGCAACCCGATCTTCCAGGTCCGCCAGCGCCGGGGTCCCGATGTCCGCTGCCTGATACCCGCAGGCCTGCAGCACCGTCCTGGCCGCCGCATAGCTTTCCGGGTGGACGGCGGTCTCGTCCAGGCGGTTTTTGGCGCCCGGCAGCCGCAGGAATCCCGCGCACTGTTCAAACGCCTTGGGGCCCAGTCCCTTGACCTTTTTCAGCTCGGCACGGCTGGCAAAGGGGCCCTCGGCCTCCCGCCGGGCCACAATATTTTTGGCTGTGGTGGCGGTAATGCCCGCCACGCGGCGCAGCAGCGGTGCCGAGGCAGTGTTCAGGTCCACCCCAACCGAGTTGACACAGTCCTCCACCACGCCGTCCAGCGTCTCGTTCAGGCGCTTCTGGGGCATGTCGTGCTGGTACTGGCCAACACCCACCGCCTTGGGATCAATCTTGACCAGCTCGGCCAGCGGGTCCTGGAGCCGCCGGGCAATGGACACGGCACTGCGCAGGTTCACGTCAAACTGCGGAAATTCCTCCGCCGCCAGCTTGGACGCCGAGTAAACGCTGGCTCCCGCCTCGCTGACCACCATATATTGCAGGTGCAGCCCGTCGCTTTCCGCCAGTTCCCGGATCACCTGGGCGGCAAACTGTTCGGTTTCCCGGCCGGCAGTGCCGTTGCCGATGGCCAGCAGCTGGACGCCGTTGGCGCGGATCATCCGCTTGACCGCCGCCTTGGCCTGATCCACCTTTTTGAATTCCGGCACCGGATATACCACACCGGTGTCCAGCACCCGGCCGGTGGCATCCACCACCGCCACCTTGCAGCCCATCCGGTAACCGGGGTCCAGTCCCATCACCACCTTGCCGCGGATGGGCGGCTGGAGCAGCAGCTGGCGCAGGTTGTCGCCAAACACCTGGATGGCACCCTCGGCGGCCTTGTCGGACAGTTCCCCCCGCAGCTCGGTTTCCAGGCTGGGATGAATCAGCCGCTTGTAGGCGTCCAGTGCGGCGGCCTCCACAATAGCGGCGCTGGGTCCGCCGTTGCGGTGAACAAACAGCTTGGCCGCAATGGCGGCTGCCCGTTCGCTTTCCACCTGAATGGTGACCTTCAAAAAACCTTCCCGCTCGCCCCGGTCCAGGGCCAGGATGCGGTGTCCGGGGATTTTGCCCACCGGCTCGGTGTAGTCATAATACTGGGCGTAGACGCTGTCCTCCTCCTTGGCACGGACACTGCGCACCATGCCAAAGGCACGGTAAAACCGCCGCAGTTCCGCCCGACAGCGGGCATCGTCCGAGATCTGTTCCGCCAGGATGTCCTGGGCCCCGGCCAGTGCGGCCGCAGCATCGGGGACCTCCTCGTTGCAGTAGCGGGCAGCCTCCGCCTGGGGGTCAAAGCCGGAGTTCTGCTGCAAAATGGCATCGGCCAGCGGCTGCAGCCCCCGTTCCCGGGCAATGCCGGCCCGTGTCCGGCGTTTGGGCTTGTAGGGACGGTAAAGGTCCTCCACCTCGGCCAGCGTTGCGGCGGCGTCCAGGCTTTTCTGCAGTTCCGGGGTCATGGCCCCCTGCTCGGTAATGCTGCGGGATACCTCCTCCTTGCGGGTGTCGAGGCCGCGCAGATATTCCAGACGCTCGCCCAGACGGCGCAGCACCTGGTCATCCATCGAGCCGGTTGCCTCCTTGCGGTAGCGGGCAATGAAGGGAATTGTATTGCCCTGGTCAATCAGGCCGACCGCCCCCTCCACATATTTGGGATTGAGGTCCAGTTCCCGGGCAAGCTGCTGAATGTGCGGATTGGGTATTGTCTGTGTCATGTTGTTTCCTCGTCTTGTGATGGCAGGCCGATTTCGCCGGTGGGAAGGTCTGGTTCACCGGCGGAATCGTCTGCGGGTTTCTTCTCTGTCAAATCGGCCAGCGGGGCGGAGGCCCTCATCCGCCAGGGCGTGATGCCCAGCGGTTCTTCCTCCAGAAGCGGCTCCGGTGCGGCGGGCGACAAAACCGGAACGATCCGTTTTTTGCCGCGGCGCAGCCAGACCAGATACAGCAGATAGACGGCCAGTCCCGTACAGGTGACCGCAATGCCGGTGTCCAGCCCCGGCGTGTGATAGGTAAAGACAATCTCGGCATGGCCCGCCGGAACCCGGATGGCCATCATGCCGTTGTCCACATTTTCGATTCTTTCAGCCTCCCCGTTGACCGTGGCCGTAAAGCCGTCGTCATAGGGTACGCTGAAAAAGACCAGCCGGTCGGTGTCATAGTCGGTCACGGCCTCAAACCCGGTCCGGGTGGCGGTAAAACTGGTGGCCGCGGCAGACCGGCGGTTGTCACAGTCAGACAGATAGGTTTCATAATTCAGTTCGTCCAGACCGGCGTCGGGCAGCGGTTTCAGGATGTCGGAATACCGCTTGATCTGGTCCTTGTCCAGCAGCACAGCACGCATGAGAAGATTGCCGCGCTCCTCCTCCGGGACTTCCTCCAGCTGCTGCGACGTGATGTAAAAGTCGTAGGAAAAGCCCATCGGGACATAATTGTCGTTTTCGTAAATCTGGTAGCTGCCGGCCTCCCCGGTCAGGGTCCAGCCCTGCTGGGCCTCCTCCTGCCAGTTGCTCTGCTCTTTCAGCGGCACCAGCGTGTACCGGACGCTCAGCAGTCCGCGCAAGGCGTACAGAGAGAAATCCGGTTTGGAATTCACATCCCGGGTAACGCCGACCGTGGGGTAAAACTCCAGAATATGCGGTGCCACGGTGGAATGGAAAAACTGGATGCAGCTTTTGTCCAGCCAGATGCCCATGTTGTTGAAGCAATTGTAGGCGTCCAGACGATAGAAGGAATCCGACGGCAGCGCTGCATTCAGCTGGTCGGCCTCCCGGTAGGTCTGCTGGACAAATTCCGCATCGGTATACCACTGGGCGTACTTGGTTATGGAAATGTGTACCGATCCGTACAGGAAGCTGAATCCCAGGACCGACGCCAGCAGAACCGGGAAATAGTGCCGGGTATGGCGGAAGAAGCGGACAATCAGGGCAAACAGCACCACACCCAGCAGGCTGATGCCGAAAATGGCCCAGAACCGGGCCGGTTCCGCCACAACGCCCAGCCGGAAATTGCCCTCCTCGTCCTGGTTGGGAACCAGGGCAAAGGCCAGCGCCGACAGGGTAAAGAGTGCCACCAGGCGGTTGGCCCCCCAGAGGTTGGCAGTCTCGTCCTGCAGGGCCAGCGCCGAGGCGCCGCAGAGAACCAGAACCGGCATATAGTACCAGCGGGCATAGTAACTGGAATTGAGCGCGTAGAAAGCACTGTTCAGCACCGGCACCAGCGCACAGAGCAGGCTGATTTTGAGAATCAGGGTGAAGGGATGGCGCCGGCGCTTGCGGCAGAAGGCAAGCCCCGCGGCAATGCCCACCACCGGCAGATAGGCCGACATGCTGGTCCATTTGGTGATGCCGCTGTCAAACAGGTCGGTCAGGTAGGGGGCATCCGGCATCAGGAACAGACTGTACAGGATGGCCAGATACTGCTGGGAATTGCCGTAAACCAGGTATCCGTAGCCGTTGAACGGGTCGACGGTGCGGGGGTTCTGCAACAGGGACAACACCGCCGGGACCAGCAAAAGGGCCCCAGCCGCGCAGCCGATCAGCGTTTCCAGAGCAAGAGCACCGAAGCGCCTGATTGTGATGCGGTATTTTCTGGCCGCACACATACAGATAAAGTAAAGCAGCAGAAAAACTGCCTGTCCGGCGAAGAAGAAATAGTTGTTCAACAGACAGACTGCCACACACAGCGGGAAAATGCCGCGGCGATCCTCCATGACGGTATCGTCCAGCGCCGTGAGCAGGTAGGGAAACAGCGCCGGGGCGTCCAGGAAGAAATAGAAAAAGATGTCATAGACATTGAAGCCGCAGAAGGCATAGAGCACACCGCCCAGAAACGCCATGTTGTCGTCCCGGGACCAGCGGTGCAGCCACAGGTATGCGCCGCCGCCCGCCACGGCAAATTTGAGGCAGAGCACCGGCGCCATCATCCAGGGAATCCAGCGGGAAGGCACCAGAATGGTCAGCCAGAAAAACGGGCTGCCCAGAGAATAATAGGAATAGGCATTGATAAATCCGCTGCCCAGATCCGTTGCCCAGCTGAAACTGCCGCCCTGTTTGACAAAGGCGTTGGTGTAGGCATAAAACGGGATCATCTGGTCATTGAAGTCGCCGGCATAGTGGAAGAAATCCCCGTGGACAGCGTCAATGATGCAGTGCGGGGCAAACAGCGCAGCGGCCAGCGCCAGACAGACGAAAAACGTCCGCCAGTACCGTAATTTAGGTTTTTGCAGGGTCTTCATGGGATTTGCCTCCCTTCCGGGCAGGATGCTGCGCCGGAAAAGTCCGTCTGACGGGTATGCAAAAGGTTTCGGGCACAAAGGGTTGTGTGGTATACTGGAAGGCAGAAACTGGCGGGATGGCCGTGTCCGTCCTGCAGAAAGGACTGTCCCACATGGCAAAAACCTATCCCTTCAACGCGCTGCTGGCGCGGATGAAATACATCACCCGGTGGAGCCTGATGCACAATTCCCGCCCGGAAAGTCTGAGCGAGCACACCGCCGACACCGCATTGATTGCCCACATGCTCTGCCGCATTGCCCGGCAGTATACCGGCACCGGGGCGGACATCCGCCCCGATACAGTGGCTACAGCAGCATTATACCATGATGCGCCGGAAATTTTAACCGGAGATATGCCGACTCCTGTAAAATATAAAAATGACGCGCTGCGCACCGCCTACAAGGCGGTGGAGGCGGAAAGCGCCCGGGCCATGGCCAGCCTGCTGCCGGAAGAGCTGTCCGCCGAGATGCGGCTGTATCTGACCGGCGAGGTGCTGAACGATTCGGAACGACGCCTGCTGAAAGCCGCCGACCGTCTGTCGGCGCTGATCAAATGCATGGAGGAATGCCAGAGCGGCAACCGGGAGTTTGAGGCAGCCCGCGCCCAGCAGGAGGCCGCTTTGCACGCCATGCAATGCCCGGAGGCAGAATATTTCATCGAGCACATGCTGCCCTGCTACACCCAGAACCTGGACGAGTTGACCCGGGGCCGGTTTTGACCTGCCTTTAGCAGCCGTCCGGTCAGTCCTGGGCCCGGTAGACCGCTTCGATCAGGCGGTCCACATCCTCAAAATGGCTCAGTGTGGAGCAGGCGCGACGCAGCGCCGCGGCACCGCGCAGCCCCCGCATATAGTGAATGGCCTGGCTGCGCGCCTGGGGCATGGCGGTCCACTCGCCCTTGCGCTCACACATATCGTAAATCTGCGCCCGCAGCGCCGCCATCCGCTTTTGCAGGGTGGGCGGCTGCGGGGCCGGCTGCCCGGTGAGGGCGGCGCGGATCTCCTCAAACAGCCAGGGGTTGCCCAGCGCCCCACGGCCCACCATGACCGCGTCGCAGCCGGTCTGCTGCATCAGGGCCAGGGCATCGTCGGCGGAATTGATGTCGCCGTTGCCCACCACCGGGATGGAAACCGCCTGCTTGACCGCCCGGATGATACCGGGGTCAATGGGCGGGATATACATCTGTTCCCGGGTGCGGCCGTGCACCGTGACCAGCGCGGCACCGTTTTGCTGACACTGCCGGGCCACCTCGACGGCGGTGATGTGATCCGCATCCCAGCCGGCGCGCATCTTGACGGTAACCGGGGTCTCCCCTGCCGCATCCACCGCAGCGCGCACCATCCGCCCGCAGAGTTCCGGGTCCAGCATCAGCTTGCTGCCGGCACCGCTGCCGGTGATCTTGGGGGCCGGACATCCCATATTGATGTCAATGATGTCAAAGGTCAGGCCCTTGTCCCGGATGATGTGGATGGCCTGGGCCAGAATGTCCGGCTCGTTGCCGAACAGCTGCACCGCATAGATGCCGTGGGGGTCCTTGTCCCGCAGCAGGGCGATACTTTTCTGGTCGCCGTAGGTGATGGCTTTGGCGCTGGCCATCTCGCTGACGGTATAGGCGGCACCGTGGTCCGCCATCAGATGGCGGCAGGCCGCGTCGGTAAAGCCCGCCATGGGGGCAAACACTGCCCCCTGGGGGATTTCCAGTTTGCCGATGCGCATTGCGCACGCTCCTCTCCTAACAGATCATGAAACGGATTTATTGTACCACAACGCGCACGGCGTGGCAATTTGTGGTATACTGAGGTATTGGACATTCAACCTAATTTTAGTTTTTTCGGAGGCCACAACATGAAATTACTTGTCCTGGACGGCAACAGCCTGGTCAACCGTGCGTTTTTCGGCATCAAGGTGCTGACCACCAAGGACGGCCGGTATACCAACGCCATTTACGGATTCCAGAACATCCTGCTGAATCTGCTTTCCGCCCACTCCCCCGACGCGGTGGCCATCGCCTGGGACGAGAAGGCCCCCACCTTCCGCCACAATGCCTATGACGGCTACAAGGCCACCCGCCACGGCATGCCCCCGGAACTGGCCGAGCAGATGCCGGTGCTGAAACAGCTGCTGGCGGATCTGGGCTTTGCGCAGGTCAGCAAGGCGGGCTGGGAGGCCGATGATATTCTGGGTACGCTGGCTGCCGCCAACGAACAGGCCGGCGGCACCACGCTGCTGGCCACCGGTGACCGGGACAGCCTGCAGCTGGTGGATTCCGCCACCACCGTCCTGCTGGCCACCAACCGGGAGACGCTGACCATGGACGAGGAGGCCATCCGCGCCAAGTACGGCGTGACCCCGCCCCAGCTGATTGAGGTGAAAAGCCTGATGGGCGACGCCTCCGATAACATTCCCGGCGTGGCGGGCATCGGGGAAAAGACTGCCCTGTCGCTGGTACAGAAATTCGGCAGCCTGCAGGGCGTCTACGAGCACATCGACGACAAGGCCATCAAACCCAAGCAGCGGGAAAATCTGGTCAACCACCGCCAGGAAGCCGAGATGAGCCACATGCTGGGCACCATCCGGCGGGACGCTCCCATCGAGACTGACCCGGCCAGATACGCCCGCACCGCCGGGGACCCGGGTGCTGCCGCCCAGCTTTTGGCCGATCTGGAAATGCACAAGCTGGCCGAGCGCTGGGGCCTGGACGAAACCGGCGCGGCGTCTTCCGATACGTCGCTGTCCCTGGTGGAGGCACAGCCTTTGCCGCTGCTTCTGTCCGGGCAGTATTTTGTGGCCCAGGTCCCCGCCAAGGACGGCAACGGCGCCTGGTATGCGGTACAGTTGCAGCCGGAACCGGCCGTCTTCTGTCTGGACGATGCAGTGCTTCCTGCCCTGCTGGACGGCGATGCCGAGATCTGGACCTTCGACGCCAAGCCGCTCTACCGCAAGGCACTGACCGCCGGCGGCGTGGGCAAGGCCATCCGGTTTGACGGCAAGCTGGCGGCGTATCTGCTGAACCCGTCCGCCAGCAAATACGAGGTTTCGGCCCTGGCGGCGGAATATGGTGTCCGTCCGCTGTTCGGATGTGAGGAATTTGCCGACGCCGGTGTTCTGGCCCCGCTGCTGGAAACCCTGCGCGGCAAGCTGGAAGAGCAGGACATGACCCGGCTGCATGACGAGATGGAGCTGCCGCTGGCCCGGGTTCTGGCAGACATGGAGCGCATCGGTTTTGCGGTGGATGCCGAGGGCATCCGTCAGTTCGGCGTGGAACTGCGCGGCGAGCTGGAACAGCTGCTGGCGCGCATCTATGACGAGGTGGGGTACACCTTCAACCTGAACAGCCCCAAGCAGCTGGGCGAGGCCCTGTTTGACAAGCTGGGTCTGCCGCCCCGCAAAAAGACCAAGAGCGGATATTCCACCGACGCCGAGACGCTGGAAAGCCTGCGCCCCTACAGCCCGGTGGTGGAAGATATTCTGAAATACCGCACCTACCAGAAGCTGAACTCCACCTATGTGGAGGGGCTCCTGAAGGCCATCGGCCCGGACGGGCGGATTCATTCCACCTTTATCCAGACCGAAGCCCGCACCGGACGCATCAGTTCCACCGAGCCCAACCTGCAGAACATTCCCATCCGTACCGAGCTGGGCAGCCGGCTGCGGGGGTATTTTGTGGCCGGTGACGACTGCACGCTGGTAGACGCCGACTACAGCCAGATCGAACTGCGGATTCTGGCACACATCACCGGCGACGAGGCCATGCAGCATGCCTTCCAGAGCGGCGCTGACATTCACCGTTCCACCGCCGCCAAGATTTACGGCATCCCCCAGGAGGAAGTCACCCACGAGCTGCGCACCTCCGCCAAGGCAATCAATTTCGGCATCATGTACGGCAAGGGGGCCTTCTCGCTGAGCCGTGACCTGGGAGTGCCGGTCAAGGAGGCGGAGGCTTTCCTGAACACCTATCTGAACACCTTTCCCAAGGTGGACGGATACATGAAGGACTGTATCGCCCATGCCAAGGAAAACGGTTATGTTTCCACCCTGTTCGGACGGCGGCGGCCTTTGCCGGAACTGGCAAGCTCCAATTTCCAGGTCCGGTCCAGCGGCGAGCGGATGGCCCGCAACACCCCCATTCAGGGCACGGCAGCGGACATCATCAAGCTGGCCATGGTCCATGTCTGGCAGAGCCTGCGGGAAGAGGGGCTGAAATCCCGGCTGCTGCTGCAGGTGCACGACGAACTGATCGTGGAGGCCCCCGCCGATGAGGTGGAGCGGGTCAAGGCGCTGCTGAAAGAAAAGATGGAGCAGGTGGTCCATTACTCGGTGCCGCTGACCGCCGAGGTGGGCACCGGCAAGACCTGGCTGGAGGCACACTGATTGTCTTGCCTGCCCGGGCCTTGACAAAAAGCGGCGCATCCTGTAAAGTGTATCCGCATTACACCGGTGCAGGGCGGTTGTTGTGGCCGGCACGGGTGAAACGGACAGACAGAAACCGGCGTTTCCGCGCCGGAGAGTTTCCCCTGCGGGGGCAATGGTTGGTGAAAAGAACAGATGTATATTTTGGGTATTGAATCGACCTGCGACGAGACGGCCGCCGCCATTGTGCAGGACGGCCGGACGCTGATTTCCAACGTGATCAGCACCAGCGTCAAGGAGCAGGCCCTTTACGGCGGTGTGGTGCCGGAGATCGCCAGCCGCCGCCACATTGAATATGTCAGTGCCACGGTGGAAAAAGCCCTGTCCGACGCGGGCATGGCCATGTCCGACGTGGATGCGGTGGCTGTCACCTTTGCCCCGGGCCTGATCGGCGCGGTGCTGGTGGGTGTCAACTTTGCCAAGGGCCTTGCCTACGCCAGCGGCAAACCGCTGGTGCCGGTACACCATCTGCGGGGACATATCGCGGCAAACTATCTGACCCATCCGGACCTGAAACCGCCGTTTCTCTGTCTGGTGGCCAGTGGCGGACACAGCCACATTGTGATGGTGGAGGACTGGTGCCGCTACAAGGTGCTGGGACGCACGGTGGACGACGCCGCCGGCGAAGCCTTTGACAAGGTTGCCCGCACACTGGGGCTTCCCTACCCCGGCGGGCCCAGCGTCTCGGCTGCTGCAAGGACCGGTGACCCCCACGCCTACCGCCTGCCCACCCCCCACGTGGAGGGCAAGTACAATGTGAGCTTTTCCGGCCTGAAAACTGCTGTCATCAATGAGGTCCACAACGCCCAGCAGCGGGGCGAGGAAATCTCGGTGCCGGACATGGCCGCCAGCTTCCAGGAACGGATTGCCCAGATTCTTGCCAAAAAGCTGCTGGCTGCGGCTGCGGACACCGGTGCCAAGACCGTCTGTCTGGCGGGCGGCGTGGCGGCAAACGGCCGGCTGCGTCAGCTGGTCAACGACGGTGTGCAGAAGCTGGGTGCCAGGGTCTATCTTCCGGAGCTGAAATTCTGCGGCGACAACGGCGCCATGATTGCCGCCCAGGGATACTACGAGTATCAGGACGGCAACCTTGCCGATCTGACGCTGAACGGACTGCCCACCTTGCCCATTGATTACCGCTGATTCTTTCAGAATATGACATTGTCCCCGGTCTGGTGTTCCAGGCCGGGGATTTCTGTTGTCCGGTGTCCGGGGCTGCCGATTTGGGCAACCTTTGGTCAGCACGTGGTTTCCCGCATTTTTTCCGCGTCGGTGGAATACACTGAAACAGTCGGCAGGTGAAGGCGGCGGGAGGGGATGCAGGCGGTGAAAACAGTCATCTATCTGGATGTGCTTCTGCTGGTCAACTTTCTGGCGGGGTATTTTCTGCTGCTGGCGGCAGGGCTTCTGTCCGGCAGCGAGGCGCGGGTTCCCCGGCTTTTGGCGGCATCCGGGCTGGCGGCACTGGCGGCATTGATTCTCTTTGCTCCGGAACTGCCCTATCCGGTCCAGATCCTGTACAAGCTTGGCAGCGGAGCCGCGGTGGTCTGGGTTGCATACGGCCGGCGGGGAATCCGGCGTTTTCTCTGCACGGTTTTCTGGTATGTGACGCTGAACCTGCTTCTGGCCGGGCTGGCGCTGCTGGTCATCACCCAGACAGGCGTCCCCTTTGTCCAGACTAACAATCTGGCGGTGTATCTGCGGGTGTCTCCCCTGCTGCTTCTGGTGCTGGCAGGCATCTGCTGTCTGGCGGTGGAACTGGCACTGCGTGTTTTTGGCCGAAGTGACCATCCGGCGGAAAACATCGGCGTGGAACTGGAACTGTGCGGCACCAAAGTCTGTCTGCGGGCCGCACTGGATACCGGCTGTCACCTGAAGGACCCTATCACCTGTCTGCCGGTATTGCTGGTCAGCTACCCGGACGCAGAAACCCGTCTGCCGCGGCCTTTGCGGGAATTTCTCGACAACTGGTTTGACGGCCATCCCCCCACAGAACCGCCGGAGGGGCTGCATCTGCGGCTGATCCCCTGCACCACCGCCGAGCAGGCCTCGCTGCTGCCGGGGTTTGCGGTGGGCCGCATCGCGCTGATTTCTGCCCAGGGAATACTGCCGCTGGACCGGACGGCCGTGGCCTTTTCCCGGCAGAGTTTTGGCAGCGAAAAGTACGAAGCCCTGTATGGCTCGGATTTTTTGTGAAGGTACCATCTTTTTCCGTACATTCAGGAAGGAGGAACTGCCATGACCATCGCACAATTCAAGCAACATCTCTGGCATCTTCTGCTGTCCTTCAGCGCGCCGCAGACGCTGCATTACATCAACGGCCCCGATACCCTGCCGCCGCCGCTGGTCCCGGAGGAGGAGCAGCGGGTGTTTGCCGCCCTGGCCGCCGGCAGCCCGGAAGCCCGGGATACCCTGATCACACATAACCTGCGGCTGGTGGTGTACATTGCCAAGAAATTCGAGAGTGCCACTGCCGGAATCGAGGACATGATCTCCATCGGTACCATCGGGCTGATCAAGGCGGTGAACACCTTTGAGCCGGGCAAGAAAATCAAGCTGGCCACCTATGCCAGCCGGTGCATTGAAAACGAAATCCTGATGTATCTGCGCAAGGGTTCCAACCGGCGGCAGGATGCCAGCATCGACGAGCCGCTGAACACCGACTCGGACGGCAACGAGCTGCTGCTTGTGGACGTGCTGGTGAGCGAGGACGCCCAGGTGGGCGAGGAGCTGGAACGCAGTGCCGAGCGTTCCGCCCTGCACCATGCGGTGGCGCATCTGGCGCCCCGGGAGCGCCAGATCATGGAACTGCGGTTCGGGCTGTGCGGCGGACAGGAGCACACCCAGAAGGAGGTAGCCGACATCATGGGCATCTCCCAGAGTTACATTTCCCGCCTGGAAAAGCGGATCATCAAACGGCTGCGGCGGGAACTGGAAGCCGCTGTCTGACAAAAGGCCGCACACCGGCCCGGCATTGCGTCGGACCGGTGTGCGGCTGTTGTGTTATCGCCGCATGGTGGTTCCGGAGGTTCCGGCGATGAACTCGGGCGAAATGCCGCCCATCAGATTCATCTCCGCCCCCGCCGCGAACACGGCAAAGTCAAATCCGTTCTGCGTCCAGGTGAACAGCGATTCCCGCCCGGGGGACTGACTCAACGTCACATCCACATCCCCCACGGGATAGACATTGCTGCTCTCGTAATCCTGATCCCGGTAGCGGGCCGGCAGCGTCAACGTCCCGGACGGGGCAGCGCGCAGCGTCACATCGTCGCTGTCCGCCACCGAATACTCCACCTCCGCCACATTGTCGTCCACCAGCCAGTAACGGGTGGGCGTCAGGGTATCGCTGTCCGGCAGCTGGTCCAGCCGGAACCCGGCCGCCGCCATGTACTCCGGCACTGCATACTCCACATAGGTTTCCCGGCCGTCCGGCCGCCGGGCGCAGCGCCTTACCCGGTGACAGGAATGGGCCAGCATAACGGCCAGACCCGCGGAAACAGCGGCAAATCCCGCTGCCAGAAGCATCCAGATTGTTTGTTCCATCGCCTCTTCCCCCCTTGTGCGCCATCTTATGCGGCGGGCGGGACAGATGTGACACCATTTCCAGAATTTGCATTGTCTGCCCCGGTGCATTTGCGGCCATACTCCAAACACAGGACAGGAGGATGGCGAGATGTATGCAGGAAAAGTGGAACTGTGCGGTATGAACACCGCACAACTGCCGGTTTTGAATGAAAAGGAAAAGACCGCACTGCTGACCGCAGCCCGCAGCGGCGACACCAACGCGCGGCAGCAGATGATCCAGGGAAATCTGCGGCTGGTGCTGAGTGTGGTGCAGAAATTTGCCGGCCGGGGCGAAAATCTGGACGATCTGTTTCAGGTGGGGTGCATCGGGCTGATCAAGGCCATCGACCACTTTGACCCGTCGCAGAATGTGCGGTTTTCCACCTACGGCGTCCCGATGATTGTGGGGGAAATCCGCCGGTTTTTGCGGGACAACAACGCGGTGCGCGTCAGCCGGTCCATCCGGGACCTGGCCTACAAATCCATGCAGGCACGGGAAGCGCTGCAGCAGAAAGGCGGCCGGGAGCCCCACATCTCCGAGATTGCCGAGTATGTGGGCGCCGCCCCCGAGAATGTGGCCATGGCACTGGAATCGGTGGTGGAACCGGCCAGCCTGTATGAGCCGGCCTACTCGGACGGGGAGGACAGCATTGCCATCATGGACCAGGTCCAGGCAGGCAGCAACGAGGAGAGCTGGATCAGCGACATCATGTTCCGGGATACCGTGCGGGCGTTAAGCCCCCGGGAAAAACGGATCATTGCCCTGCGGTATCTGGACGGCAAGACCCAGATGCAGGTGGCCCGGGAGATCGGCATCAGTCAGGCACAGGTCAGCCGGCTGGAGAAAAACGCCCTGCGGCGCATCAAGGAGGAAATCTCGGCAGGATGACACAAAAGCAGGCAACCGGAGGGATTGGCTCCATCGGCTGCCTGCTTTTGTATGTGGTTATTGCTGTGTCTGATCGGGCTGCTGGGCATTTTCCATGTCCTGCTGCTGTCTCTGGCGCTGCATCTGTCGTGCCCGCTGCTGTTCCCGCTTGCGCTGCTGGATTGCGGTGCGCAGGTCGGGCAGCTCAATGCCGCAGCGTTCCAATGCCCGGTTGAAGGACTTGCGGTTTTTGTACAGGATTCCCGTGATGCCCAGGTTGTAGGCGGCCTGGGCATTGGTGCGGTTGTCGTCCACAAAGATGGACTCCTCATAGACCAGGTGGTACTTCTGCATCAGCAGGGTATAAATCTTCGGGTCAGGCTTGTTCACATGTACATCGCAGGAGGCAATGCCGCCGTCAAACAGCGGGAAAAACTCCCGCTGCCGCACATGCTCCATGGTATCGGAAGCGATGTTGGACAGGTAATACAGCCGGTACCCCGCCAGCTTCAGCTGCATCATCGTTTTGACGGTGCTGCGCTTGGTGTGCAGGATCTTCTCCCACTCGTCAATGACGGTCTGCACCTCAAAGGTCCGGCCCACCTGGGCGGCGTTTTCCAGCATGGCGCGGTTGGCCGCCGCACGGGTGATCAGCCCGGCATCCAGCTCTTCCCATTCCTTGCTGCCGAAGGTCAGGTCATAGACCTCGTCCTCGGCGGTCTTGTTCATAAAATAATCCAGCAGAAAATCCCGGGGATTGAAGTCGAGAACCACACCGCCCAGATCAAAAATCACATTTTTATACATACAGAGTTTCCCCCGCGCTGACAATTGTTTTTGCAGATTCCACTGCCCCGGCCGGCAATGTCCGGCTGATACGTTTGCTATTATACACTAAAATCCGGCTGCTGTCACCTGCGGTGCACATTTTCCCCGCCCGGGACATATAGTGAAACAGATGCCGCCCGTCTGGGCCGGCGGCCCTGACTTTCGGTGCGAGGTGAGGAATATGACACTCCATGACCTGAAAAACAAAGATGTGATCCAGTTCAGGACCGGCGAAAACCTGGGCCGGGTGGATGACATCCGATTTGATGAGGTGAGTGCTCAGCTGCAATCCGTGATCCTGTACGGGCGCAGGCACCTGTTCGGGCTGCTGGGCAGGGATGAGGACCTGGAGATCGGCTGGCAGTGCATCAAAAGCATCGGCATTGACGTGGTGATGGTGGATGCGCCGGAAGTAGCCGCCAAACCGCCAAAGCGCCGGCTGTTCCGATGAAGCGATCCATACGAAAAGCTGAAAAAGCCTGCCGGACAATTCTGTCCGGCAGGCTTTTGTCAGCATATCATGCCTGAATCAATGCAAATGTCAGGGGGCAAAATAATTTGTCAATCGAGCAAAAATAATTTGTCAATGGAACCTGAGAACAGGAATTGAGAAATTGCTTGGGGTACCCAGCCGTTTTTTCGCGTTTTGCAACCGTAATAGGATGAAGGTAAAGAGTTTGAAGAGGTACCCGGCAGTCATTGACGCGCAAAATATTTTGCGATAATTCGCGGAAAATCACTTGCATTTCTGATAATTCCCCTCATTTATCATCCAATTTGTAGGGGTTATGAGAAGAATCATCAGAAGAGCACTTGGGGGTTCTCTGCTGCAAAAAGGGTAAAAAAATAACGGAGTAATGAGAGTGAAAACTCCACATTACTCCGTATATTTTTCAGTTCATTGACAAATTAAATTGCCTTTTTGGACAAGATAATTTGCCCCCGAACACAAACTCAGTGCTTGATGGCAGCGGCGACCTCAGCAGCGAAGTCCTCGTTGCGCTTCTCCAGGCCCTCGCCCTTGACGAAGTGGGTGTACTCGACGACCTTGATGTCGCCGCCCAGAGCCTTGGCGGTGTCGGCAACATACTTGGTGACATCGATGCCGCCGTCCTTGATGAAGGCCTGATCCATCAGGCAGGCTTCCTTGTAGAACTTGCCCAGCTTGCCGATGGCCATCTTCTCCTTGATGGCGTCGGGCTTGTTGGCAGTCTTGGGATCGTTGGCCATCTGAGCCAGAACGATCTCCTTCTCCTTGGCCAGAACGTCAGCGGGGACAGCCTCGCGGTTCAGGTAGGTCGGGTTGGCAGCAGCAACCTGCATGGCAATGTCCTTGCCGAAAGCAGCGAACTCGGGCTTGGAAGCAACCTCGTCGCTGGTCTCGAACTTGACGATGACACCGTGGGTGCCGCCGCCATGGACGTAAGCGGAGCAGTGGCCCTCGTAACGGGCGAAACGACGGACCTTGATGTTCTCCTTGATGACCAGGATCAGGGCCTTCAGGGCATCGTCAACGGTGCCGTCGCCCATCTTGCAGCCCATCAGAGCCTCGACATCGGCGGGGTTCTGCTCGGCGATGACAGCAGCCAGCTGCTTGGTGAAGTCAACGAACTTGTCGTTCTTGGCAACGAAGTCGGTCTCGGCATTGACCTCGACGACGACAGCGCAATTGTTGGTGGCAACGGCGTAGACCATGCCCTCGGCGGCGATACGGCCAGCCTTCTTGGTGGCGGTGGCCAGGCCCTGCTCACGCAGAATCTCGATGGCCTTGGCGAAATCGCCGTCAGCCTGGGTCAGAGCCTTCTTGCACTCCATCATGCCGCAGTCAGTCTGGCGGCGCAGTTCCATAACGTCTTTTGCAGAAACAGCCATAGTGAAATTGTCCTTTCCGATTCAAAAGTAGATGTGGATACGGGCTGGGGTGTAAGATCTCAGGCCTCGGCCTTCTCGGTGGAAGCAGCCTCGGGAGCGTCCTGGACGCCCTGCTTGCCCTCCAGGGCAGCATCGGCCATGGCGCCGGAGATCAGCTTGACAGCGCGGATAGCGTCGTCGTTGCCGGGGATCACGTAATCGATCTCATCGGGATCGCAGTTGGTATCGACAATAGCGATGATGGGGATGTTCAGCTTGCGGGCCTCGGAGACAGCGATGCGCTCCTTGTGGGGGTCAACAATGAACATGGCCTTGGGCAGACCCTTCATGTCCTTGACGCCGCCCAGGTACTTCTCCAGCTTGGCCATCTCCAGCTCCAGCTTGACAACTTCCTTCTTGGGCAGCAGATCAAAGGTGCCGTCCTCCTGCAT
>CAJFMB010000017.1 GCA_904390925.1 uncultured Subdoligranulum sp.
CGAGCGCACCAACGTCTGGGCCTGGAAGCATCCCCACCACGACGGCACCGTCACCTACACCCGCCTGCAGGGCGATGTCCGCTTCTACGATGTGGACTTCGGCTATGTGCCGGGAAAGACCGTGCTGCATGACATCTCGCTCTACGCAAAGCCGGGCCAGAAGGTGGCTTTCGTCGGCTCCACCGGTGCCGGCAAGACCACCATCACCAACCTGATCAACCGCTTCTACGACATTGCCGACGGCAAGATCCGCTACGACGGCATCAACATCAACAAGATCAAGAAGGATGACCTGCGTCATTCGCTGGGCATCGTGCTGCAGGACACCAACCTGTTCACCGGCACCGTCATGGAGAACATCCGCTACGGCAACCTGGAGGCCCATGACGAGGAGTGCATCGCCGCCGCCAAGCTGGCCGGTGCCGACGACTTCATCCGCCGCCTGCCCGAGGGCTACAACACCATGCTGACCGGCAACGGCGCCAACCTGTCCCAGGGCCAGCGCCAGCTGCTGGCCATCGCCCGTGCCGCTGTGGCTGACCCGCCGGTCATGATCATGGATGAGGCAACCTCCTCCATCGATACCCACACCGAGGCCATTGTCCAGCGCGGCATGGACGCCCTGATGACCGGCCGTACCACCTTTGTCATCGCCCACCGTCTGTCCACGGTGCAGAACGCCGACGCCATCATGGTCCTGGATCACGGCCGCATCATCGAGCGCGGCACCCACGACCAGCTGATCGCCCTGCATGGTACCTACTACCAGCTGTACACCGGCGCACTGGAACTGGACTAAGTTCATCGATACAAAGAAAAAGAAGTCAGAAAAACGGCCCTGCTTCCCGGAAATCTCCGGGCGGCAGGGCCGCTTTGTTGTTGTTTTCTGTCAGCCGGCCAGCGCGCTCAGCGCCGAGTCGGCAAAGACGCTGCGGACCCATTCGCTGTAGCTGGCGGGGTCGGTGTCGGCCAGCTTGCGGCCGGCAGCGGCCAGGGTCTGGTTCTGGCTGACGGTCAGGGCGGATTCCGGCAGAATGCCGGTGCTGACCACCTGGATCTGCAAAGCGCCCAGCGTGGTGGTGTCGCTGGCGGTGTTCCAGGGGGTCAGCAGAAGCAGCTCATCGGTCAAAACCGAGCTGCCGCTGCTGTACAGCCACAAAATGGCAGAGACGGCACCCTCCACATTGGCCGAGCCGGAGGGAATGGCCAGATACCCGGCGCAGGCCAGGGTGGGGTAGTTCATCAGGCCGGTCAGGTTGTATTCCTGGCTGGACAGGTCCCCCGACACGTAATAGCACTTGACCGGCACCGGCACCAGCTTCTGTACCGCGTCCACCCCCAGCTGGGCGGTCAGGTCGGCCAGGCTGGCCCGGACAAACAGCGCCTTGCCGTCCGCCACTGCCGCGGCGGCTTCCGCCTGGGTCTGGGTGGTGGAGGCGGCAGTGTTGGTCAGCTCCAGCGTCAGGGCGTTGTAGATGCCGCCCAGCGGGCCGGACAGAGTGGCTTCGGTGTGCTGGGAGCCCGCCGCCAGCAGTGCGCTGGTGTACAGCGGCCCACCCCAGGCAGCCACGGCGTCCCCGCCGCCGATGGCAAAGACCTCTTCCAGGTTGGCGGCCGCCTCCGGCCGGTCCTGGGGCATCGAGTAGCTGTTGCCGTTGAGGGTCATGGGGATGGTGGTGGGGGCCACCAGCCAGCCGCTCACCGACAGCACAAAGTTTTTCCATTCGTTCCAGCTGGCGTTCTGCAGGTCGGCCAGGCCGGTGTCCCCCAGCAAAGCGGTCAGCAGGTCGCCGTTTGCCCAGTAGGCGTAGAGCGAGCGCCCCAGCGGCAGCGCCGTGACCCCGCCGGAGGTGTCGTAGCCGGCCCGCTCCGCCGCCGCAGCCAGCAGCGGCTGGTCGGCCAGGTTCTGCCAGCCGTCGCCGTCCGGCAGCCCGGACAGCAGCGCCAGGTCGGCGGATGCCGCGTCGTCCACCCATTCAATGGTCACGCCCTGATCCTCACCGTAGCGGGTCAGGGCGGTGCGCAGGGCACTGGGGTCGGGCGCGTCGCAGCTGACCCGCAGCGTCTGGGCAGCGGGCGCCGCGGGAGCCTGGGCCAGCGCGGCGGGAGTGCCGGTCTGGCCGCCGGCAGAACAGCCCGCCAGCAGACAGGCTGCGGTCAAAAGTGCGGCAATGCGTTTCATGCAAGGTGTCTCCTTTGAAGAAAAGGGCAGCCTGTCCGCAACCGGGGCAGGCGGACCCCTGGGTAACTTGGTACTACCCATTATACCGGATGTGCGGCGCTTTTTCCACTGTATGAAAGAAGAAATTGCGGCGGTTTTCCCCGGGACGGATTTATGGTATAATGACAGGATATGAATGGAAAGGAGTCTGTCCCATGCTGCCCACCCGCCGCCTGTACGAGTCGGAACCCTACGGGGCCGAATTTACCGCCAATGTCCTTGCCTGCCGTCCCGATGTGCGGGACCCGGCCTACTGGCAGTGCGCGCTGGACGCCACCGCCTTTTACCCGGAGGGCGGCGGCCAGCCCTGTGACCTGGGGCTTCTGGGCGGGGAGCCGGTGCTGGCGGTGGAGCAGGACGGCGACGGGGTGATCTGGCACCGCACCGCCCGCCCGCTGGCCCAGGGGCAGACGGTGTCCGGCGCCATCGACTGGGACCGCCGGTTTGACCACATGCAGCAGCACACCGGCGAGCACATCCTCAGCGGTACGCTGCACCGGATGTTCGGCGCCGAGAATGTGGGGTTCCACATCGGCAGCCCCTGGGTGCGGATGGACATGAACCTGCCGCTGACCCCCCAGCAGCTTGCCGAGGCGGAGCGGGCCGCCAACCGGACGGTGCAGACCGACGGGGCCATCCGCTGCTGGTACCCCGAGCCGGCGCAGCTGGCAGAGCTGGACTACCGCAGCAAAAAGGAGCTGACCGGCCCTGTGCGGCTGGTGGACGCGGCGGGGGCGGACCTGTGCGCCTGCTGCGGCACCCATGTGGCCACCGCCGGACAGGTGGGGATGATCAAGATTCTTTCGGCCCAGCATTACAAGGGCGGGGTACGGCTGGCGGTGGCCTGCGGCATGCGGGCGGTGACCGAGCTGCAGGCGCTGACCGCCGACGCCCAGGCCGCGGGCGCCAGAATGAGCGTGCCGGCCGGGCAGCTGGCGGGGGCCGCCGGCCGGCTTCTGGAGGCCCAGGCGGCGCTGAAGCAGCGGGCCCACGCATTGCAGACCAACCTGTGCGAGGCGCTGGCCGCCGCGGCACAGCCGGGGCAGGGGCAGGTGTTGTTTCTGGAAGGGGTCGACGGCGACGGACTGCGCCGCATTGCCATGACCCTGGCCGGCGCCACCGGTGCCCGGTGTGCGGTGCTGGCCCCCGGCGGGCAGGGACTTTCCTACGCGCTGGCGGCCGGACCCGACGGCGATGTGCGGGAGCTCTGCCGCCGCCTGAACGCGGAATTTTCCGGCCGCGGCGGCGGCAAGGCGGGCTTTTGCCAGGGCAGCCTGCCCGCCGATGCGGACCGGCAGGCGGTGGAACGGTTTCTGCAAAATGGTTGAAGGTACCCCGCATACGTCACATATAATATGGAACACGCCCCGGGAAGGAATTGGCCTTCCCGGGGCGTGCGCTTTTTACAGGGAGCAGCCGGCGGCAGACAACTCTGCCCGCCTTATCCCTTGCGGAAGCAATCAATAATTCCCATCAGTGCCGACACCTGCTTTTCAGAGAGCCCTTTTACCGAGATACTTGCCGTATTCTCCACGCCCAGCAGATAATCGGTCGAGACGCCAAATTGCTTTGCCAGTTCCACCACATAGGGCGTGGATGGCACCGAAAGCCCCATCTCCCAGGCGTTCACCCCTGCGCGGGAGATCCCCAGCCGCCGGGCGACCTCCGCCTGTGTCAGGCCCGCCTGTTCCCGGAGTGTTTTAATCCTGTCCGCCAATGTCATCAATTCTTTGGTCATAGCCCTTCACCCATCCACAGGGTACACTAGTCATTCTGATATTGCTTTATCATTATGATATTTATAATTGACATTCCATGAATTTTCTCTATAATTTTAAGTGACCAGATCCAAAAAACTGGCAATGTATGGGAGGATTCAAATGATGAAAAGGATTGTTGCAACACTTCTCGCCGCAGCCCTGGCAATGTCTGCGGCCGGCTGCGGGACCCAAGCTTCCGGTGCCCCTTCCAACACACAGAGCCCATCTGCCTCTGTCCCGGCCGCAACCCCTGCGCCTGCCGGCGATGATGACAGCCTGTACGGCAGGGCGTCCGCAGACATCGAGCAGACCGTCGGCGCGCTCACCGCAGAGTACGGCACTCTCACCGCAGACATCACCACCTATGACGACTATGTGGCGAATGCGGACCGGGTGGAGGCATTTTATGACACCATCGTGGCGGAGACGGAATCGCTGTGCATTCGCCTGCGGGAATACGGCGCCGACTATGTGGATACTGTGCTGGCTTCCGGTTTGCCCAGTGACGAGATGTATGACGAGATGGACACCCTGTACGATGACCTGTACGACGATGCCGGCGACGATGTGTACGACGAAATCTATGATGACCTGATGGATGATCTGTACGATGCCTTTTATGACGGCGTGTTGGATGAGCAGCCGGACGACGTGGAATTTTCCGATTGGATTGATACGCATTCCAATGAATATGAAATGTGGGTGGACTGCCACTCTGACATTTACAGCGAAGTGACAGAATGCCGTTCCGACATTTATAAGATGACCAGCGACATTAGAAGTGAACTGTTCAGCGATGACCTGGACCGCGCCGCTAAAAAACTTGCCGATTTCCGGGAGGACATCCAGGATTTGAAGGATGGCGCCGGTGGCAGCGCCGCCGCAAGCCAGTCGGTGCCTCAGCCGGAAAGCGCCCCGGATGAGGGAGAAACTGCCGCCCCCGCTGCGCCTACCGGCGATGATGACAGCACCGCCGCGCAGGACAGTTCCGAGGCGCTGGTGGACGGAATGCGCCCGGACTTCAAAAATGCCATGGACGAGTACGAATCCTTCATGGACGAGTATTGCGCCTTCATGGAAAAGTACGGCGAGTCCGACGGCACAGACCCCTCAATGCTGGCGGATTACTTCTCCTTCCTGGAACAGTATACCGAAATGGCGAACGCCTTCGACCAATGGAACAGCGAGGACTTGAATAACGCCGAGTTGTCCTACTATCTCGAGGTCCAGACCCGCGTCAACCAAAAACTGCTGGACGTTGCACAATAACCACCGGCTTTCCGCCCCGGACGAACCGCCCTGCCAGGCGGCGGTGTCCGGGGCCTTTTTGTCCCGGCCCATCCTTTGCGCACGGCACAGTTGCCCTTCCGCTCCGCTTTTGGTACAATGGTTGCAGAAGATTTTGTAGAAGAATTTCGATAAAACAGGAGACCTGTACCATGCGAATGCGTTTCAAACCCTATGCCCGGCCGGAACTGCTGGCCTGCGACTTCCACGTTCACGAGCCGCTGACCCATGCCGGCCACTGGCACGAGATTTTCCCCCGGCCCGACCAGCCGCTGCACCTGGAACTGGGCTGCGGCAAGGGCGGGTTTCTGGCCCAGCTGGCGCCCCGGGACCCCAGCATCAACTATCTGGGCATCGACATCACCGACAAGGTGCTGATCCTGGCCAAGCGCAAGGTGGAGGCCGCCTACGCCCAGCGGGGCATCCCCACCGACAATGTGCGCATTGCCTCGCTGGACATCGAGCGGATGCACCTGGTCTTTGCCCCCGCCGACACGGTGCAGCGCATCTACATCAACTTCTGCAACCCCTGGAGCAAGAACGCCGGCAGCAACAAGCACCGGCTGACCCATCCCCGGCAGCTGCTGCAGTACCGTGCCCTCATGCCCGAGGGCGCCGAGATCTACTTCAAGACCGACGACGACGATCTGTTCCGGGACAGCCTGGGCTATTTCCCGGCGGCCGGCTTCGAAATCACCTGGCAGACCTTTGATCTGCACAAAAATGAGCCGGACTGGAACATCCGCACCGAACACGAGGGCATGTTCAGCGAGCAGGGGATCCCCATCAAGGCACTGATCGCCCGCAAACTGCCCGACTCCGCCGTCACCTGGCAGGAACCCAAGGCCCGCGCCGCTGCTGCCGACCCCGACCTGGCCCCTGCAACCGAGGAATAAACACTTCGTACTATTATGACATATCAATACATTCTGTATTTCTTTATTTATGCCGTTCTGGGCTGGGTGGCGGAGGTCGCCTTTGCCGCCGTCAAGGAACACCGGCTGGTCAACCGGGGCTTCCTCAACGGGCCGCTGTGCCCCATCTACGGCTTCGGCATGGTGGCCATGCTGCTGTTGCTGGCCCCCTGGCCGGACAGCCTGCCCGCCGTCTTTCTGGGCGGCATGGTCATTACCACCGCCATCGAGTGGCTGGCCGGTTGGATTCTGTACAAGCTCTTCCGCGCCCGCTGGTGGGATTACTCCTCCATGCCCTTCAACCTGGGCGGCTTTGTCTGCCTGCCCTTCTCGCTTTTGTGGGGCCTGGCCAGCGTCGTCATGTTCCGGCTGGTGCATCCGCCCATTGCCCGGCTGGTGGGAATGATTCCGCTGCTGGTGCTGCAGGTGCTGGACGGGGTGCTCCTGGTGCTGTTCCTGGTGGATGTGGCGGGTTCCGTCGCGGTGGCGGTGGGCTTTGCCCGGCGGCTGCGGCAGCTGGAGGAACTGCGGGCTGCCATGCGCCGGGCAAGTGACCGTCTGACCCAGGTGGTGGGCGGCAAGGCGCTGACCGCCGACGAGCTTTGGGACGAAGGACGGCTGCAGCTGGCCCTGGCCCGGCTGGAAGGCCGGGAAAATGCCGCCGAGGCGCTGGCCCAGCTGAAGACCCGCCGCGCCGAGGCCGCCGCCCGCTACCGGGAAGCGGCCGCCCGGCTGCAGCGGCATCCGCTGTTCGGCGCCGGGCGCCTTGTGCGGGCGTTTCCCAATCTGCGCAGCCTGGACCACACCGAGGTGCTGGCCCTGCTGCGCCGTCACCTGAAAAAGTGAGACTTTCCGCCCGCAACAGGCCCCGGATGCTTTGTCCGGCGGTACAATCTATGGTATACTGGGAACAATCGCGGGACAGTGTGCATTGCCCCGGTTCCCAAGACAGAAAGAGAGGACTACTATGTCTGTACCTCAGAAGATCGATCCCCAGAGCTGGAAGCCTGAGTTGGAAGCTTTCCGGGAAAAAACCAAGGAATTCTATGCCGGACAGATGGAAAAGGCTGCCTACAAGGGCTTTTCCGGCCTGTACGGCAGTTATGCCCAGCGGGGCGGCAAGGCCAGCATGCTGCGTCTGCGCATGACCGCCGGCCGTGTCACCCGCCAGAAGATGGCTTTTGTGGCCGACGCCATCGGCAAGTACGACCTGCACAGCCTGCATTTTACCACCTGCCAGACCATCCAGCTGCATGATCTGCAGCCGGACCAGGTCTTTGACCTGATGGAGCGGGCTCTGGATGCCGGCATCGTCACCATGGGCGGCGGCGGCGACTTCCCCCGCAACGTGATGTGCTCGCCGCTGGCCGGCGTGGAGCAGGGCGAATACTTTGACGTGCTGCCCTGGGCCGAGGCCGCAGGCGATTACCTGATGCACTTTATCCATGCCGAGAAGATGCCCCGCAAGCTGAAGGTCTGCTTCTCCTCCTCTCCGTCCAACATTCCCCACGCCACCTACCGTGACCTGGGCTTTGTGGCACGGCCGGACGGAAAGTTCGACGTGTACAGCGCCGGCGGCCTGGGCAACAACCCCAAGTTCGGCGTCAAGGTGGCCGAGGCGGTGGAGCCGGACCAGATCCTCTACTACATCAAGGCGATGTGGCTGACCTTCCGCGCCTACGGCAACTACGAGAGCCGCGCCCGTGCCCGTACCCGCTATATGCAGGATGCGCTGGGCGGCCCCGAAAAGTACGCCGAGGCTTACCGCGCCAAGCTGAAGGAGGTCTATGACGCGGAGGAGCTGACCCTGACCGGCGTGGCTTCCACCCCCGTGACCAAGACCGGCACCCCCGACGAGCAGCTGGCCGCCAATCCCCGTGTGATCGCCCAGAAGCAGTCCGGCCTGTATGCGGTGGCATGGCATCCCATCGGAGGCCGTCCCGACGCGGCGGTGTTCTGCGCGGTGAATGACGCAGTGCAGGAGATCCCCGAGGCCGAGATGCGTCTGGCCCCCGACGAAACCAGCTACATCATCAACCTGACCGCCGACGAGGCGCGCCGGGTGCTGGAACTGACCGCCAAGGATACCGCCGCCAGCCTGTTTGAGACTTCGGTCTCCTGCATCGGCGCCAGCATCTGCCAGGTGGGTCTGCGGGACAGCCAGGCGCTGCTGGCCAGCTGCGTCAAGGCGGTGGCGGAAGCCAACCTGCCGGACGGCGCACTGCCCCAGATCCACATTTCCGGCTGCCCCTCCAGCTGCGGCACCCATCAGACCGGCGCCATCGGATTCCGCGGCGCCGCCAAGGTGGTGGACGGCAAGCCCAATGTGGCCTTTACGCTGTATGTGGGCGGCTGTGACCGCCAGGGCAGCGAGGTCATGGGCCGCGAGCTGGGTGTTGTCCTGGTGGACGACATTCCCACCTTCCTGGTCAAGCTGGGCCGCACCGTTGCTGCCAGCGGCATGAGCTACGCCCAGTGGGCGGTGGCAGATCCTTCTGCCATTGATGCGGTTGCTGCTGAATTTCTGGCATGACCGGTTGTGAAATCTGATTTATCATTTTATTTAAGAAAGGCCAGCCGCCAGGCTGGCCTTTCTTATTGCTTTTGGTGGACCAAAAGCAATAAGAAAAAATAATTTTTGGAAGGAGAGGGCTGTATTTTTTGGCGGTGAGCCACCGCGGGGCCTTACTTCTTTCATCACTGAAAGAAGTAAGCAAGAAAGTTTAGTTTGGCTGGCGTTCTTTTATCTTCCGGCAAGCTGCCGGGAATCTTCCAACGAAAGAAGAATAACCCTCCGGCTGGCAGCCGGAAATCCCCTGACAAAAGCGGGTGCCTTCCTTCCTCATCGCCTTTTCGGCGATGTAAAACAGAGGAACGGCCGCGCTGTCGCTCCGGCCGGCAAGCCTCCGGCTGGCAGCCGGAAAATAAAAAATCACCAGCGAAAATAAAAACAGTTTTCTGGATTCTTCTTTCCAAAAGAAGAAACGCTTTCCGGTTTCCACCGGAAAGCGTAAGAAAATCAGGAAAAATTGTTTTTCTTTTTGGGGTCGCGGAACCCTTCGCCATACACCTCGCTGGTCTCGGAAATCATCACCATGCAATGGGGATCGATGACGTAGGCCGCCGCGCGGATGGCATAGACCTGCAGCCGGGTGCAGGCGCACAGAAGAATCTGCCGCTCGCTGCCGGTGAAGGTGCCGGTGGCCTTGACCAGCGTGGACCCGCGGTCGCAGTTGCGGCTGATCCAGTCGGCAATGTGCTGGCCCTTGTTGGTGATGATGGTCAGCATCTTGCTGGAGGAGGACCGGGCCATGATCTTGTCGATGGTAAAGCTGGTCAGTACGGTGGTGACCATGCCGTAGAGCACCGCGTCAATGCTGCCGAACACCGGCCAGCCCAGCAGGATGATGACCACATCCAGCGCGCCGGTGATGACCCCCACCGACAGGTGGGGACGCCGGGTATTGATGCTGACGGTGAGGAAATCGGTGCCGCCGCTGGAGGAACCCCGCATGTACAACAGCGCCATGGCAGCGCCCCACAGCACACCGGTGAACAGCGCCGCCAGCAGCGGGTCGCCGGAATAGGTGGGCAGCCGGGAGAACAGCAGGTCCTGGAACGCCGCGCAGTAGACGGTGGAGATCATGCTGCGGATCAGAAACAGCTTGCCCACAAAAAAGACGCTGCCCAGCGCCAGCGGAATGTTGATCAGCACCGTCACCAGACCGATGGGCCACCGCCACAGATGATTGCAGATCAGCGCAATGCCGGACACACCGCCGGGGGCAAAGTCGGCGCCGCCGGCAAAATAGCTGATGGCCGCGGCATACAGAAACCCGGCCACCAGGTTGTAAATCTGGTCCAGCATGACGGTTTTCCAGTTCAGGGGCTGATTCAAGGCGGGTGCTCCTTTCTTGTGGGGGAAGGGTCGGACAAAATGCAGGCAAAGTCTGTACGCCTGTCTAATTCTATTCCTATTGTACCATATTTCTGCCGGGCAGGGTAGGGGGGCGGGGCCCCTTGCCCGGCAGACAAAAAAGAAGCTCCGCTTCCCCGGAAAACGGGAAAGCGGAGCTTGCCTTGTGTATGGGTAGGAAACCGTAAAAATACGGGAAACGCTTGCTTCGGTCCTTAACCGAAACGATGGTGCGCGGCGGAAAGCCGGGCAGTGGCGCGGGCCAGTGCCGCCTTGCTGTGGAAATACTCCAGCCGGCTGCTCTTCTGGCGCAGACGCTCCTCGGCGCGCTCCTTGGCACGCTCGGCGCGGGCCTCGTCGATGTCCTCCGGCCGCTCGGCGGCGGAAACCAGCACGATGGCATAGTCGGACATGATCTCGGCAAAGCCCTGGGTCACCACCAGCGTGTGCCATTCGCCGTCGGCCTTGTATCTGGCCTCGCCGGGCTCAATGGCGGTGACCACCGGCTCGTGGCCGGCCTGCACGCCGTAGCTGCCGTCGGAGGCCGGAATGATCAGGCTCTCCACCTCACCGGTGAAAAACTGCTTTTCCGGCGTGACGATCTCCAGCAGAAAGGTATTGGCCATTTACAACGCCCCCTGTGCACGGGCCTTCTCCCGCACCTCGTCCACGGTGCCGACCATCGAGAAGGCGGATTCCGGATACTGGTCCAGCTCGCCGCCCAGCAGAGCCTCAAAGCCCTTCAGCGTTTGCTCCAGAGGCACATAACGGCCCTGCAGACCGGTGAACTGCTCAGCCACGTACATCGGCTGAGAGAAGAACTGCTGCATACGGCGGGCGCGGGCAACCGTCTTGCGGTCATCCTCGCTCAGTTCTTCCATGCCCAGAATAGCGATGATGTCCTGCAGGTCGCGGTAGCGCTGCAGCAGCTCCTGGGCGCCGCGGGCGATCTTGTAATGGCGCTCGCCCACGATGTCCGGCTCCAGAATACGGCTGGTGGACTCCAGAGGATCAACGGCGGGATAGATGCCCTGCTCGACGATCTTACGGGACAGAACCGTGGTGGCGTCCAGATGGCTGAAGGTGGTGGCCGGGGCGGGGTCGGTCAGGTCATCGGCGGGCACGTAGACGGCCTGCACCGAGGTGATGGACCCGTTTTTGGTGGAAGTGATACGTTCCTGCAGGGCGCCGACTTCGTCAGCCAGGGTGGGCTGATAGCCGACGGCGGAGGGCATACGGCCCATCAGGGCGCTGACCTCGGAACCGGCCTGCACGTAACGGAAAATGTTGTCGATGAAGAGCAGCACGTTCTGCTTCTGACGGTCACGGAAGTACTCCGCCATGGTCAGACCGGTCAGGGCAACGCGCATACGGGCTCCTGGCGGTTCGTTCATCTGGCCGAAAACCAGCGCCGTCTTGCTAAGAACGCCGCTCTCGCCCATCTCGCGCCAGAGGTCGTTGCCCTCACGGGTACGCTCGCCGACGCCGGTGAAGATGGAGTAGCCGCCGTGCTCGGTGGCGATGTTGTGGATCAGCTCCTGGATCAGAACCGTCTTGCCGACACCGGCGCCGCCGAACAGGCCGATCTTGCCGCCGCGGGTGTAGGGAGCCAGCAGGTCGATGACCTTGATGCCGGTTTCCAGAATTTCGGTATCGGAGTTCTGCTCCTCGAAGGGCGGGGGATCGCGGTGGATGGACCATTTTTCGGGAGCCTCCACAGGACCCTTCTCGTCAATGGGTTCGCCCAGAACGTTGAACATACGGCCCAGAGTCGCCTCGCCCACCGGGGTCTCGATGGGGTGACCGGTGGCGATGACCTCGTCACCGCGGCCCAGACCCTCGCCCGGCGAAAGCAGAATGCAGCGCACCGCATGGTGGCCGATATCGCGGGCAACCTCCATGGTGCGGCGGCCGTCCGCGGTCTCCACGAACAGCTCCTCGTTGATCTGCGGCAGGTTGCCCTCGCTGAACTGAACGTCAACGACAGGGCCCAACACCTGCGCGATCACACCTTTGTGTTGCATAGCAGTCTTTCCTTTCTTGTGGAATGGGGCGGGCGGTTACTGGGCGTCGGCCCAGTCGTCGTCCTCGTCGTCCCAGTCATCCCCGCCGCCCTGGGCACCGGCCACGATCTCGGTGATTTCCTGGGTAATGGCGGTCTGACGGGCGCGGTTGTACTCCAGCTGCAGATTCTTCAGCAGCTCACGGGCATTGTCGGTGGCGGTGTCCATGGCCATCATACGGGCGTTCTGCTCGGAGCAGAAGGACTCCACCAGCGTGCCCAGCAAAAGCCCTTTTAGGTAACCCGGCACAATGTGGTTGAGCACGTGTGCCGGCGAGGGCATATAGGTCACTTCCCGGACCATGCCGCCGTCGGTTTTCTGCCGGGGCTGCCAGGGGAAGGCGTCCCGGTCCAGCGGCAGCAGCTTGAGAATCTTGGGTTCCAGCGTCATGGGGGTGACCATCTCGGTGTAGACCACGTACACCTCGTCCAGCTGTCCCTGGCGGAACAGCTGCACAAAGGTCTCGGCAATCTCCCGCGCACGGTAGGCCGTGGGGTCCTGGGCGGTGTACATGAACTCGACGTCAATGTCAACGCCCTTGTGGCGGAAGTAGCTGCGGCCCACCTGACCGATGGAAAACAGCGTCGTGTCGTCGAACTGCTTCATGTGCTCCTCGGCCAGGCGCAGGACATTGTGGTTGTAGGCGCCTGCCAGACCCTTGTCGCCCGTGATGATGATGTAGCCCACCTTGTGGTGCTTGTTGGGGCGGCGGTCAAAGTAGACGTGCTCCACGTCCTGGGTGCGGTGCAGAATGTCCGAAATGGTCTGCTTGGTCTTGGTAAAGTAGGGCTGGATGTTGGTCAGCTGCTGGCGCGCCTTGCGCAGCTTGGAGGAAGAGATCAGGTACATCGCGTTGGTGATCTTCAGCGTCTGCTGGACGCTGTCGATGTGGGTGCGGATCTCCTTTATGCTTTCCATTTGGCGCTCACCTGCTTTTTGTAGCTGTCCAGCGTGGTGCGGATCTGCTCGGTGGCGGTGCCGGACAAAGCACCGGTCTCATCGATCTCGGTGATCAGCGCCGGCTGTTCCCGCTCCAGCAGGTCAACAAAGGCATTGGAGAAGCTGTTGACCTCCTCCACAGGCACATCCGACAGCAGGCCGTTGGTGGCAATGTAGAGAATCACTGCCTGACGGCTGACTGCCATGGGGGTGCAGCGGGGCTGACGCAGCAGCGCCATCATCCGCTTGCCGTGGTCCAGAGCCTTGCGGGTCTCGGGGTCCAGGTCGGAGCTGAACTGGGTAAAGACTTCCAGCTCGCGGTAACGGGCCAGGTCGATACGCAGGGTACCGGCGGTCTTTTTGATGGCGCGGGTCTGGGCGGAACCACCCACACGGGAGACAGACAGACCCACGTTGACAGCCGGGCGCTGTCCTGCATGGAACAGGCCGGTTTCCAGGTAGATCTGACCGTCGGTGATGGAAATGACGTTGGTCGGGATGTAGGCCGAAACGTCGCCGGCCTGGGTCTCGACGATGGGCAGTGCGGTCATGGAACCGCCGCCGTACTCCTTGGTCAGGCGGCAGGCACGCTCCAAAAGACGGCTGTGCAGATAGAAGACGTCGCCGGGGTAAGCCTCACGGCCGGGAGAACGGCGCAGCAGCAGAGACAGGGTACGGTAGGCCACTGCGTGCTTGGACAGGTCGTCGTAGACGATCAGCACGTCCTTGCCGTGGGCCATGAAGTATTCGCCCATGGCGGCGCCGGCGTAGGGAGCAATGTACTGCATGGGAGCACCCTCGCCGGCGGGAGCCGCAACGATGGTGGTGTAGGCCATGGCGCCGTACTGCTTGAAGGTCTCGCGCAGGCGGGCAATGGTGGACTCCTTCTGACCGATGGCCACGTAGATGCAGAGCATGTTCTGGCCCTTCTGGTTCAGGATGGCGTCCACGGCGATGGCGGTCTTGCCGGTCTGACGGTCGCCGATGATCAGCTCACGCTGACCGCGGCCGATGGGAACCATCGAGTCGATGGCCAGAATACCGGTCTGCATGGGCTGGTTGACCGGCTCACGGCTGATGACGCCGGGAGCCTCGTGCTCGATGGGGTAACGCTCGGTGGTGTTGATGGGGCCCAGGCCATCAATGGGACGGCCCAGGGCATCCACGGTGCGGCCCACCATGGCGTCGCCCACCGGCACATCGGCGGGACGGCCGGTGCGGCGGCAGAGGCTGCCCTCGGTCAGACCCTCCTGGCTGCCCAGCAGGATGACGCCGGTGCGGTTGCGGCGCAGGTCCAGCACGATGCCGGCGGTGCCGTTGTCGAACTCCACCAGCTCGCCGTAGACGGCGCGGCGCAGGCCGCTGACGTTGGCGATGCCGTCGCCGACCTCAATGACGCGGCCGGTCTCCACGGCGTCCACATCATCGGACTTGCCGGCGATGACCGACTTCATCTGCTCCGAGAGCTTGGAGATGTCGTCGGTGTCGGGGGCATCCTGCATGCCCCGGGCCAGACGGTCCAGACGGCCCTTGACACTGCGGTCATAGGTCACGCCGTCCACGTCCAGCACAAAACCGCCCAGGATGGACGGATCAATCTTGATTTCCAGCACGGCGTTGGTGGCGCCGCGCAGCTTGCAGACAGCCTCACGGATGGCAGTCTGGGTGGCCTCGTCGGGCTGGCGTGCGCAGGTGACCTGGCACTCCACACCGCCCTGGGCGGCCAGCGCCAGGCGGGAATACTCCGCCATGATGGCGGGCAGCTCGGTCATGGCGTCGGCCTCTGCCACCAGGCCCAGAAATGCCTTCAGGGCATCCTGGCCGTCCAGCTCGGCGGCGTCGGCCACCAGCTGCTTTTTCTCGGCCGGGCTGACTGCCTTGCTCTGCAGGGCAGTCCACAGGGTCTTGTTGGCCATCAGGGCGTCAGCGGCTGCGCGGACGGCTTTGGCGTCGGAACCCGCAGCCCCGAACAGGGCAGCGGCATAACGCTGGGTCGTTTCGCTCATTTCGCTTCACCCACCTTTTCCAGGAACTGCTCGGCCAGGGCACGGTCGGAGTCGGTATCCAGACGCTTGCCGGCAACCTCGGTGGCAGCCAGCACGGCCAGTTTGGCAACTTCAGCACGGGCAGACCGCAGCATCTCGCTGCGCTCGGCGGCCATGCGGTTTTCGGCCTCGGCGGAAACCTGCTTGGCGTCGGCCTCTGCCTCGGCAATGCGGGCAGCGTAGGCCTGGTCGGCGCGGGTCTTGGCGTTGGCAACCAGCTGGGCGGCCTCATCGCGGGCGCCGGCCAGCTTTTCTTCGTATTCCTGCTGCAGGGCCTTGGCCTTGGTGTTAGACTCCTCGGCCTCGCTGATCTCTTTCTGGATCAGCTGTTCCCGCTGCTCCAGCACGGCGTTGACCTTGCCGAACAGGAATTTACGGAAAAAGAAATACAGGATCAACAGGTTGATGATCGTGAAAATAATGGTTGAGGGCTGGAAATCCAGCATCCTGCACACCTCCTTGCAGACTGTTTGGGCTGATACGGTTCAATAAGGCCGATCAGGCTGCAAAGATGATGATCAGGGCAGTGACGAAACCGAAGATGGCGGTACCTTCTGCCAGAGCAGCGCCCAGCAGCAGGGTGCTGTTGATCTTGCCGGAAGCCTCGGGCTGACGGGCGATAGCGTCGCTGGCGTGGCCGGTGGCGATGCCGATGCCGATGCCGGCGCCGATGCCGGTGAGAACTGCGATGCCTGCTGCAATGATTCCGATATCCATGGTAATTTCCTCCTGTCAGATGACTGATGATTTGGGGATGGTGTTGATTGTGTTTGCGTTATGCTTGGGGGTTGGTGTGCCGGGCCAAAGGCCCGGCGGTCTGGTTGGTTACTCCTCTTCCTTGATGCCCTCGCCGGTGAACAGTGCGGTCAGGAACACAAAGACGACCGTCTGGATCAAACCGTCGAACAGATCAAAGTAGAGACAGAACGCGGCGGGCACCACAACGGGCACCAGGTACTTGATGATCTCCATGATGATGTAGGCGCCCAGCACGTTGCCGAACAGTCGCATGCACAGTGCCAGCGGGCGGATGGCGATCTCCATGATGTTGATGGGGGTCAGCAGCGGCATGGGCTGGGCAAAGCGTTTCAGACCGCCGGCCAGTCCGTTGTAACGGAACTGGGAACCGTAGATCAGCACCATGCTCATCAGTGCCAGGGCCGCGGTGACGCTCACATCCTTGGTGGGCGAGGTCAGACCGAAAATGCCGATGATGTTTGCAAGCCCAATGTACAGTGCCACGGTGCCCAGATAGGGGGCGTACGGCCGCCAGTGGGGGCCGATGGTGTCCTTGACAAAGCCATTGAGAAAGTTCACGGCGCTTTCCAGCACGATCTGAACCTTGCCGGGATTGCGGACCTTGAGATTTCGGGTTGCCAGAAGCGTGAGGATGATCCACACCACCATGATGATCCAGGTGACCACCACCGAGCTTGCCACGGGGATGCCGCCGAAGACCGGAATGGTGAATGCGGTTTCATTCTGCATCGCTTCCAACAGGGTTTGTTTGAAGCCTTCCAACTTGTTCACCTCTATTTCATGCCCAGTTTACTCCCGCGCGGGGCGGCAGGTAACCCTTACGAAAGTAAAAAAAATCACCCTGTGCATTTTGACGAAACCGGTCCCTCCCCGTCGAAAAAAATTGTCCGGGAAATATGCTATAATATAAGGACAAAACCGGTGTTTTGCCCCGCCCGGCTGCGGCCGGGACGGACGGCCGCCGTCCCGAAAAGGAGAATCCCCATGTCCCAGACCCCACAGATCATTGAACTGCATACCCTGGACCTGCCCGAGCTGGCGGTCTTTACCAGCCTGACCGACACCCGCCTGCGGGCCAAAACCGAACCGGAACAGGGCATTTTGATTGCCGAAAGCCCCAAGGTGATCGCCACCGCGCTGGACGCCGGCTACCGGCCCATCTCGCTGCTGATGGAGCGCCGCCAGATCGAAGGCCCCGCCAAGGCGATCCTCGAGCGGGTGGGGGAGGTGCCGGTCTACACCGGCGACCGGGCGCTGCTGGCCAGCCTGACCGGCTACACCCTGACCCGCGGGGTGTTGTGCGCCATGCACCGCAAACCCCTGCCCGACGCCGGGACCATCTGCCGGGATGCCCGGCGGGTGGCGGTGCTGGAAAACATTGTGGACACCACCAACGTGGGGGCGATTTTCCGCTCGGCGGCGGCGCTGGGGGTGGACGCGGTGCTGCTGACCCCCAGCTGCTGCGACCCGCTGGGCCGCCGCGCCATCCGGGTCAGCATGGGCACCGTCTTTCAGGTACCCTGGACCCGGCTGGGCAATGACCCGGCAGACTGGCCCGGCCCCGGCATGGCGCTGCTGCGCCGGATGGGCTTTGTCACCGCCGCCATGGCCCTGTCCGACGACTCGGTGTCGCTGCGGGACCCCCGGCTGCCCGGCATCCCAAAACTGGCGGTGCTTTTGGGCAGCGAGGGGGACGGCCTCTCCCACGAGACCATCGCCGCCTGCGACTACACGGTGCGCATCCCCATGGCCCACGGGGTGGACTCGCTCAACGTGGCGGCGGCCAGCGCCGTGGCCTTCTGGCAGCTGTGCGGGCAGTAACCGGTTCAGCCGCTGCCGGTGGAACAGAAAAACAGATACAACAAACCCGGCCGGGCACTCCGTAAAGGAGTACCCGGCCGGGTTTTTACCGGGCAGATGCCCCGGCAATCTCACCGGGCGTTCTGGTACATGGTTTTCAGCAGCGCCTTGCCGGTGGCGGTGCGGAACATCCCGTCCCCCACCGCCTGGATGGCAGCGCGGGTGTAGTGGCTCTCGTCGGCGTTGACCAGATAGTCCGCCTCCAGCAGAATCTGGTAGTCGATTCCGTCCACCTGGGACGGGGTGTGATGGTGGCTGACCAGGTAGACCACCCGGTCGATCATCGCCTGGTCCAGGCCGCTGTCCTTTAAAAATTCCGCCGCCAGCGGGCCGCCCTCCTGCTCCTGGTAGACGCCGTTGGTGTTGCCGTACTTCTCCCGGCAGAGCGGGCAGGCAATGTCATGCAGCAGCGCCGCCACCTCCAGCGTCATCTGGGTGTTGTCGTCCAGCCCCTCGCAGACGCCGATGGTGCGGGCGTAGCCGTACACCTTCATCAGGTGGTTGATGTCGTGCAGGTTGCCGGCGGAGTAGTCGATCATCTTGGCCGCCAGCTCGGAAACCTTCCCCTTCATGCTGTATCCCTCTTTTGCAAAAAATCCCGCCGGACACGGGGCCCGGCAGGACCAGTATACCATCTTTTCGGCGGACTGCACAAATGGTTTTGGCAAAATCCGTCATTCGGCCCAATCCCGGGCCCGGCTGACCGCTTTCCGCCAGCCGGCACACAGCTGCTCCCGGCGGGCGGGGTCCATCTGCGGCGTGTACAGCCGGTCCAGCGTCCACTGGCTGCGGATGTCCTCCAGGCTGTCCCAGACGCCGGTGGCCAGCCCCGCCAGATAGGCCGCGCCCAGGGCGGTGGTCTCCCGGATCATGGGGCGGCGGATGGTCCGCCCCACAATGTCCGCCTGAAACTGCATCAGGAAATTGTTGGCCGACGCGCCGCCGTCCACCCGCAGCTCCTTCAGGGGGATGCCGGTGTCCTCCTCCATGGCGTGCAGCACGTCGCCGGTCTGGTAGGCGATGGATTCCAGCGCCGCCCGGATGATGTGGTTGCGCCCCGCGCCCCGGGTCAGGCCCAGAATTGCACCCCGGGCGTACATGTCCCAGTAGGGCGCCCCCAGCCCGGTGAAGGCCGGCACCACATACACCCCGGCGCTGTCCTGCACCTTCTGGGCAAAATACTCGGTGTCGGAGGCCTCGGTGATCAGGTGCAGCTCGTCCCGCAGCCACTGGACCACCGCGCCGCCCACAAAGACGCTGCCCTCCAGCGCATACTGTACCCGGCCGCCCACACTGGCCGCCAGGGTGGTCAGCAGCCCGTTTTTGCTGTCCACCATCCGTTCGCCGGTGTTCATCAGCAGAAAACAGCCGGTGCCGTATGTATTCTTGGCCTCGCCCGGCTCAAAGCAGGTCTGGCCGAACAGCGCCGCCTGCTGGTCCCCGGCAATGCCTGCAATGGGCACCTCCACCCCCTGGATGTTCACGGTGCCGTAGACCTCGCTGCTGGTGTGCACCCGGGGCAGGATGTTCATGGGAATGCCCAGCCGGTCACAGATGGTCTTGTCCCAGCACAGGTTGCGGATGTCGTACAGCATGGTCCGGCTGGCGTTGGTGTAGTCGGTCACATGCACCCTGCCGCCGGTCAGCTTCCAGATCAGCCAGGTGTCCACCGTGCCGAACAACAGCTGCCCCGCCTCGGCCTTCTCCCGGGCGCCGGGGACGTTGTCCAGCATCCAGCGGATCTTGGTGGCGGAAAAATAGGCGTCGATCAGCAGGCCGGTGTGCTCCTTCACATAGCGGGTGAAGGCGGTGTCCTGCTTCAGCTGCTCGCAGTACTCGGCGGTGCGGCGGCACTGCCAGACAATGGCGTTGCAGACCGGGCGGCCGGTCTCCCTGTCCCAGAGGATCGCCGTCTCCCGCTGGTTGGTGATGCCGATGCCCGCAATCTCCCGCACGTCGATGCCGCTCTGGGCCAGCACCTCCATCAGCACGCCGTACTGGCTGGAATAGATCTCCATCGGGTCGTGCTCCACCCAGCCCGGATGGGGATAGTGCTGGGTGAACTCCTTCTGGGCCAGGCCCACAATGTTCTGCTGCCGGTCAAACAGCAGGCACCGGCTGCTGGTGGTGCCCTGGTCCAACGCAATGACAAACTGTTTCATCCCAAAATTCCTCCCCCGGACCGCCGCAGGGCAGCCGTGTCTTTGTTGCGGGGCCGCACAGGCCGACCCCCAAAACGCAGAGAGCGGGCCGAACCTGGTTCGCCCCGCTCTGATCTTTCTAGCATTTATTATTGCATCCCCCGCAAAAGATGTAAAGCCGCGCCGGGGAAAATTTCCGTTTTGCATCAAAGCGGGCGCGGCCCTTTGGGCAAAACGCCGTATTTTGTCCGGCTGCCGTCAAAAAGCCCCGGCCGTTCTTGCCGCCGCAATCCGCCCATGGTATACTGGAACCATCATCACGGACAACCTGCTTCACGACTGCGAAAGGAAAGCAAGCTGCCCGGCCCGCTCGGTCCGTCTGCCCTTGCACGGATGCGGTCGGCCGAGGCGTTTGCTTTCCTTTTTTTGCGTGTTTGAGTTTTTTGCCAAAGGAGGCATTCTATGTACGATGTGGTCATCATCGGCTGCGGCGTGGTGGGCGCCGCCACCGCCTACCGCCTGGCCCGCTACCGCCTGCGCACCCTGGTGCTGGAGGCAAACAACGACGTGGCCAACGCCACCACCAAGGCAAACAGCGCCATTCTCCACGCCGGATACGACCCGGAACCCGGCACCAAAATGGCGGCCTTGAATGTGGAGGGCAACCGCATGGCGCTGGACATCTGCCGCAAGCTGGATGTGCCGGTGCGGCAGACCGGGTCGATGGTGCTGGCCTTTGCCCCCGAACAGCTGCCCCATCTGCAGATGCTCTACGACCGGGGTGTGGCCAACGGCGTGCCGGGGCTGGAACTGCTTTCCGGCGATGCGGCCCGGGCGCTGGAACCGAACCTGTCGGAAAAGGTCTGCGGCGCACTGCTGGCGCCCTCCGCCGCGGTGGTGGACCCCTGGGGTCTGGCGCTGGCCATGATCGAGGTGGCGGTGCAAAACGGGGTGGAGCTGCGCCGCAGCGCCCCGGTCACCGGCATCCGGCCGAAGGAGGGCGGCGGCTTTGTGCTTGCCACCCCCAAAGGCGAGGTGGAGACCCGCTTTGTGATCAACGCCGCCGGCGTGGACGCCGACCGGGTGCACCGGCTGCTGGAACCCATCCCCTGGCAGACCCGGCCCAACCGGGGCGAATACTATCTGCTGGACAAGAGCGAGGGCGGCCGGGTCAGCCGGGTGATCTTCCAGTGTCCCGGCCCGGAGGGCAAGGGGGTGCTGGTGGCCCCCACCGTCCACGGCAACCTGATTGTGGGTCCCAACGCCGAGCCGGTCACCGACCGGCGGGATCTGGGCAACACCGCCGCCGGGCTGGCCTTTGTCAAGGCCCGGGCGGTGCAAAGTGTGCCCTCCATCCGCTTTGGCGAGAACATCCGCAATTTCAGCGGCATCCGGGCCAACACCGACCAGAGTGATTTCATCATCCAGTGGAGCGAAAACCATCCGGGGTTTCTCGACCTGGCGGGCATCAAGTCGCCGGGCCTGACCAGCGCCCCGGCCATCGGCAAGCTGGCCGCCGACATGCTGGGCGAGGCCGGACTGCCCCTGACCCAAAAGCCGGACTTTATTGACGAGCGGCATGTGGTGCGGTTCCGCCACGCCTCCCCGGCGGAGAAGGCGGCGCTGATCGCCAAGGACCCCCGCTACGGCCGGGTGATCTGCCGGTGCGAGACCATCACCGAGGGGGAGATTCTCGACGCCATCCACAGCCCGGTGGGGGCCACCACCGTCAACGGGGTCAAGCGGCGCTGCAATGCGGGCATGGGCCGGTGCCAGGGCGGCTTTTGCGGGCCGCGGGTGCAGGCCATTCTGGCCCGGGAACTGGGGGTCAGCCCCACCGAGATCCTGATGGACCAGGCCGGCAGCTGGGTGCTGTACGGCGAGACCAAACAATCTGTGACCGAGGAGGTGTCCCCCCATGACTGACTATCAGCTGATTGTCATCGGCGGCGGCCCGGCGGGGCTGGCAGCCGCCTGCAAGGCCTGGCAGCAGGGGCTGCGCCGGGTGCTGATCCTGGAGCGGGACTGCGAGCTGGGCGGCATTCTGAACCAGTGCATTCACAACGGCTTCGGGCTGCACCGCTTCGGGGAGGAGCTCACCGGCCCCGAGTACGCCGGCCGCTACATCGCCATGCTGGCCGAAACCGGTGTGGAGGTCCGGCTGGACACGATGGTATTGCAGATTCTGCCCGGCCGGGACGGCGCCCCCCACGAGATCCACGCCGTCAACGGCAAACAGGGCTACCAGGTGCTGACAACCGGCGCCGTGGTGCTGGCCATGGGCTGCCGGGAACGCACCCGCGGGGCCATCTCCATCCCCGGCGAGCGGCCGTCCGGCATCTTCACCGCCGGGGCGGCCCAGCGGTTCCTGAACATCGAGGGCTATATGGTGGGCCGCCGGGTGGTGATCCTGGGCTCCGGCGACATCGGCCTGATCATGGCCCGCCGCATGACGCTGGAGGGCGCCAAGGTGCTGGCCTGCGTCGAGCTGATGCCCTACTCGGGCGGGCTGACCCGCAACATCGTCCAGTGCCTGGAGGATTACAATATTCCGCAGTATCTCTCCCACACCATCACCGACATCCGCGGCCATGACCGGGTGGAGCAGGTGGTGGTCAGCCGGGTGGACGACCAGCGCCGCCCGGTCCCCGGCACCGAGATGGTCTTTGACTGCGACACGGTGCTGCTCAGTGTGGGACTGCTGCCGGAAAACGAGCTGTCCCGGGGCGCCGGGGTGGAGATCGACCCCCGCACCCGCGGCCCGGTGGTGGCGGAAAACCGGGAAACCAGCATCCCCGGCATCTTTGCCTGCGGCAATGTGCTGCATGTGCATGATCTGGTGGACTTTGTCTCGGCCGAGAGCGAGCGGGCCGGCGCCGCCGCGGCGGCGTATGTGATGGCGGGGGAAAGCAGCCCCGCACCCGCCGGCACCGAACCCGGCGAGCCCATCCCGGTCTGTGCGGGGGAGGGCATCAGCTACACGGTGCCCCAGCATCTGAGCCCGGCGGTGCGCACCGCCGGGGCGGAGCTGTTTTTCCGGGTGCGGCGGGTCACCGGGCCCGCCGCCATTGTGGTACAGGACGGGGCCGGAAACCGGGTGGCCCGGTTTGCCCGCAGCCATCTGGCCCCCGGCGAGATGGAACACATCACCCTGCCGGCGGCGCTGCTGGCCCGTGCCATTGCGCCGCTGACCCTGCGCATGGAGGAGGCAAACCCATGAAACAACTGGTCTGCATTGTCTGTCCCCGGGGCTGCCGCCTGACCGTAGACGAGGAACACGGCTACGCCGTCACCGGCAACAGCTGCCCCCGGGGCGCCGAGTACGGCAAAACCGAGCTGCAAAACCCCACCCGGACCCTGACCACCACCGTCTGCATCCGGGGCGGGCTGCACCGGCGGCTGCCGGTGCGCACCAGCACCGCCATTCCCAAGCGGCTGCTGCCCGCCGCCATGGCCGAGGCCGCCAAAGTCCGGCTGCAGGCCCCGGTGGAGGCCGGGCAGGTGGTCATCCGCAACCTTCTGGGCACCGGCGCCGACCTGATCGCCAGCCGCGCCATGCCCGCCGCCGACACCTGACCCAAAACAAAGGAGGAAATTGTTATGCCGTTTATTGATGCCCGTATTTCGGTGCCCATGACCCCGGAAGAGAAAACCGCCCTCAAGACCGCCTTCGGCGCGGCCATTCCGCTGCTGCACAAGACCGAGACCTACCTGATGGTGCAGATCGCCGACAGCTGCCAGCTGTGGATGGCCGGCAAGCCGCTGGAAAAGGGAGCCTACCTGTCGGTCAGCCTGTTCGGCAGCGCCGCCCCCGCCGACTGCCAGGCCATGACCCGGCGGCTGTGCGACATTCTGGAAGCCCAGCTGGGCATCCCCGGACGGGCGGTGTATGTGACCTATCACCCGGTCAGCGACTGGGGCTGGAACGGCGAAAACTTCTGACCCGCAGCCTCCGCGCTTGCCGTCTTTCGCGCCTGTCCCTGCCGGGGCGGGCGCGCTTTTTGTGGCAAAATCCCCCGGCTTTACGAAGCCGGAAAAGGGTGCTATAATAACCTTGTTTTCGCCGGATTTTTGCCCGACCTGCCAAAAAGAAGCGGGTTACCGTTGAAACTTTGGCGCGCAGGCGGCCCGGCACACCTTGTATACCGATAAGGGGAAGCTTTCATGCAGACGCTGAAAAAACATGTTTTCAGCCGCGCGTTCCTGGTACAGGCCGTCCTGCCCTGCCTGCTGGCGGTGGCGGCGGCCTTTGTCGCGTGGCTGCAGCTGGAACTGTCCGACGCGGTCACTTCCGGCTACCTGCTGGGCCAGCTGCCGGGCTGGGCGCTGCTCAACGCCCTGACCGCCTTCTGCCTGACGCTGGTGGTCTTTCTGTTCTGCGGCCGCTGGCATCTGTCCACCGGCATTGCGGGCGGACTCTGGACCATCCTGGCCGTCGTCAACTACTACACCCGGGACCTGCACGGCTCGGCGGTCATGCCCCAGGACGTGCTCAATCTGGGCACCGCCGCCGAGGTCATGGGCAGCTACACCCTGCATGTGGATGCCCGGGTGGTCTGCATCGCCCTGCTCTACCTGCCGGTGCTGGTCATCGCCCTCTGCCAGGCGCGGCTGGCCCGGGGCAGCCGGGGCCGCAAAGTCACCGCCAGGGCCCGGCTGGTGCGGATCGCCGCCAGCCTGGTGGGGGTCTGCGCCGTGCTCTACTTCGGCTACTTCAGCCCCTGGCCCGCCATGCCCCGCACCCCCTACGGCTGGAACTGGCAGCCTACCTATTATACCTACGGCTATCTGGCCGGTACCGTGCGGGCTACCTCGCTGCTGGCCGACCCGGTGATCCGGCCGGAGGGGGACACCGACCGCAACGCCGCCGACGCCCTGGCCGCTGCCGATAGCTACCAGCCCGCCGTGGCCGAGGCCGACCCCCAGGACTACCCCGACATTGTGCTGATCCTGTCCGAGAGCTTCTACGACATCAGCCTGGTCACCGACCCCCAGACCGACGTGGACTATCTGGCCACGCTGCACAGCCTGGAAAACAGCATCCAGGGGCACACCATCTCGCCCCACATCGGCGGCGGCACCAACCACAGCGAGTACGAGATGCTGACCTCCAACTCGCTGATGCTGGCCCCGGCAGTGACCCCCTACAACTGGCTGGACCTGGACGGCGCCCCCAGCCTGGTCAGCTACTTGAAGGACCTGGGCTACACCACCCTGGCCGCCCACCCCTATGTGGGCTCCAACTACAACCGGGACACCGCCTGGAAGGAACTGGGCTTTGACGAAACCTGCTTTGCCGACAGCTTCCCCACTCAGGAATATTACGGCGACCGTCCCTACCAGACCGACTCGGCCACCTACCGGGACCTGGAGGCCCTCTACGAGGCGATGCCTGCGGAGCAGCCCCGGTTTACCTTCCTGGTCTCCATCCAGACCCACGGCGATTACGACATGAACGACCCCGACCTGGACCTGGTCCATGCCGCCACCGATTACGGCCGCTATGACGGCGAGGTGGACGAGTACCTGTCCTGTATTGCCAAGAGCGATGAAGCCTTTGGCGAGCTGTGCGACTACTTCACCCGCCAGTACCAGGAGACCGGCCGCAGGGTGATCGTCTGTCTGGCTGGCGACCATGCCCCCAGCTTTGTGGACCACATTGCCGACCATGACAACATCGCCGACAACGACCTGTGGATGCTGGAACGCAGCACTCCCTATGTGATCTGGGCCAACTATCCGCTGGAACAGGCGGAGCAGACCTCCGCCGACCCCTACAACCGGATGGACCTGTGCGACCTGGCCCCCACCCTGGCCGAGCAGGCGGGGCTGCCGCTGTCCGACTATTACCGGTATCTGCTGAACATGAAGCAGGACATCCTGCTGCAGACCGGCGGCTGCGATTACATGGACAGCACCGGCATCCTGCGCGCCTACGGCAGCGACGCCGGGGACGACGCACTGCTGCGGGGCTATTTTGCCATGGAATACCAGCGCCTGAAATAAGGCGATGCAATCAGGAGGCGTATCGGAAATGAACAGGCCGAAACTGGGCCTTGTACTGGAAGGCGGCGCCATGCGGGGGCTTTACACCGCGGGCGTGCTGGATGTGCTGCTGGAACAGGGCATCCGTGCCGACGGCGTCATCGGCGTGTCGGCCGGGACGGTGCACGGGGTGTCCTATGTGTCGGGGCAGGACGGGCGCAGCATCCGCTACTATGAGCGCTACCGCAACGACAAGCGGTTCATGGGGCTGTATCCGCTGCTGACCACCGGCGACATTGTGGACAAGAAATTCTGCTACGAGGACATTCCCTGGCGGCTGGACCCCTTTGACAACGACGCCTTTGTGCGGGCAGATATTCCGTTTTACGTCACCTGCACCAATGTGGAGACCGGCAAGGCCGAGTACATCCGCTGCACCGATTTCCAGGGCACCGACGCCATGGAATACCTGCGGGCGGGGGCGTCGATGCCGCTGGTCTCCCGCATTGTGAAGGTGGGCGGCAAAAAGCTGCTGGACGGCGGGGTGGCGGACTCCATCCCGCTGGCGGCCTTCCGCCGCATGGGTTACGAGAAAAACATCGTGGTGCTGACCCGGGCGGTGGGATACCGCAAAAAGCCGGCCATGCTGCTGCCCTTCCGGCTGCGGTATCACCGGTATCCGGCCTTTGTGGCGGCGATGGCCCGCCGTCACCTGGTCTACAACCGGGAGGTGGACGACGCCGAGTGCGGCGCCGCCGACGGCAGCGTGCTGCTGCTGCGCCCCAGCACCGACCTGGCGGTCAGCCGCACCGAACACGACGTGAAAAAGCTGCGCCGCCTGTATGAGCTGGGCCGCAGCGACACGCTGGCCCGTCTGGGCGAGATCAAACATTTCTGCGCCCGGTAAGCGGCGGCCATCTTGCGCTTTTGCCCGCCGTGTGGTACAATATCGTCCGGACGAACGGTTCCTGTCTGCCGCTGCGGTTCGTTGCCCGCAGAGGATACCTCCCCGGCCTGGCCGGACATGGCGGACAGCGGCCTTTTGTTTTGCACCCAGTCTTTTGGGGAACACGGGCGCGGCACAGATGCAGTTCTGTACCGCGCCCGTTTTTTGCTGCCCGCCGCCCTTGCTTTTTGCCCGGCGGACAGGTATCATAAAAGGGAAATTCCGCGCCGGCGGGCTGCCGATGCCGCGGGGACTGTAAAAAAAGGGGGACACTGCCTTGCAAAAGATCGTTCTGGTGCCGGATTCCATCACCGGCGGACTCAGCGCCGCACGGGTCTGCGATATGCTGGGCGAGGTGTTTGCCCGCTATTTCCCCGAGGCGGACCAGGTGCGCCTGCCGCTGGGCGGGGTGGACACGCTGCGCGCCGGCGGCGAGCAGCGCATCGCCCGGGTCCGCGGCCCCTACGGCGAGGAACTCCGCGCCCGGTACACCGTCCTGCCCGACACCCGCACCGCGATTCTGGACGCCTCCGCCTGCACCGGGGTGGAGGTCGCCCGCACCCTGGGCCCCTTGCAGCCCGGCCGGGCCACCAGCTACGGCGTGGGCCAGATGATGCTGGACGCGCTGCAGACCGGCTGCCGGGAACTGCTGCTCTGCCTGGGACAGAGCGCCGCCATGGACGGCGGCGCCGGCTGTGCCGCGGCGCTGGGGGTCCGGTTTCTGGACGCCAGCGGCCGCAGCTTTGTGCCGGTGGGGGACACGCTGAACAATATCGCCCACATCGACCTGCTGGGCCGGGCACCGGTTCTGGCTGGGGCAAGGCTCCGGGTGCTGGCCGGCAGCCAGGCACCCCTGTGCGGTGACGGCGGGGCGGCGTCGGTGCTGGGCCTGCCCGCCCAGGAGGCCGCCCGCCTGGACCAGGGCCTGGCCCATCTGGCTGCCGTGACCGAGGCGGACCTGGACATCCGCATCGCCGATGCCCCCGGCGCGGGGGCTTCGGGCGGACTGGGGGCGGGGGCTGCCGCCTTTCTGGGCGGGGAACTCTGCCCCGGCGTCGAGCCGCTTTTGGACCTGGCCGGCTTTGACGAGCTGCTGGAGGGGGCCTCGCTGGTGGTCACCACCGCCGACCGGCTGGACGCCGCCAGCGCACTGGGGTCCGCCACCGCCAGCGTGGCCCAGCGGGCCCAGCGGGCCAGGGTCCCGGTGCTGGCCTTCGGCGGCGTCATCTCCGACGGGGCCGCCGAGCTCTACGGCATGGGGGTCACCGCCATGCAGGCCATCAACCGGTCGGGGCTTTCCGCCGCGGCCGCTGCACCCCGCGCCGGGGCGGACCTGCGCCGCGCCGCCGCCGATGCCTGCCGCATGATGCTGCTGTGAACCCCCGGCCTATCTAGTACCGGGGCAGGGAAGCGGCAACAAGATATGGCCGCCTGCCGGCAAGGCAAGGGAAAAAAGACGAACAACTGCCAAAAAAGTTGCGTCCGGGTGTTGACAAAATACCCCCGGATGCAGTATAATCATAGTCTGCAAGGCTGTCCCTCGATCGATGGGGCGACGCCCAGGCATCGAATTTCCAACACGGGACAGGAGGATATGAAATATGAAACGGACTTTCCAGCCCAAAAAGCGTCAGCGCAGCGTCGTTCACGGCTTCCTGAAGCGCATGGCCAGCAAGAACGGCCGCAAGGTCATCAATGCCCGCCGTGCCAAGGGCCGCAAGAGCCTGACTGTCTGATTCCGGGCAAAATTCATCGCGGCATCGCCGCAAAAACAAGCAGGTTCTCGGGTAGCATAATGCGCAGGCTCATTGTCAGTCGATCCACCGAAACCACTTCTAGGCTGCTGATCCTGGTCGCACACAAAGCAAAGGCCCACCGGCTGTGCCGGCGGCTTTTGCTTTGTGTCTGACCGTTCGGCAGCCTTTTTTGCAAAGAAAGGCCTCACCATGCGTTACCGTACCATCTGCAAAAACAAGGAGTTTTCCCGGGTGTATTCCCGGGGGAAAAGCTACGTCCACCCGCAGCTGGTGCTCTACGTGGCCAAAAACCGCGTGGGACACACCCGCATCGGCCTGACCGCCACCAAAAAGGTGGGCGGCGCCGTGCAGCGCAACCGGGCACGCCGGGTCATGCGGGCGGCGCTGGCCGAACACCTGGCCGCCAATGTGGGCGGGTACGACATCATCCTGGTGGCCCGCGCCCAGACCCCGAAACTCAAAAGCACCCAGGTCAGCCGCACGCTGGCCAAACTGATGCGCGCCGCCGGCCTGCCCGACCGGGCAGCCGCCGGGGAGAACCCCGCGTGACGCCGCCGCTGGCGGTGCGGCCGCTGGTCTTTCTGATCCGGCTGTATCAGCGTCACATCAGCCCCCATCTGGGGCATCACTGCCGCTTTACCCCCACCTGCAGCCAGTACGCGGTGGAGGCACTTTGCACCCACGGCCTGCTGAAAGGCGGGCTGCTGGCTGTCTGGCGCATTTTGCGCTGCAACCCCTTCGGCCGGTTCGGCTATGACCCGGTGCCCCCCAAAGGCCGCTGGACAAGCCCCGACCGACGCCTCACCCGCGAAAACTAGCGCACCCGTCGCATCATATAGATTCTCACGTTTTCCTCCCCTGCGCTGCGCAGCCCGGGGGTATCGGCAAAAAATAAAGGCCCTGCGCGCAGGCAGGGCAGATAGGACAGACTATGACACAGATCCTTGGTTTCCTTTCCTTCATCTTCGGACCCCTGATGCGGATCATGTACAACTTTGTGGGCAACTACGGCCTGACCATGATCCTGTTCACGGTGCTGATCCGGATCGTCACCCTGCCGCTGGCCATCAAGCAGCAGAAGTCGATGGCCAAAATGTCGGTCTACACCCCCATGCTGAATGAGATCCAGCAGAAATACAAGAACAACCAGCAGAAACTCAACGAAGAAATGATGAAGTTTCAGCAGGAGTACGGCTACAACCCCATGTCCGGCTGCCTGCCCATGATCCTCAACCTGCTGGTGATGTTCGGCATCATCCAGGTGGTCTACTACCCGCTGCGTTACATCCTGGGCATCCCCGCCGAGACCGTCTCCGCCGCCTGTGAGGCGATGAACATCACCAACGGCTACATGGCCGAGACCCAGATCATCGAGGCCATCCAGAACGGCGCCAGCGCGGCCTCCGCCTTCACCGCCGAACAGCTGGCCTCCATCCAGAACTTCAACACCAGCTTCTTCGGCATGAACATTGCCACCACCGCCGGCCTGACCCTGACCCCGCTGCTGGTCTTCCCCATCCTGGCCACCGTCACCATGATCGCCTCCAACGTCATCACCACCAAGATGAGCGGCCAGCAGGCCCAGATGCAGGGCGGCATGAAGGTCACCATGTGGGTGATGAACCTGATGTTCGCCTGGATCAGCTTCACTTTGCCCATCTGCTTCTCGCTGTACTACACCACCTCCAACGTCTGCATGATCCTGCAGTCGCTGCTGACCCATACCATCTACAGCCCCGAAAAGTTCAAGGCCCAGTACCAGGAAGAGCTGGCCGCCAAGCGCGCCGCCCGCAAGGCCAAGAAAGAGGTCGTTGTGGTGGAGGAAGGCCAGGAGGTCACCAAGCAGGTGAACGAGGCGGAACTCAACCGTCTGCGGCTGGAGCGCGCCCGTGCCCTGGACGAGGAAAAATACAAGGATGAACGGACCCGGCCTCTTACCGACGCGGAACGCGAGGAGGAAGAGGCCCGTCTGAAGCAGAATAGCAAAAAGCGCCAGAAAAGAGGTAAGTAAGCCATGCGTGAAATCGAAATGACCGGCAAGACCGTTGAGCTGGCCGTCCAGGCTGCCTGCGAAGCGCTGGGCGTGGACCGCGACGACATCAACGTCAGCTATGAGGTGCTGGATTTCCCGGTGAAGAAGCTGTTCAAGACCATCCCCGCCCGGGTCAAGGTCACGGTGGACGAGCCGGAAACCGCTGCTGCCCCTGCCGCCCCCGCCGCCCCCGCCGCCGAGACCCCGGCCCCCGCCGCCGAGACCCCGGCTGCCCCTGTCGCCGAGACCCCGGCCCCCGCTGCCGAGCCGGCCGCCCCGGAAAAGCCGGCCGAGCCGGAGGCTGCCGCCGAGGCCCAGTCCGCGGAGGAAGTGCCGCTGGACATTGCTGCCGACGCCCGCCTGCAGGCTGCGGTGGACTACCTCAAGCCGATCTGTGAGCAGATGGGCGCCTCCGGGCTGGAGTTCTCCGCCGTGAAGAAGGGCGAGGCCACCATCCTGCGCCTGAAGGGCGATCATGTGGGGGTCCTGATCGGCCGCCGCGGCGAGACGATGGAGAGTCTGAGCTACCTGACCAGCCTGGTCATCAACCGGATGGAAGGCAGCTATGTCAAGCTGGGCCTGGACGTGGCCGGCTACCGCGGCAAGCGGGAGGACGACCTGGCCGCCCTGGCAGGCCGCATCGCCGAGCGGGTCAAGCGCACCGGCTGCTACTACGAGATGGAGCCGATGAACCCCTACGAGCGCCACCTGATCCACACCGCCATCGCCGCCATTGACGGCGTGCGCAGCGAGAGCAAGGGCGAAGGCCCCGACCGCCGTGTGGTCATCTACTCCACCGACCCGGACGCCTGCAACCTGCCCGACCGGGAAAGCGGCCGGCGCAATCGCCGCGGCGGCCGTGACAATGGCCGTGGCGGCCGCAATGCGGGCCGCGGTGGTCGCGGATTCCGGGATTCCGGCCGCGGCAACGGACGCCGGGATTCTGGCCGTGGCGGACGCGGTTCCGGCCGCGGCGGACGCGGCGGCAAGGGCGGCAGCTATGTGCCCGGCCGTGACTTTGCCTCGGCGCCCCGTGACCCGGAGGCCCAGCCCCACGCCCCCGCCCGCACCAGCCGCATCCACGACGATGCCGGGGAGGACTTTGCCTTCGGCAAGATCGAGCTGTAAGTCCGGCAGGGAAGGGGGAACCCTTTCCGCCTGACGCCCGGATGCCCTGATGCCCGGATGCAATGATACAAACGAGCAGGCCCCTCCCGTTCCGGTGATCCGGAAGCGGGAGGGGCCTGCTTTTGGTTTATGGGGGAATCCGGCGGGTCAGGGACAATCAGACAATGCCCTGGGCCAGCATGGCGTCGGCCACCTTGGTGAAGCCGGCAATGTTGGCGCCGGCAACCAGGTTGCCCTTCATGCCGTAAGCCTCGGCGGCGGCTGCCGCGTTGGCGTAGATGTTCTTCATGATGCCGTGCAGCTTGCCGTCCACCTCGTCAAAGGTCCAGGCAAGACGCTGGGAATTCTGGCTCATCTCCAGGCCGCTGGTGGCGACGCCGCCGGCGTTGGATGCCTTGGCGGGGGCAAACAGCACATTGTTGGCCTGCAGGTAGGCAACCGCCTCGGGGGTGGAGGGCATGTTGGCGCCCTCGGCCACCGCATAGCAGCCGTTGGCCACCAGGGCCTTGGCGCCGTCCAGCGGCAGCTCGTTCTGGGTGGCGCAGGGCAGGGCGATGTCGCAGGGGACCGTCCAGATGCCGGCGCTGCCTTCCACATACTTGGCGGTGGGCACATAGTTCAGGTAGGTCTTGATGCGGTCACGCTTGACCTCCTTGATCTCCTTCATCACCTTGTAGTCGATGCCGTTCTCGTCCACGATGTAGCCGTTGGAGTCGCTCATGGCAATGACCTTGCCGCCCAGCTGGGTGGCCTTCTGGTTGGCGTAG
>CAJFMB010000018.1 GCA_904390925.1 uncultured Subdoligranulum sp.
GCCCAGGCCCGAGGACCCGGCGTACACCATGATCAGGCCGGCGTAGGAGTTGGTCAGGTTCAGATACCGCAGCACGAAGTAGACGGCGATCATGGCCAGAACGCCGGGGAACAGGTTGACGGTGACCGACAGGTTCTGCAGCAGCCGGCGGCTCTTGAAGCGGCAGCAGCTGAAGGCGTATGCCACCATCAGCACAAAGCAGGTGGAGATGATGCAGTTGAAGAAAGCCACCACCAGCGTGTTGAGGAACCAACGGGGGAACTGGGCCACGCTGTCGGGATGGAACAGCATGTTGATGTAGTTGTCCAGCGTGTATCCCTCGGGGAAGAAGGTGGTGAAGTTGATGCCGCGGTAGGTGGAGAAGGAGGTGACCACCAGCCACAGGATGGGCACCAGCCAGACCACCGCCAGTGCGGTCAGGATCAGGTGCCGGATGGTGCCGCGGACGCCGCGCTGAATTTTGCCCCGGCGCAGCTGCTTTTTGGTCGAGATGGATGTAGCCTGTGTCAAGAGAATGTCGCCTCCTTCTTATTGATGAAGCGGAAGCAGACTACCGTGAACACGGCACAGATGATGAACACCATGATGCCGATGACGGCGGCCATCTTGTAGTTGTACTGCTCCTGGGTCAGACGGAACAGCCAGGTCACCAGCAGGTCCACTTCCTTGGCGCTGGAGGAGGCCATCGACTGATCGGCGGTGACGTAGACATCCTGGGTCAGCAGATAGATGACGTTGAAGTTGTTGACGTTCTTGACAAAGTCCGTGACCAGGGCGGGACCCTGCACGCTGAGCAGATAGGGCAGCTTGATGCGGAAGAACATCTGGACCGGGTTGGCGCCGTCGATGCGGGCGGCCTCCAGCATATCGCCGGGAATGTTCATCAGCACGCCGGTGGCGATCAGCATCTGGTAGGGCACGCCGACCCAGATATTGATCAGGATGATCATCACCTGTGCCCAGCCGTTACTGGTCAGGAAGGGGATGTAATCCATGTTGGGGCTGAGCAGGCCGATGGTGTGCAAAAAATCGGTGACGCCCAGGTTGGACATCATGGTGTTGAAGATGCCGTTGTCGCCAAAGAAGTTGCGCACCAGAAGCAGGGTGACGAACTGGGGCACCGCGATGGTGATGACGAACAGCGTCCGCCAGAGCCGGGGCAGCTTGGTCTTTTTGTCATTGATGAACATGGCAAGAAAGACGCCGCCGAAAAAGCTGGTGAAGGTGGCAAAGAACGCCCAGACCAGTGTCCAGATCAAAATCTTGCCGAAGGCGTAGCCGAAGGTCAGCGACAGCGACTGTCCGCCGCCGAACAGGGTGAAGAAGTTTGACAGCCCCACCCAGGTGAACAGCGCGCTGGGCGGCATGTGCTGCTGGTCGTAGTTGGTGAAGGCCACCGCGATCAGGATGAACAGCGGCACAATGGTAAAGACCACAACGCCCAGCACCGGCAGCGTCAGCAGGGTGACGTAGAATTTTTCGTTCAGGTAGACCCGCACATCCTGGACAAAGTTGTTGGTCTTTTTGCCGGCCCGGCGGATCAGCTGCAGGTTGTAGTTGGAGGCGACCACCGCCATGGCGGCGGCGATCATGGCCACGATGACCACAATGGCGATGATGCTGAGCAGCAGAATCGCGAAAGAATTGTCGTAGTCGTTGACCTCATTCTTGAAGGTGGCGGGGTTAAAGACCATCTCCATCTGGACAGTGCCCAGGGTGCCGAACTTCATCAGGTTGGGGATGCCCGCCACCCCCAGGTAGTACAGACCCAGTGCCTGCACCAGGGTGACCAGCACCGCCTTGATCAGCTGACCGTGGCCGATGTAACCAAGCCCCCAGATAAACAGCGACAACTTGGTGAAAATGTCGCCGTGAACAAATCCATGGCCAAATCTCTGCAGGAAGTTGGGTTCCTTGCCGTCCGCACGCAGCGGCTGCTGAAGCACCATTTCCGCCACAGTGACCACTCCTTTCTGAATTGATTGTCCCAAAACAAGGGACGCGGCAGGCCGGGTACAGCCTGCCGCGCCCGGATTGCGCAATGCCGATTTCCGTCACAAGCTCCGCGGCGGGTCAGCGCAAAACGCTGCTGGGTTACAATTTACTGTGCCACAGGGGCGGTGATGCCGGCGACGGCGTCATCCACCAGCTGCTGCATGGTCTTGCCCTGGGTGTCGCCACTCTGCAGGATCTGGCCCAGGCTGGCAGCGGGGTCCCAGTAGTTGGCGCCCACGCGCTGCAGGTCGGAGAAGTCACTCTGTGCGGCCAGAGCAGCGATGGCGGGGGCGGCCTGAACTTCCTCGGAAGCATTCACATTGATGTTGGAGGGGCCCAGGTTGCGCTCCTCAAAGCGCTTCTGCTGGTTGGCTTCGTTGGTGATGTAGTCGGCCAGCATCATGGCGACGCCCACGTTCTGGCTGTGGGGGTTGACGCCCACCAGCTTGTAACCGGCGAAGGAACCCATCTGGACCTGCTCACCGTTCAGCGTATAGGTGGGCAGCTTGGTGGCGGCGTAGTTGTCGCCCCAGATCTCCTGGGCGGTGGAGGCGTTCCAGGTACCGCTGACAGCGGCGCAGACGGTGCCGTTCTTGATGCCGGAGACGATGTCGGCATCCGGTGCGCTGACGAAAGCGCTGTTGGAGGCAATGTCCATGATGGCCTGGGCCACATCGGCGCCGGGCTCCTCGTTCCAGTTGCAGACGGTGTTGACGCCGTCATCCGCCAGGGTGGCCTCCAGGCCGGCGCCGGCGAAGAAGCTGTAAATGTACCAGCCGTCGTTCAGCGTCATGTCAAAGGTGCGGCCTGCTTTGGCGGCAGCTGCCAGGATGCCGTCCACCGTCTGGGCGTCCTCCTCACTGATGACGCTCTTGTCATAGTAGAGGAAGTAGCCGTTGTCGGCGGTCATGGGGTAGGCGTACAGCTTGCCGTTGAGGGAAGCAGCCTCCACCGAGCCTTCCAGGTTGCGGCTCTTCACGTCGTCGGCGTTCAGGGTGACTTCCTGCAGTGCGTCGGCGGCCACCAGCTCGTTGAGCTGGTCATCGGCAAATGCGAAGACATCGGCGGCGGCGGTGGGATCGGTCAGGACGTTGTCCTTGGTGTCGGCCTCGGAGCAGGCGCCGATGTTGATGGTGATGTTGCCCTTGTCCTTGTTCTCCTCAATAAAGGCATCGGCCATCTCACGCAGCATGGTCTGATCTTCCTCAGCGCCCCACATGGTCAGGGTCACATCGCCCCAGTTGGTGGAGACATCGCTGCCCTCGGTGGTGGCGGCATCCGAAGTGGTGCCGGATGTGGTGGAAGTGGTGCTGTCCCCGGAACCGCCGCAGGCGGCCAGAGACAATGCCATGACGGCGGCCATGGCCAGGCTCAGTTGTTTCTTCATAACGGTTCTCCTTCTCTTGTCAGCGGGCAGGTCTCCCACCTGCCCGAGAAATGTTGCGCATTTTAAGCGCAACTCATTGCAATGATTATGATACAGGATTTCACATTCAGAGTCAATGCACCATGCCGACAGCATTTTAACGGCGTTTTTGTGTCAAGTGACGGAAAACGGCGACTATTTTCCTCAAGAATGCGCAACAATGCGCAATCGTTCGACGGCGCTGTGACGGATCCTGCCGAAAAGACGGGACAGAAAAATCCCCCGGACACCTGCCGCAAAGCAGATGCCCGGGGGCAAAAAGAGGGAACACAGGAAAAAATACCGTCCGGCAGTTATTTGGTGGAGTCGCGCAGGGTGACCTGGTACCCCTGCACCTGACGCATCTGGATCTCCTTGCCGGCCAGCAGGTCCAACAGCATCCGGCAGGCGGTGGAACCCAGCCGCTCGGCGTCATACTGCACCGCCGACACACTGGGGGTGATGCCGATCAGCAGCTCGCTGTCATACAGGCTGGCCACCCGCAGATCCTGCGGCACCCGGATGTGCCGGGCATGCAGCTCCTGGGAGATGTCAAAGGCCAGCCGGTCGTCGCCGCACAAAAGGCAGTCGGGATGCCGTTCCAGCACCGCTTCCAGCGCGTCCTCCCGCTGGGTGTCACTTTCGATACCGGTCTGGATCAGCATCGGGTCGGAGGCAATGCCGAACTCTGCCAGTGCCAGCTGAAATCCCCGCAGCCGGTCGCTGGTCACGGCATAGGAGGTGGACCCGGTCAACATGGCGATGCGCCGTGCCCCCAGCCGCAGCAGCAGCCGGGTCATCTCGCAGGAGCCGCTGACCTGGTCATTGTCGGCCTGGGGGATGGAGGTGTCCTCGCTGCGGCCCACCACCACAAAGGGGACCCGGTACTGCCGCAGCAGGTCCAGGCAGGGGTCGTCGTTCAGTGCCCGGGACAAAATGACGCCGTCCATCTTGCGGTTGGCCAGCTGGCGTTCCAGCTGGGAGGTGTCCGAGCTGCTGGCATAACAGAGCAGCAGGTCATAGCCCCGCTCCGCAGCCATCGAGCAGATGCCCCCCATGCACTTGCGCAGAAAGGGCAGATCCAGGTAGACAAAGTCCCGGGGGATCACCATGGTCAGGTTTTTGGTTGCGCGGTCCTCCGGCCAGGCAGATCGCACTGCCGGTGTGGCGCCGGTGCTCTGGACGTAGGCCCGGACCCGGGCACGGGTGGCCTCGCTGATGCGGCCTTTTCCGGAAAGTGCACGGGATACGGTTGTTTTTGACACCCCCAATGCACTGGCGATCTGGTCAATGGAAACCTTTTTGGGGGATTGTGGCGCCTCCGCCATGGCTGATGCCTCCTTCTATGCTTGCGCAACAATTGCGCGATACTGTCAGTCTAGCAGGACTTCCTCCGGTTTGTCAAGGCAAAACCGGAAAGACTGGCAATTGGCTGAGAATCAATCCCCAAAAACCGTCAGATTGCCAAAACCGGACCGGGGCAGACAGCAAAACCGCGGACCCGCATCCGCAGGTCCGCGGCTTTTCCGTCTTTTGCAAACAGGGCGCAGCCGTCACAGCAGGCGCTGCAGACTGCCATCCCGGTCCGCCCATACGGCGGTGCCGTAGCCGGGCAGTTCAACGCCGGAAACCGACACCGGACTGTCGTTGCAGTTCTGCAAAAACAGCAGACCGTCGCGGCGGGTGGCCAGCACGCCTTTGGGCAGCGGCCAGGGCGAGGCAGGCTGCAGCCCGGCCTCCCTGGTCAGGGAAGCATACAGTGCATCGTAAAATTTCGGCTCAAACCGGCTGGCCAGATAGTAGGCCCGGCCCTGACCGAAGCGGTGCACCGCGACGGCGGGACAGCCGGCAAAGTAGTCCTCGGTGTAGGTCAGCAGCACCTGGGCGGGGTCGGATTCCTCCAGCGCGGCAACCTCGCACAGCACCCCGGCCCGGGTGGCGGGCAGGGCGGGGACAGCCCCCTCCACCGGCAGGCAGCGGCGGAATTCCCCGTCGTACATGCCGTCGATCTCGGTGCGGCGCAGTCCCAGCAGCCGGGTCAGGCCGTGGGGCGTGTCGCCCAGCCAGCACAGGTCGCTTTCGTCCACCACGCCGGTCCATTCGCTCACCACTACGGTGCCGCCCTGCCGGGCAAAGTCGCAGAGCTTTTGGGCAAACTCCTCCCGCAGCAGATAAAGCATCGGCACCACCACCAGGCCGTAGCCCTCCAGGCTGCTGTCCTGGCCCACAAAATCCACCGTGATGCCTGCCCGTGCCAGGGCGTTGTAGTGGCAGGCCAGTTCCTTCCAGTACCCCAGTCCGGCGTTGCGGGGGCCGGCTGAGCCCTCCAGCGCCCACATATTGGGCCAGTCATGGACGATGGCCGCCTGCCGCGGGCGGCTGGTGCCGGTGGCCGGGGCAAGCTGTTCCAGCGCTGCGCCCACCTGGGCGGTCTCCCGGAAGGGACGGGCGTCCTCCCGGCCGTCGTGGCCGATCACCGCGCCGTGGAATTTTTCCTCCCCGCCGCGGCTGGCCCGCCACTGGAAGTAGCAGACGCTGTCCGACCCGTGGGCCACTGCCTGCAACGCGCTGAGCATGGCCACGCCCGGCCGCTTCTGCTTGCTCACCGGCTGCCAGTTGGTAAAGCTGGGGCTGGACTCCATCATCAGGAAGGGCTTGCCCTTCAGCGAGTAGAACAGATCGTGCATCATGGCGGTGTCCAGCGCCGTCTGCTCCACCGTCTCGGTGGCCTTGTGCCAGGTGGGATAGTTGTCCCAGCTGACCACGTCCAGCTCCCGGGCCAGGTCGTGGTAGTCGATGTCATGGAACCGGTACATCAGGTTGGCGGTGAATTTCGCCTGGGGGACAATCGCCCGGATCACATCCCGTTCAAACCGGAAAAAGTCGATGTGACGATCACTGACAAACCGTTTCCAGTCCAGCGTCAGTCCCTGCAGGCAGTCCTCGCCCTGGGGGGCGGGGCTTTCGATCTCCTCCCAGTCGGAAAAGTCATGGCTCCAGAACCGGGAATTCCAGGCTTTGTTCAGCGCCTCCAGACTGCCGTAACGGTGCTGCAGCCAGCGGCGGAACTCCGCCTGGCAGAGCGGGCAGTGGCAGTCGCCGCCCATCTCGTTGGAGATGTGCCACAGGATCACCGCCGGGTCCTGCCCGAACCGGCGGGCCAGCTGCTCATCCACCGCCCGGACCTTTTCGCGGAACAGCGGCGAGCTGTAGCAGTAATTCTGGCGGCGGCGGTAGAGTTCCCGCACCCGGTCGGGACGGACACGGCGGACCTCCGGGTATTTTTTCGCCATCCAGGCGGGACGGGCGGCGCTGGGTGTGGCCAGGATGGTGTGGATGCCATGCTGGTAAAGCCGGTGGATGATGTCCGCCAGCCAGTCCAGGTGATAGACACCCTCCTCCGGCTCCAGCAGCGACCAGGAAAACACCCCCAGCGTGACCACATTCACGTGGGCCTTTTTCATCAATTGCAGATCCTGTTCAAGAATATCCGGCCGGTCCAGCCATTGCTCCGGGTTGTAGTCCCCGCCGTGCAGAAGTTGTGTGTGTTCCATGGGGAAGCCTCCGTTTTTGATACTGCGCAACGTTGCGCCAAATTCTGCGCAACTTCAATTTTCCTCAGTATAGCAGGTCTGTAACCATAATGCAAGAAGTCCGCCGCCGGTTTTGCGGGTCAGCTGCCGGACGCCGTCCGCCTGCCACGGATTTTTACAAAAACCGGCCAATGCAAAGGCTGCGTAAAATCGGCGCAAAGCTTTGCGCCGAAACCTTGTGCCGGAAAACCGGCGGTGCTATAGTGCTTCCTGGGCCCAGGAAACCCCGTCCACATGCGGCGGGATTTCATCCAGACAACACCAAGGGCGCCGGCAGATGCCGCAACCGCCCCGCAGATATTTGTGTGTATAAAGGGAGAGAAAACGGAAATGAAAAGCCTGAAACTGATCTCTGCCATGCTCAGTTGTGTCATGGCCGCCGGCGTGCTGGCCGGCTGCTCCGGCAGCACCAGCAGCGCAGCACCTTCTGACGCCGCCGACACGACGGCCGCCACCGCGGCCCCCACTGCCACCCCGGCACCCGCCGAGGAGCAGACGGCAGAGCAATCCACCGGCATGTCGGTCTCGGCACTGCCCGACCACTACAATGACTCCAGCGTCACCGGTACCGACTGGGATGCATGGACTGCCCAGTGGGAGAGCGTTGCCACCGACTTCACCAAGGTTTCCCTGATCCCCGGCGCTGACCAGACCCAGCTGAACTTTGCCTGGTACTCCAAGGTTGCCGATGGCGAGGCCACCCCTGTGGTCCACTTTGGCACCGACAAGGACAACCTGCAGGAGTTCACCGGCGAAAGCGGTGATGTGGATACCGAGCTGACCGGCGGCGAGGCCTATCAGTACAACCATGTGACGGTCACCGGCCTGACCGAGAACACCACCTACTACTACACCGTGGAAAAGAGCGGCGTGGAGACCGAGCCTGTGGAGTACACCACCGGCAGCTTCTCCGAGCTGAACCTGCTCTACGTCGGCGACCCGCAGATCGGTGCCTCCTCCGGCAAGCCCCAGGGCGGCGAGGAGCTGGCCAACGATTCCGGCGCTGCCAACACCGCCGCCCGCAATGACGGCTACGGCTGGAACCGCACCCTGGAAATTGCAGCCGAGCAGAACCCTGACCTGAACTTTGTCATCTCCGCCGGCGACCAGGTCAACAAAACCGGCCAGCCCAAGGAGGAGGAGTACGCCGCCTACCTGAACCCGGAAATCCTGGCCAGCCTGCCGGTTGCCACCACCATCGGCAACCATGACTCGCTGAATGCCGACTACGGCTACCACTTCTACACCCCCAACCAGACCGGCAACGGCCTGACCGAGGCCGGCGGTGACTACTACTACAGCTATGGTCCCGCCCTGTTCATCGTGCTCAACACCAACAACTACAACGCTGCCGAGCATCAGAAGACCATCGAGGAGGCTGTCGCCGCCTATCCCGACGCCACCTGGCGCATTGTCACCATCCATCAGGACATCTACGGCTCCGGCCTGGATCACTCCGACACCGACGGCATGATCCTGCGCACCCAGCTGACCCCGATCTTTGACGCCAACGACATCGACGTGGTCCTGCAGGGCCATGACCACACCTACAGCCGCTCCAAGCTGCTGTACAGCGACGGCGAGACCCACGGCACCTACGAGTTCCAGCTGGACGAGACCGGCACCGATTACGACTGGGATAACGCCTACAACACCCAGACCGGCGAGAAGATCCCCCTCTATCCCGAGGAAAGCGACACCGAGGGCACGGCTCTGCAGCAGGCCTTCCAGGAGGACAACAACTGCTACGTGCTGGAGGATGTGCAGGGCAACTCGGTCACCGATCCCCAGGGCATCCTGTACATGACCGCCAACTCGGCTTCCGGCTCCAAGTTCTATGAGCTGCTGGCCACCCAGCAGGACTACATCGCGGTCCGCAGCCAGAACTGGCTGCCCAGCTACTCGGTGCTGCACATCACCGACAACACCTTCTCCATCGACACCTACCAGATCACCGACGACGGCCAGGTCGAACCCATTGACGAGACCTTCACCATCACCAAGACGGCCTGAGTCCGCCTGATCGCAAAATAATGTTCCGGCCCCGCCGCTGGCCCATGCCCGGCGGGGCTGTCTGTTGGAACCGGTATTTGGAACACAGGGCGCACAAACGCCGTAACAGGAGGAAATTTCCCCGATGAAGAGCAAGATGCAGATTTTTCTCAAGCGCTGGTGGCTGATGGCGGTGGTTCTGGTGCTGACCGTCATTGTGGCCGTGGTGCTGCAGAACATCCAGAAAACCGAGTTGATCAACCGCACCGGCCAGACCTTTGAAAAGGGGGTTGTCACCGCCATTTTGCGGGACAACCTGCAGGCGGACGGTACCCGAGTAGGCGACCAGCTGGTGGAGGTGGAAATGACCACCGGCGTGCGCCGGGGCGAAACCCTGCAGATGACCAGCAGCTCCGGCTACCTGTTCGGCGCCGCCTGCACCGAGGGCATGCACGTCATCGTCATGCAGAGCGTGGCGGGCGACACCACCGTCGCCAGTGTCTACTCCCAGGACCGGGGCAATATCCTGATCCTGTTCGCACTGCTCTACCTGGCGGCACTGGTGGTCATCGGCGGCTGGCAGGGCCTGAAAGGTGCGCTGGGACTGGCCTTCACCTTCCTGGCCATCCTGTACCTCTATCTGCCGCTGGTCTATCTGGGCTGGTCCCCGCTGTGGACGGCGGTGCTGCTCTGCGCCGTCACCACCGCCGTGACCATGTACCTGATCGGCGGCGCCGCCCTCAAAACGGTGGTGGCCAGCGCCGGCACGGTGGCGGGCGTCGTGGTGGCCGGCCTGATGGCGACCATCTTCGGCTGGGCCACCGGTATCTCCGGCTGGAATGTCTCCGACATTGAGACCCTCATCACCCTGTGGAACACCAACGGCATCAATGTGGGGGAGCTGCTCTTTGCCGGGCTGCTGATCTCCAGCCTGGGCGCTGTCATGGATGTGGCCATGTCGGTGGCCAGCTCGATGGCGGAGGTGCTGGCCCAGAACCCCGGCATGCACCGCACCGCGCTGTTTGCCTCCGGCATGCGCATCGGCCGCGACATGATGGGCACCGACTCCAACACCCTGATCCTGGCCTTTGCCGGCGGCAGCATCAGCATGCTGCTGCTGGACTACGCCTATGATCTGCCGGCCTTGCAGATCCTCAACTCCAACAACATCGGCATTGCCGTCATGCAGGGCCTGGCGGGCAGTTTTGGTGTGGTGCTGGCGGTGCCGCTCACCGTGGCGCTGGCCACCCTGCTCTACACCGCCCGTCGCTCCGCCACTGTCTGACGGCTTCCCGTCCCCGCAAAAAGCCGCCGTTTCCGTTGCAGCATCCGCTGCGCCGGAAACGGCGGCTTTGTTGGTTTTTTATCCGTCAATGGCCCCGATGGCGGCCTCCAGCGCCCGGACGGTCTGGTCCAGCGGCAGGCTGGCCACCCCATCCCCGGCCTGTTCCGGCAGGAAGGGCACATGCACAAAGCCCACCCGGGTCTCACTGCCCCGGAAGGCATGCAGCAGCGTGTACAGCAGGTCGTTGCAGACGTAGGTCCCCGCCGAACAGCTCAGCTTTCCCGGCAGCCCGGCGTCCCGGATGGCCTGTACCATCCGCCGCACCGGCAGGGTGGAGAACAGCGCGTTCTCCCCGCCCGGCACACAGGGTTCGTCCTGGGGCATCCGGCCGGCATTGTCCGGCTGTTCGGTCTCCCGCAGGTTCAGCGCGGCGGCCTCCGGCGTCACCGCATTGCGGCCGCCCGCCTGCCCGATGCAGAGAATCACATCCGGGTGCAGCTTGCCGGCGGCGTCCAGCACCACCTGCCCGGCCCGGCCGAACTCCACCGGCACCCGCACCCGGGTCAGCACAAAGGGGCCGATCCGGTCGGGCAGGGCGGCTACCGCCTCCCAGGCGGGGTTGATCTTCTCCCCGCCGAAGGGCTCAAACCCGGTGATCAGAAGTTGCTTTTCCATGGATTTCCTCCTCACAGCGAAGGCCCGGCGGTCAGCTGCAGCACAAACCGGCACTGCAACTGTTTGCCGGTGACATGGTAAGGGGGCTCCACATCGGTGCCCCAGGAGTCAATGCCGCCCACGCCCCGCATGGCGCCGAACACCGACACGGTGGTGCGCACCGGGTCGGGCAGTTCCTCCCGGTGGGCGGCGGCCTCCAGCTGGTGGGGCGTGTAGGGCAGCGCCGAGAAGGCAAAGGGCGCACCGCAGGCCTGCAGTTCCAGGGTATGGCCCTCCCGGCGCAGTATCGCCCGGCGGGTGGCCACATGGCAGCCGCATTCCTGCGGCACCAGATAGTCGGGGATATGGGGCGCCTCGGTAAAGACGCCGAAGGCGGCACCCTTGTACCGGTCGGGGTAGGTTTCGCCGGACAGGCCCTGCCAGGTGATCTCCTCCAGCGGCAGCGGCGTCTCAAACCGCACGCCGAAGCAGGGCAGCTCGGGGGCATTTTCCGGCAGGTCGGCGTTTGCCTCCACCGTCATCCGGCCCGCCGCATCCACCGTGTAGGTGATGGAGGCTTTGGCATCCGGCACCGCCGGCAGCTCGTAGGCAAACCGGATGACAAACTTCTGTTCGGTCTCCTCCAGTACCTCCCGGCCGGTGCACTTCTGCCAGCTGTCCGCCGCCTTCCAGACCGAGGCCCGCAGCGGGAAGCCGTTGCCCAGGTCGTTCTCGGTGGGGGCCCGCCACAACGCCAGCTGCGGCGCCCGCCACAGCCATTCCTGCCCGCCGCAGCGCAGGCTCACCGGTCCGCCCTGGGGGTAGCCGAACAGCACCTCAAAGCCCTGGCCGCGCACCCCCAGGTTGGTGATGCCCCGGGCAGTCTGCAGGGCCGGCATCCGGGCAAGATCCTGCTGCTGGCGCTGCTGCAGTCCGGCCAGGTCGGCGTCGGCGGCTGCCGCAGCCGCAGCGTTGGCGGCGTCCCATGCCGCCCGCTGCCCGGCCGGGGCGTACCAGTAGCGCACCTCCTGCAGGGCGGGCTTTTCGCTGCCGTCGGCAAAGACCAGCCCGTTGGCGCTGAAGGCGTAATCGGTGGGGCGCTCGCCGAAGTCACCGCCGTAGCCCAGCACCCGGCGGCCCCGGGCGTCGGTGTGCCACAAGGCCTGGTCCATGTAGTCCCAGATAAAGCCGCCCTGGTACTGGGCAAACTCCTCCTCCAGGCGGATGTAGCTCTCCATGCCGCCCAGGCTGTTGCCCATGTCGTGCATGTACTCGCAGAGCAGAAACGGCTTGGCGGGTTTGCTTTCCAGATAGGCGCGGATCTCCGCCGGTTTGGCGTACATCCGGCTTTCCACGTCGGAGCAGGCGTCCCATTTCCGGTTGTGGAACACCCCCTCGTAGTGCACCAGCCGGCCGGGGTCGTTGGCATGGAAAAAGTCGCTCATTGCCTGGATGTCCGCCCCGGCATAGCTCTCGTTGCCGCAGCTCCACAGCAGGATGGCAGTGTGGTTTTTGTCCTGCTCAAACAGCGAGCGGGCCCGGTCCACACAGCAGTCCTTCCACTGCGGCAGGTCGCCCGGCACATGCCAGCGCAGGTCATAGCCGCTGGTGCCCTGCCAGGTGCCGTGGGTTTCCAGGTTGGCCTCGGCAATCATGTAGATGCCGTTTTCGTCACACAGGTCGTACCACATGCTCTGGTCGGGGTAGTGGCAGGTGCGCACCGCATTGATGTTGTTTCGCCGGAAGGTGGCCATCGCCCGGCGCATGTCCTCGGCGCCGATGGCCCGGCCGGTGACGGGGTTCCACTCGTGGCGGTTGACCCCGCGGAAGACAATCCGCTCCCCGTTGAGGCACATGACGCCGTTTATCATTTCAAACCGGCGGAACCCTGTCCTGTAGGGGACGACCTCCAGCAGGTTGCCCCCGGCGTCGTGGATTGTCAGCTCCACCGTATAGAGCACCGGGGTGTCGTGGGTCCAGGGGCGGACGTCCGGCAGCGAGATGGTCCGGGCGATGTGGTACCCGTTTTGCAGCGTCAGCTGCAGCGGCGCGTCGTACAGCAGCTGCCCGTCGGGGCCGGTGATGCGGCAGTTCACCCGGCAGGCATCGGCGTCGGCGCCCGCCTCAGCCGACAGTTTCAGCCGCGGGGTGAGCAGGCCGGTGGTGTTGTCCTGGGCAAGGGTTGCCTGCAGCCAGAGGTCGTCCAGATGCACCGCCGGCTTGGCGTAGAGAAAGACGCTGCGGAAGATGCCGAAAAACCGGAACATGTCCTGGTCTTCCAGCCAGGCGGCGCTGGCGTACTTGAACACCTGTACGCAGAGACGGTTGACGCCCGGGTGCACAAAGGGGGTCAGGTCAAAGTCGGAAGGGGTAAAGCTGTCCTCGGCATAGCCGACAAACTGCCCGTTGCACCAGAGGTAAAAGGCGGGCTCCACCCCCTGGAAGGAGATGCAGACCCGCTGCCCGGCCAACCCCGGGTCCAGTGTGAAGTCCCGCACATAGCTGCCCACCGGGCAGTCGTCCCAGTCAATTTCCGGCGGGTGAATCTCCTTGTGGCCGTCCCAGGGGTATTGGGCGTTCACATAGCGCCGCTGGCCGTAGCCCTGCAGCTCAATGTGGCCGGGAACCCGGATGCTGCCAAACCCCGACAGATCCGCCCCCGTCTGCCAGAAATTTTCCGGCCGCTGTGCGGGGCAGCTGCTGTAGGCAAAGCGCCACAGCCCGTCCAGCGACTGGACCAGCGAGCTTGCGCCGGATGCCAGCTCCGGCAGACTCCGGTAGAAGCGATGGTCGGAATGGGCCGGCAGCCGGTTGACCGCATAGACGGTGGGGTCTGTCAGCCAGGAAATGGATGCCTGCATGGTGATGCCTCCTGATATGGAAAATTGTTCCGATTGCTGTATCCTGTCCAAATACCGGCAGGTTGGGTACCCCTATCATAGCGCATTCCGCACCCGGTGGCAATGTATTTTGGGGGCAGGAACCGGCCCCAAAAGATGCAAAAAAGTTGTAAAACCTGAAAGATTGCAGCATTGCCTGTTGACAGAACAAAAACCACATGCTATAGTATATTTGACACAAGTGTCAAAACCGGGGACGCCTCAGCCGCTGCATACCGGACCTTCAGGGTCAGTGTGCAGCGGCTGATTTCGTCTGTACTGTTAGCTTTGACTAATCCGCAAAACACTGCTTTCCTTCCGGGGGTTCCGGTCCCGGTCCCCCTGCCGTTTTGCGGCAAAAATCGGGGCAGCGGATGCAATTCGGACGCATTTGGCCGTATAATAGAAATCAGAAAAGAAGCAAACCCCGAAAGGAGCACCCTGCCTGTGAAACCCATTCTGATTGTGGACGACGAGGAAGCCATCGCCCGGCTGATCGCCCGCACCCTGACCAATGCGGGATATTCCTGCCGGGCGGTGACCAGCAGCACCCAGGCCGCGGATCTGCTGGAACACAACAGCTATGACCTGGTGCTGCTGGATGTGATGATGCCGGAGATTGACGGCTTTGACCTGCTGCAATACATTCTGCCCACCGGCACCCCCTGCATTTTCCTGACCGCAAAGGGGGCGCTGGCCGACCGGGTGCGTGGGCTGCACATGGGTGCGGATGACTACATTGTCAAGCCCTTTGAGCCCGCCGAGCTGATTGCCCGGGTGGAGGCGGTCCTGCGCCGCACCGGGCGGGGCAGTCTGCTGTTCACTGCCTGGGACGTGGCGGTGGACACCGCCGCCTGCCGGGTGACCCGGGTGGGCAGCCCGGTGCAGCTGACCCCCAAGGAATACGACCTGCTGCTGATTTTGCTGCGCAACCGGGGCAGTGTTCTCTACCGGGATTATCTCTACGAGACAGTCTGGGGCGAGGACGAGATGCTGGACAACACCCGCACGCTGGACACCCACATCCAGCGGCTGCGCCGCAAGCTGGGGTGGGAGGACAGGATCACCACCATCCACCGGGTGGGTTACCGGCTGGAAAACGAGGAACCATGACCATGAAACACCCGATCCTTCCGGCGGTCGCCCTGGCGCTGGCGGTGCTTCTGTCCGGCTGCGGGCCGTTTGCCGCCCGGACAGCCCGGCCCGACGCCCGGCCCGCCACACAGGAAACCGCCCCCACCCCCGAGCCGCTGCCCCGGGGCGAGCTGCACTTTGTGACCGACCAGCAGGACGGGCTGCTCTACCTCACCGACGACCCCAACCATGTGGCGGTGCTGGACTTTGCCACCGGCAGCAAGCAGCTGCTCTGCCGGTGGCAGGACTGTCCCCACACCGGCCCTGGCTGCGACGCCTGGCTGGGCCAGAAAATGCGGGAGGGCGTCAGCTACAGCATCACCCAGAGCAAGGTCTTTCTGGAAGGAAACAAGCTGTACCGGGTCTTTGTCACCAGCCCGGACAACGGCGGCGGGCCCCGGGTGTCCACCCTGACGGTGGGCAACCCGGACGGCAGCGGCCAGACCCTGCTGTGCGAGGATTTTGCACCCGACAAATCCGGACTGGACATTGCCTGGCTGGCGGACGACGACTTTCTCTACGCCGTGTACGAGTCCAACCCGCCCCGGGAGGACGGACTCAGCTCCGAGCGGACGGTGGTGCTGCGCATCGGCAAGGCCGACGGCAGTGTGCAGCAGCTGCTGGACTGGTCCGCCGGCGGCGAGATGCCCACCTCCACCGCCCGGCTGACTTCGGCGGCGGTCTGTGACGGTCAGCTGGTGATGAGCCTGACCCACCCGCCCGAGAGCCACACCGGCAGCATGGCGGAGGATGCCGCCGCCACCGGCGTGACCTACCATGTCCTGGACCTGAACACCGGCACGCTGGGGCAGGCGCTGCCCCTGGAACAGAAGCCCCGGACGCAGCAGCAGGAAAACGACCCGGTGCTGGTTGCCCTGCGGGAGGATACCGCCTGGCAGATGGACGACACAGGCACCCTGACCATCCGGGACCTGCTCACCGGTCAGGTGCTGCAGCAGTACCCGGACCTCTGGCCGGATGACCTGGAACTGGAATCCATTTTTGCCGTGACCGACCGCTGCATTGCCATCGACGGTGCCTGTTACACCGACGCGCCGGATGGCGGCACAGTGTACGAACCGCACCGCCTGGTGTTTGACCGGGCGGACGGCAGCCTGCTGCGGGAGCTGCCCGCCACCTGGCTGAAGGACGGCGCCTCCCCCCGGCTGCCCGACCTCTATGCCGAAAACGGCACCCGGGCCATCCTGCGGGTGGACAGCCGGCTGGGCACCGCCACCGACATGGGGCAGGACGGCTCGGTCTACACCCATCCCACCGAGGAGCCGGTCTACGGCGTCATTGACCTGGATGCCTATCTGGACGGCAGCCAGGACTGGACGCTCTGCACCCCCGAAGACCTGGGGCCGGTCAGCCCCACAGCCCCCTGACATCCTCCCCCGAAAGGAGCTGCCGCCGATGAAGTTTTCCACAAAACTCAGTCTCAGCTTCACCGCGCTGCTGGCCGCCGGCCTGTGCGCCGTGGGCCTGGTGATGGTGGGGCGCAGCTTTGCCGACGGTCTGGCCAGTGCATCCGCCACCGCCAGCGCCCGGCAGGTCAGCGAGGCCTACGCCATCGAGCGGACCATCCTCACCGACCCGGACGACCCCTACGCCCCCATGACCATGTCCGCCGCCGTGCAGAATTATGCTGAGAGCACCCCCGGCAGCCGGATGGCGCTGTTTCTGGACGGGTCGGGCAGTGCCTACTCCAACCTGCCGCAGCAGATCCCCCGGGCCACCCTGCTGGAAGTGGTGGAAGGCGGGCGGCAGTCCTCCATCCTGTACCGTGACGCCGCCGACACCTGGCTGCTGCTGGCCATGCCGCTGAACATCCCCGACACCGACGCGGTGCTGGTGGGTGCCTATGATGTGTCCGACGTGTTTGCCAGTCGGGACGCCCAGCTGACCGCCTGGCTGGTTGCCGCGGTGGCGGTGCTGGCGGCGGAGGCGGTCCTGACCTGGCTGGTCAGCCGCCGCCTGACCGGGCCGCTGACACGGCTGCAGCAGGCCAGCGGACGGATCGCGGCGGGGGATTACACCGGCCGCACCGCCGTGGATACCGACGACGAGATCGGCGCTTTGAGCCGCAGCTTTGACGAGATGGCCGCCGCGGTGGAAAGCCGCATTGCCGCGCTGGACGAGAATGTCCGCCAGCAGAAGGACTTTGTGGCGGCCTTCACCCACGAGATCAAGACCCCCATGACCAGCATGCTGGGGTATGCCGACCTGATGCGGGCCCGGCCCCAGAGTGCCGAGACCCAGCGGGAGGCGGCCAGCTTCATCTTCCGGGAGACCCGCCGCCTGGAGGAGCTGAGCCGCAAGCTGCTGGCGCTGATGGGCCTGGAACGCCGGACCGAGGGGGAGACTGCCGCTATCCAGATGCAGCCCGTCACCGACCGGGCGCTGTTTGCCCGGCTGGCCCACAGTCTGCCGGACACCTCCGGCCGGGCCAGGCTGGAATTTGTCCCCTGCGGCTGCACGGTGGCGGGGGATGCGGCGCTGCTGGATGATCTTCTGCGCAACCTGATCCGCAATGCCCTGCGCGCCTGCGACGGGCGGGAAAACGGCCGGGTGACCGTTTCCTGCCGGACCGGGGAAGGGCAGGCGGTTTTCACTGTGGCGGACAACGGCTGCGGCATTCCCGCCGCCGACCTGCCCCGTGTCACCGAACCCTTTTACATGGTGGACAAGTCCCGCGCCCGGGCCGGGGGCGGCAGCGGCATCGGGCTGACTCTCTGCGCCCGCATTGCCGCGCTGCATCACAGCCGCCTGGAGCTGGCCAGCACCGAGGGCGCCGGCACCACCGTCACCTTCCGCCTGCCGCTGGCAGAACCTGAACAGGAGGCCGACCATGCGTAACCCGCTGCACCGTTTCCGCGCGCTGCCTTCCTCCGCCCGGCTGGCAGTGCTGCTCTGCGCCGGGGTGGTGGCGCTCTGCCTGGCGCTGCCGCCTGCGGTGTTTGCCCTCTGGGACGGAGTGCTGCTGGGCGCCCCGCAGCCCCGGGCCGCTGCGGGCCAGGAGGAAACGCTGCCCGACGCAGGCCGGGAAAACCAGACCGCCTGCCTGCTCTACGACGCCGCCCGGCTGCAGATGACCGACACCAGCCAGTGGCCGGACCAGCCGCTGGAGCAGGCCGAACTGGCCGACGCCCTGACCCGGTGCGCCGCGGTGGTGGACCGGGCCGAAGCGCTGGGGTTGCTTTCCACTGCCGATGCCGCCCGGCTGCAAAAGGCCCTGCAAAGCGACGGGTTTGCCCTTGCCGCCCGGCAGGGCCCCGCCGGCATGACCGCCTACAGCCTGACCCGCTGCGAAACACCCCAGCCGCCGCTCGCCGAGGCCCCCAACCCGGAGGACCGGGCGCCCGCAGCAACCCCGGAAACTGCCACACCCGAAACCGCCACGCCGGAATCCGCCGCCCCGGCGGACGACCTGTACCTGACCATGACGCTGGCCCCCGACGGGCAGCCCGTGGCCTTTGCCTGGCAGGACCTGATCCGCACCGACTATTTTGCCACCACCGCCGGCCTGCTGACGCCTGCCATGGAACTTTTGGGGGTGGAGACCTTTTCCGACTGGCAGCCGGTGAGCTGGGGCGACCGCCTGCCCTACGCGGGGGAGGGGGCGTATTCCGCCGCCGCCCGGCTGTATCTGTCGGTGAATGCCAACGGCGGGCTGACCATTCAGGCCGCCAGCATGACCCCCCGATCAGTTCGCCGACCTGCTGGCATGATTTCTGTACCGGCTGCACATAAAAAGGAGGCTGCTTTTGTGAAAGATGCACGGCTTGCCGCCCTGACGGCACTCTGCCTGGCACTGCTCTGTGGCTGTGCCCCCGATGCGCCGGATACGCCGGCCCTGCCTTCCACCGCCGAAACCGGTGCCGCCGCCACAGCAGCCCCCACCCCCGCCGCCACCGAAAACCCTGCCGGGGACATCCACTTGATTTCCAATGTCCAGGATGGGTTCCGGTACGAGTACAGCACCTTTTCCTACCAGCCGCCGGGGGCGGACGCCATGACCATGGGGCTGCTCACAGTCCTGTCCTATCCCGATCAGACCGCACAGCCGCTCTGTCACCGGGCCGGCTGCGCCCACGACAGCCCGGACTGTGCCGCCTGGGTGGCGTCTGGCGGCTCCCGCATCAGGCTGGCTGCCGATGGGGACACCCTGTATCTGCTGCACGAGGATGTGGACGGCGGCGCCTGGCTGGATGCCCGCAGCCTGACCGACGACAGTACCCGCACCCTCTGTGCCTTGCCGCAGATGGAGTGCGACCGGGAATACCAATGGGAGCTGGTTGCAGCGGACGGGGCGTATCTCTATCTGAACGCCGCCAGCTATCCCGCCCGGGTGGACCTGTCGGTTCCCCACGAGGAGCGGGCGGGGGTGATGTCGGTCTCCAAAACCGACGGCGCGCCCAGCCTGTACGAAAACCGGCAGACACCGCCTGCCGACAACCCCCGGCCGGAGGGCCAGCGGGTGAATACCACGGAGGTTTTCCATGCCCGGGACCGCAGCCTGTACCTCTGGCTGTGGCTGAGCGGGGACGGCGCGGAGGTCTGGCGGCTGGACCCGGACACCGGGATCTGGACCATTACTGCGCGGTACACCCAGTCGGATTTCTGGCAGGAGGATGATCTGACCGGCTACGATGACCGGATTTTCCCCGCCGAGGCACCCCGGCAGCTGCCCGGCGGGCCGCTGGTGCACACCGACGAGCAGGCGGGGACGCTGTCCGCCATTGACGCCGTCACCGGGCAGGAACGGCTGGTCTGTTCCGGGCTGCCTCAGGCGGCGGGGCGCATCGCCAACTATGACGTGCAGGCACTGCCAAGCTGGTACGTGGTGACCGTCGGCTGGCTGGACTGGACCACCCAGCAGCAATGGTTCCGGCAGTTTCTGGTGCCGGCGGAGGGCGGCGACCCGGTGGAGGTCACCCTGTCCCAGTACAGCGCTCCCCGGGGCAACCAGCCTGTCAGCTTCCTCGACCAGTACGGCGGGCAGTTCTACTGCCAGTACGAGATCGGGGCCAGTGCGCCCATCCCCGCCCTGGACAAGGACGGCATGCCCTATACCTACCGGGAGTATTCCATCCTGTACGGCCTGCTGCCGGTGGAGGACGCCTTGGCATCCCGGGGAAATTATGTCAGGCTGTATCAGGAGTAAGAAAACGACGATCCAACGTTTGCAATAGCAAAATGCCCAAAATTTGACGGGAAAGTTTATGCAACCTGCCCTGCGCAGCGTGACAAAACCGATACAAATATGCGGTATTCTGGAACTGTCAAAACAAGGAACAGTCAGAAAACCGGGACCGAATCCCCCAACAGGAGCAAAAGATGGATCGTCGAACCCCTCCCACCGGCCAGCGCCGGAATACATACCGCAGCAGTCAGGCGCCCCGGCGCAATGTCTGGCCGGCAGGTTCCATGCCGGACCCCCGGGTCTATGAGACCTTGCCGCCCCGCCGTCCCAACGGCGGCAGCCGCCGAGTGGGGCAGCAGGGCAGCTATCACCGGTACGCCCGCCGCAAGCGCCGTGGCCGCATGCTGCAAAAGCTGGCATGGCTGCTGGCGGCACTGCTGCTGGCGGGGGCTGCGTTTCTGGTGCTCAACGGGACCCAGCTGCTGGAAATTGGCAGCGACCAGCCCCAGACCCAGCCGGTGGCCGCCCCGGTGGAGGAGCAGGACAACCGGTTTGTCATTGCGGTGGACCCGGGCCACGGCGGCGGCGACCCCGGCAGCACCGGCGTCAGCTTTGACGAGGAGGAGATGACCTGGGACACCGCCGACCGGCTGCTCAAGCTGCTGGAAGCGGACGATCGGTTTTCCGCCTTTCTCACCACCGACGGCAGTGAGTATGAGAAGCCCAGCCAGCGGGCAGCCAACGCCCGGGCAGGCGGCGCGCAGCTGCTGATTTCCATTCACGGCAACTCGGGCGACGATCCCAGCTATGTGGGGTTTGAGTGTTATCCGGTTCCCCCGGGACGCACCTACAACGCCGAGAGTCTGGCCTTCGGGCAGATGATCGCCAAGCGCTTCGGCGAGGCGGGCGAGCGGCTGCGGGGCGAGGGCGGCGTGCGCTACATCTACTACGAGGACAACAACGAAAAGCATGTCTACGAGGTCAGCGACACCACCATCCATACCGACACCACCTTCACCCTGCTGGAGGAATGCGGCTGCCCGGCGGTGCTGGCCGAGCAGTGCTTTATCACCAGCCCGGAGGACGTGGATGCCTTCGGGGACGAGGACGGCCGACAGGCCGCGGCCCAGATCTACTACGATGCCATCTGCGAATGGTATGACAGCTACGGCCCCGATGCCGCCGGCAACGACAGCAGCACCGCCGATTCCCTGACCTGAACCAAAATACCCCGCCGCATCCCGGTTTTGCCGGGACGCGGCGGGGTTTTGTGTTGTGTGTTACCGGGCGGCGGGGTCGGTCGTGCTGGGCAGCAGATACGCCTCAAACCGGTGCAGGTCGTCAATGCGCACGGTGGCGGCATAGTAGACGCCCTCGGCACGGTATTCCTCCGCCTGGACGTTGCCCCGGCTGCGCAGGATGTCGGCCAGCGCCAGTTGGTCGTAGGGCAGCAGCACCTCGATGCGGCGCACCCGGGCGGACAGCAGCTCGTCCAGCCGGGCTTTCAGCCGGTCCAGACCCAGCCCGGTGCGGGCGCTGGTCAGAAGAATGTCCGGGTCAAAGGGCAGCACGCCGCTTTTGTCGCACTTGTTGTAGACAGTCAGGCGGGGAATGTCCCCACAGCCCAGCTCGTCCAGCACCTGGTCGGTGACGGCCAGCTGTTCGGCGGCGGCCGGGTCGCTGGCATCCGCCACCCGCACCAGCACGTCGGCAAAGGCGGCCTCCTCCAGCGTGCTCTTGAAGGCCTCCACCAGGTGGTGGGGCAGCCGGCTGACAAACCCGACGGTGTCCACCAGCACCACCGTCAGCCCGCTGGGCAGCGTCAGGCGCCGGGCGGTGGGGTCCAGCGTGGCAAACAGCATGTCCGCCTCAAAGATCTCGGCCCCGCACAGCGCGTTGGTCAGGCTGGACTTGCCCACGTTGGTGTAGCCCACCATCGCCACCACCGGCACGCCGCTTTTCTGGCGGGCACGGCGGGTCTCGCCCCGGCGCTTTTCCATCTCTTCCAGCCGGTTTTCCAGCGTCTCGATCCGGCGCCGGATGTGCCGCCGGTCCAGCTCCAGCTTGGTCTCGCCGGCGCCGCGCCGGGCACCGGCTCCGCCGCCACCGCCGCCGCCCTGACGGCTCAGCACCTCGCCCAGGCCCTGCAGCCGGGGCATCTGGTAGCGCAAAAGCGCCAGCTCGGTCTGCAGCTTGCCCTCGTTGGTGGTGGCGCGGGACCGGAAAATTTCCAGGATCAGCATGGTGCGGTCAATGACCTCCACCTGCAGCGCCGCGCTCAGGTTGCGCAGCTGGCTGCCGGTCAGCTCGCCGTCAAAAATCGCGGCCTGGGCCCCGGCATTCAGGCAGACCAGCCGGGCCTCCGCCACCTTGCCTTCTCCCAGCATGGTGGCGGCCTCCGGCGTGGAGCGCTTCTGCACCACCGACGCCACCGCCTGCATGCCGTTGGCCTCGGCCAGCGCGGCCAGCTCCGCCAGACTGCGCTCGGCATCAAACTTGCCCTGGTCCAGCGCCAGCAATACCACCGGTACCGGACCTTCCGGCTCGGCGGGGGTGGGGACGGCCTGGGGCTCTTCCATCGGATCGGCGCCCGGCAGATGAATCAGTTCACTCATAGATTTGGTTCCCTTTGCTCAGAAAAATTCTCACCCCGGCAGCTGTACCTGGCTGCGCAGCAGAAAATACACCCGGCAGGGCACCTCGGTGCCGTCAAACCGGTGCATCACCGCATCGTGGTGATAGGTAAATCCGGCTTTCTGCATCACGGCGCCGGAGGCCACATTCTCGTAGGCGTGGCAGCAGCACAGCCACTTGCCCCGCACGGTGCCGAACCAGAAATCCCGCACCGCGCACAGCGCCTCGGTGGCATAGCCCCGGTCCCACCATTTGCGGCCCAGGCAGTAGCCGGCCTCCCAGGGGGGACCCAGCCGGTCACAGGCCGGGGGCCAACCCGGGTCCGGCTCCCCCTTGCCCAGCGAGATGGTCCCGATCAGAATACCGGTGGCCCGCTCCTCAATGCCCCAGCTGTAAAACGCCGGGTCGGGATACTGCTGCGTCACAAAATTCAGATACTCGGCGGTCTCGGCCCAGTTGCGGTGGGCGTTCCAGCGCAGATACCGGGTCACCTCCGGGTCGCCGGCCCAGTTGCCGAACATCATTTCCGAATCGTCAATGGTCAGCTGCCGCAGGGTCAGCCGGCCCGTCTGCAAAACCTGTGTGCCGCAATGGTGCATAAAATCCGGTCACCTCAACCTTTCCGTCCCGTCCGGCCGGAGATCCCCCCCGGCCGGCGGAAATATTCACTGTTCTCGATGCAGCAGCTTGCGCAAAAGTCCCAGCCCCATCTTCCACAGTTTCTGCAGCTGGGGCCGGTAGAGGGTGCAGTAAACAAAGACGATTGCCCCCACCAGCACAAACTTGATGACAAAATGCTGATAGAACACCACACCCGCCGCGGTGGCGGCCAGCGCCAGCAGAAAGCCGGACACCGTCCGCCCGTAGCTGGGAATGGTGCGGTAGTAATACTGTCCCGTGACAGTGCGGTACAAAAACATGGCCGCATTGGAGGCCGCCACCGCCACCGCCGCGCCGGTCACATCATACAGCGGCACCAGCCAAGCGCACATGGCCACATTGACCCCCACGCCCACCGCCACGCCGATGGTGTCGTGATGGGGGCGCCGGGCAATGGCATTGCCGTAGACGGTGCCCTCGATCAGGATGGCAAATACCGACGACAGCATCATCACCGGGAAAAACCGCAGACAGGCCGCCTTGCCCGGGAAGATCAGAAAGATGATGTCCTCGAACATGATCAGCAGGCAGAAAAAGCCGAACACCAGAAAGTTCAGCACATCGTGGATGCGGCCGATGCGGGCCTGTTCGGTGCGGTAATTGGCATAGACGTAGGGACCCCAGTAGGTGGAAAACCCGGCCTGCACAGTGGTGACCAGCTGGGCCAGGGTGTAGCCGAACTCAAACAACCCCTGGGAGGTGGTGCCGGAACCGGTGGCCAGAAAGGACAGGCAGACCGAGCGGTAAAGCGGGGTCAGGATGGCGGCCGGCGCCAGCAGGATGCCGTAGGGCAGCAGCAGGCGGTAGGTGCGGCCGGCGGTTTTCAGCGCCCGGATGCCTTTGGGGGCGGGAGTGTCGCCGGGACGGGCGGTGCCCACCGCACGGAACCAGAAGGCAATGGCCACCCCGCCGAACCCGGCCAGCGCCGCGGCGATGAAGGCCCAGGTGTTGGAGGTGAAAAAGCCGGGCAGCAGATAGATCAGGTTCAGGCAGGCGTTCATCCACAGCGTCTGCATGGTGTAGGCCCGCACGTCGTTTTCCAGCCGGAGCAGCACATTCACATACCGCACCAGCATGTAGAGGGCGGCGTTGAGGAAGAGAAACGGCACCAGCGCGGTGCCGCCCTGCCCCAGGCCGAAGGCCACCGACAGGGTGGGAGCAAAAAAGACGCTGGCCCCGGCGCCCACCACCAGCATGACCAGAAGCGACAGCCGCACGCAGGCCAAAAACATGCCCCGGCCGGTGGTCCCTTCCGGCGGTTCGCGGTAAAAGCGCAGCAGTGCCTGGTCCAGCCCCAGCATGCCCAGATTCATCAGCGACATGGTGTAGGCCATGAAGGTGGCGGGCACCGCGTAGGTGTCGGCGGGCAGGACGCCCTTGATGATCAGCGCCGCGCCGCTGATGAGAAATCCCAGATAGGTGGCGATGGAATATTTCATCACATTGCCCACAAAGCTTTCGGCCTTGGCGGGCTTTTCCTTTGGTGACTCAGGCATGGCAAACCTCGCTTGTCTCAAAAACGCTTGGAAAACGCCGGGCGGGCAAACAGCGCCTCAGACATCCTTCACAAAGGGACGGATGCGGGCGGTCATGCGCTCGACCTCTTCCGGGGTGATGTGGGCCTTGTCCACATAGCCGTAGATCCGCTGGGCAAAATTTGCCAGCGGCGGACAGAAGCCAAAGACCTTTTTCGGCTCCCACCTGTGCCGGTAGAGAAAATGCACCCCCGCCAGCGCCACAAACTTGAGCAGATTGAAATGGGGGGTGAAGCCCTCGCCCATGGGATGGTCCCGGGGCGGGTTCTGGTAGACTTCCTCCAGCAGATCCGCCATCCGCAAGTAGGCGGAGCGGGGGCTGGGGTCAAAGTAGCCCTCAATGACCTCCCGCGCGATGGGGAAGGGGGGATTGGGGTCCTGCATCGAGGCGGCAAACTCCTCGTAGCTGGTGACATAGCGGGCGCCCTTGTAGATGACCGGGTCATACTCGTGCTCGATGGGCACCGGGCGCAGGATGTGGCAGCTCTTGCCCGCCATGTAGACCTCGGCCACCGCGGTGCTCATCCAGATGGAGATGGAATCCGCCGCCACGATCCACTGCTTGACGCTGTCGGCAAAAATCACATGGAAATTGGGCCGCTTTTTTGCCAGCTGGTCCAGCGCAGGGCTGTTCCACTCGCTGGGATGGCGGCGGTAGACCAGTTCCACCTCCGGGTGCTCGCCCAGATACCGGTCAAACCAGTCCAGCGTCTGGGCCATCGACACCCGGTTGGTGCGGGCAAAGCCGGTAAAATCGGTGCCCGCCATCCGGGACAGCTCCTCCACCTCGGCATCCGACATGCTGGCATAGCCGAAGCTGGAAATATACAGATGCAGGTGCTTGTCCGGGTCAAGACCGAATTCCCGGCACAGGGCGGCCTTGTCCCGGAAATAGCCGTTGAACTCCGGCCGCAGAAAATCCATCATCACCGCGCCGGTCACGGGGGTGTTCTTTGCCTCCATGCCGTGGTCCTGCAGCCGTTTGGCGGTGCGCTTGCCCCAGCAGGTCTGGATGCAGCGCTTGGCGTTGCCGTTCATGTTGAACCAGTCGCCCTCCTCCTGGGTGTCGGACAGCATCTGCTCCCAGTGCAGGTTGACGATCTTGTCGCAGCGGCCGATGTTGTTGTAGACATGGCTGTTGATGGCCTCGTTGTCATACATGCAGCTGGCCACCAGCACCTCCGGCTTGTCCTTGCCGAACAGCCGCAGATGCTTGGGGTCCAACAGCTGGCGGATCTCCACCTTGTAGCCCCGGCGCTCCAGCTCCAGTTTGAGCAGCAGATCACTCTCATACTCGCGCACCGTGTGCTCGTACAGAATCAAAAAATCCAGTGCCAAAAGGAATGCCTCCTGTTTGGAATCAGTCTCGGCGGCGGACCTGCGCCGCGGCAAATCAGCCTTGTTTCAGCTGGGAAAACAGCATCTCCACCCACTGGGGCAGGCCGTGGACCTCGTCCAGGTGGAACCCGTCGTAAAACTGGGTGTCGTCGTCAAAGTCGGGGCGGTCCTCCCACTCGTAGTCCAGCAGCCGGAACCCATATTCCCCGGCCCAGTCCTTCAGCTGGGGCAGCACCTGCTGCTCCATGGCGGTGTCGATGCCGTAGGGCTCGCAGACCTCGGTCAGCACATTGTCCGCCATCGGCGGCAGCACCACCGTCAGCGTCACACCCTGCTGCCGGCAGCGCTGGGCCAGCTGGGCAATGCGGTCAAACTGATCGCTCAGCGACCAGTCCAGGCAACGGGGGATCAGGCTCTGGGGGTAGACATACAGCTTGTAGTGGACTGGCAGCGTCTCGCCGTCGTCGCCCACATAGTCAGCAGGGCCCCACTCGCCGGTCTCCACCGCGTCGGGGGTGCCCCGCACCGTGTCCAGAAAGACGGTCAGGGCGTTGACGTTGTATTCCAGGTTCAGACAGTAGGCCACCGGGTTCTCCAGGGTGGTTTCCAGCTGCTGGAACCGGTCGGTGTTGTAGTTCTGGTTCAGGGTATAGAAGGAAACGCTCAGCACCAGCTCGTCCACCGGATTGCCGGAATCCAGGATATAGTCCGCCAGATCCAGCGTCTCCTTCAGCGATGCGCCGCCGAAGGCCAGGTTCTGCCACTGCCTGCCGGATACCCGGGCGGCCTGGTCCATGTCGATGTGGGCCAGACGGCTGTCGCCTAAAATCAGGTTGCGGCCGGGGTCGGCCTGGTATTCCCGCACCCGGGCCACCGGCTGGGTGGAGGAGGTGGCGGGTTTCAGCCCGAAATAGTTGTTGGGCTCAAAGGCGATGAAAAACGCCAGCCACACCAGCACCGGCAGAAACAGCGGGGCTGCCCTGCGCAGAATATGTTTCATGGGCAAAGCCCCCTTTCACAATCAGAATCCCGCATAGGCACCAAAGTTGGCGCCGCCGCCAAAGCCGCCGCTTTCCAGAATCAGGCCGATCAGGATGCAGACTACCAGCAGATAGCAGATCAGCCGCTGCCGGGGCATGGCGGCCAGCGCCTGCTCCGACGGGCGGTTTTTGCAGGAAAAACTGCGGTACCAGTCCAGCCGGAAGGCCAGCGCCAGCGCCAGCACCACAAACAGATAGTAGCCGGCCACCATCAGCACATGGGGATAGAAGCCGTCATAGATCACACTGTACAGTTCCCCGGCAAAGCGGGCGGGGGACAACCCCTGCACACAGCCGGCCAGATAGCCGAAGCAGTCCCCGATGTCCATGCCGCCGGTGGACCCTACGCAGAAAAACACCATGCTGAAGGTCCACAGCACAAACACCACCGCCCGCTTGCCCCACAACACCCGGGCAGGGGCTTTCTTCTTGGGCTTGCCCAGCCGCTTGTGCAGCACTTCCTCGCCGATGCGGTAGATCGCCTGCAGCAGTCCCCACAGCACAAAGGGCAACGTGTTGCCGTGCCAGAAGCCGGACACCAGAAAGACGCACAGCAGGCAGATCCACACCGGCAGCCGGTCACGGCGGCCGCGGGTCAGCGGGGATACATCCGCCCAGGCCAGCGGCATGAACAGGTAATCCTGCAGCCAGGAGGAAAAGCTGATGTGCCACCGGTTCCAGAAACCGGAAAAGTTGGTGGCAAAAAACGGGGTCTTGAAGTTTTCCGGCAGGGAGATGCCCATCATCAGCGCGGCGGCGCGGGCGGAGTCGGAATAGCCGGAAAAGTCGAAATACAGGTAGAAGGTGTAGGCCACGGCACCGAGCATCAGCATCCAGCCGCCGTAGTCATGATAGTTGGGAAAGACCTGCTGCACCAGCACCGACAGCGTCTTGCCCACCGCAATGGCCTTGAAGGTGCCCAGCGCGTAAAGCCGCAGGGCGGCGATGGTGCGGCCCTGGTCAAAGCGGTGCTCGGCGGCCAGCTGGGGCATCAGTTCCCCGGCGCGGCAGATGGGCCCCGAGGTGACGGTGGGGAAAAAGGAGAGAAACAGCGCGTGGATGATGAAGTTTTTCTCCACCGGGCAGTCCCCGCGGGAGGCATCCACCAGATAGGAGATGACCGCGAAGGTGTAAAAGCTGATGCCCAGCGGAAAGGCGATGTCCGGCAGGCCCAGGTCCCAGGCGGCGTTCAGCGCCGGGCCGTACTTGAAAAAGGCCAGCACGGCCAGCAGACACACCACGCCCCCGTGCAGCCAGGCGGCCCGATGGGCGGATTCCAGCCCGCGGGCGATGCAGTAGGATGCCGCCGTGATGCCAAGCAGCACCACAAACATGGCAGGCATGGCCAGCAGATAAAACACCCAGCTGGCCACCAGCAGAAAGCCCGGCTGGATTTTATGCGGCAGATGCAGATAGAGCGCCGCCACCACCGGCAGAAAGACAAAAAAGCCGACGCTGGAAAGCCCCATGGATGCACCTCCTTGTTATACAAAACTTGCGGGAAACCACTTCCCCGGCAAAAATTGCCGATAGACGCTTTATTATAGCACAATTGCACGCCAATGTCGAAATTATACCCTGTTTGGCCGGCAGTGTAAAGAAAAACCTCTGTGCAGCAGAAAAAAACGGGCGCGGAAGCGTTGCGCTCCGCGCCCGTCCCGGACCTCAGCGCCCGGTCGCCAGATAAAGAAATCCGGTGGTGGTGGGAATGATGAAGAAATGCCCGTCGGTGCTCAGGGTGGCGGGGATCAGGTTGCCCTTGTCGTCGTAAAGGTTATTGATGGCCAGCGTGGTGGGATTGATGGTCACATCCGACTCGCGGAAATCGGCGGGGCTCAGATCCTCCAGCGCCTCGGCGCGGGTGGGATGGTAGCTGCCGCTCACATCCGGGGTCTCGGTTCCGGTGGCAAAGGCAGGCAGGGCGAAGGCGGTCAGGCAGAGCGCCAGCGCCGCGCCGGACAAGGCCAGTCGTACAGGTCGTTTCATCGGACAATCAGCTCCTTTTCTGTACAGGGGTTTGTCAGCGGGGCAACCCTTTGCGGGCCGCCCCGTCATGCCACAATATGCCCGGGACCGCCCCCGCCGTTCCTGCCGGAAACGACTTGACAACGCTAAAGTATATCTGTATAATTATTGAATCAGTGCGGCCCACAAGGGCCGCACAACTTTTACTGTTAAGGAGAAACCGGCTATGGCAAAAGAGATCGTTGTTACCCACGAGGGTCTGAAAAAGCTGGAAGAAGAGCTGAACAACCTGCGCACCGTCAAGCGTAAGGAAGTTGCTGATAAAATCAAGGTTGCCCGCGGTTACGGCGACCTGTCCGAGAATGCTGAGTACGACGCCGCCAAGGAAGAGCAGGCCATGGTGGAAGCCCGCATCGCCGACCTGGAGGCAACCCTGAAGATTGCCCGCGTCATCGACGACAGCGACCTGTCCCATGACACCGTCTCCATCGGCATGCATGTGCGCATCCTGGCCGACGGCGACGACGAGGACGAAGCAGAAGAGTACGACATCACCGGCTCCACCGAAGCCGACGTGGATGCCGGCCGCATCAGTGACGAGAGCCCGGTGGGCGCTGCCCTGATCGGCAAGAAGGTGGGCGACCGTGTGGACGTGACGCTGCCCAACGGCAACATCATCACCTACAAGGTGCTCAGCGTCAGCCGCAGCCGCTAAGTCCGTCCCGCCCCGGGACGGCAGGGGACTTGCGCCCCGTTTTGATAGAGGAAAGGAAAATGCCGCATGGAACAGAATAACCAGACCCCTGCCCGCGCAGCCGAGCAGGACATCAGCCAGCAGGCTGCCGTCCGCCGCCAGAAACTGGCGGATCTGCGCGCCGCCGGCCATGACCCGTTTGCCATCACCCGCTACCCGCAGGACGCCTACTCGGAGGATCTGAAAGCCGAGTACAAGGACCTGCCCGCCGAGGCGGAGACCGGCCGCATTGTACACCTGGCCGGCCGCATGATGTCCAAGCGCGTGATGGGCAAGGCCAGCTTTGCCCATCTGCGGGACGACAAGGGGGACATCCAGATTTTCGCCCGCCGCGACGTGATGGGCGACGAACCCTATGCGGCCTTCAAGAAACTGGACATCGGCGATGTGATCGGCTGCCAGGGCGAGGTGTTCCGCACCAAGGCCGGTGAGCTGAGCGTCCGCGTGTCCGAGGTGACGCTGCTGGCCAAGAGCCTGCTGCCCATGCCGGAAAAATTCCACGGCTTCACCGACCGGGAGGCCCGCTACCGTCAGCGGTATCTGGACCTGATCGTCAACCCCGATGTCAAGGAAACCTTTGTCAAGCGCAGCCGCATCATCCGCGAGATCCGCGATTACCTGGACGGCAAGGGATTCCTGGAAGTGGACACCCCCATCCTGACCCCGCTGGAGATCGGCGCCTCCGCCCGGCCCTTCATCACCCATCACAATACGCTGGACATGGACATGTACCTGCGCATTGAGACCGAGCTGTACCTCAAGCGGCTGATCGTGGGCGGCTATGACCGCGTCTACGAGGTGGGCCGCATCTTCCGCAACGAGGGCATGGACCCCCGCCACAACCCCGAGTTCACCTCCGTCGAGCTCTACCAGGCCTACACCGACTACCACGGCATGATGGATCTGGTGGAGGAGCTGTACCAGCGCCTGGCAAAGAACATCTGCGGCAGCCTGGTCATTCCCTACCAGGGCCAGCAGATCGACCTGGGCCACTGGGACCGCCTGACCATGGTGGAGGCGGTGAAGAAGTACGCCGGTGTGGACTTTGACAGCTGGACCACCGACGAGGAAGCCCGTGCCTGCGCCGCCGAGCACAAGGTGGAGATCCCCGCCGACGCCACCCGCGGCAAGGTGCTGACCGAGTTCTTCGACGCCTACGTGGAGGACAAGCTGATTCAACCCACCTTCATCTACATGTACCCGGTGGAAGGCTCCCCGCTGGCCAAGCGCAGCCCCGACCATCCCGGTTTTGTGGAGCGGTTCGAGTACTTCATCAACGGCACTGAGTTCGGCAACGCTTTCAGCGAGCTGAACGACCCCATCGACCAGAAAAAGCGGTTTGAGGACCAGGTGGCCGAGCGCAAGGCCGAGGAACCCACCGCCACCTGTGAGGTGGACTACGACTACGTCACCGCGCTGGAATACGGCCTGCCCCCCACGGGCGGCCTGGGCTTTGGCCTGGACCGTCTGGTCATGCTGCTGACCGACTCCGCCTCCATCCGCGACGTGCTGCTCTTCCCCACCATGAAGCCTTTGGACAAATAATCCACAATATATTGTGTGTGACGGAACCCGACGAAACAAGATGTAGTGAAAGAGCCTTACAACTACAACTTTTTCACAACTTTTGCATGAAATCAGACGGCATCAGACGGGCCAAAATAAAGGGCAAATCCGCGTTTTTAGCTGCGGATTTGCCCTTTTTGTAATTTTCACATCAGCACCAAATTGCCCTTGATTGTAGCTGCTTTTTCCTCCATATTTTCCTGCGTGATGTGGGTGTAGATGTCCATGGTCGTGGAAAAATCAGCATGGCCCATTACCTGTTGGATAAACTTGATATCATTCGTGCTTTCACAGAGTCGTGTGCAGAAAGTATGTCGCAGGTTATGG